>JAAUPF010000009.1 GCA_012034575.1 Richelia sp. CSU_2_1 | reverse complement strand
GATCTTTCCGTCCTTGTTTGTGTCGTTCTGCTCCAGCACGGTGGAAAAGACCGGAATCACCGGCAGCGTGACATTGGCCGGCGTCTTGAGGAAGTTGTCCGAGGCGTTGACGCCATCCACGGTGATGTTGTTGGCGACGGTGCGATTCCCGTTGATCGAGAAGCGATCGATCTCGATGTTGTTCGCCATGTAGTGCTTGGCGCAACCCGTGATGTACGTCTGCAAGCCGACGGTCAGCGCGGTCGCGACGCGATCTTGGAGCCGAGACCGATGCCGAACACCAGGATGATCAGCGGCGCGAGCAGCCAGTCGAGGATCTCGACCAGCAGCAGAAGCTGAGCGGCCTTCTGATCGCCAGCCCCGCCAACCCCACCGGGACCATGCTCGAGCCGGACCGGCTCGCCGAGATCGTCGGGGACTGCGAGGCCCGGGGCACCTGCGGCTTCGACTACACCTTGACGCTCGAGGCCGACCAGTGGATGCGCCTCGCCGCCCCGTTGCACATCCCCGCCGACGCCGTCTCACCGGCCGCGGCCTTCCAGATGAACGCCTACGAGAACGTCGTCAACGACGAGGTCGCGCCCGAGCGCGACGACATCGCCGTGGCGACCGGCTACCTCGTGCGCAACTGGTATGCGCTCAATCCGAACGAGTGGATGCGCGCGAACGTCGAGCACACGGGCCGCGCCTTTCTCGGTCTATCGTTCCAATGCGCGCACTGCCACGACCACGGTGCTGGTGCGCGACGGGGGAGACGATCGTCATCGGCGGGCTGATCCAGACCAACGACGAAGAACGCTCGACCAAAGTCCCCCTCTTGGGCGATCTCCCCGTCGTCGGCGGGCTGTTCAAATCCTACAGGTATAACCGCATCAAAACCGAACTCCTCATGATCCTCACGCCCAAGGTCATCCGCTCGGGCAAAGAGTCCGCCGCACAGGACCTGCTGCGACAGTTGACCCGCGACGAGATCGAGCGGACGCTCTACCCGATCCTCGACGATGGAGGGCTCTTCAGGATCTATCGGTCCATCTCGGACGCGATCGCCGGCAGGACCGAGCAGGTGCGCGCATCGTTCGCGCTCAGTCGATAGCCCGTCGCAGATATCCTCGTGCGACGGGCTTCGATACGTCGATCAGTTCAGCAGATTCTGTTCCCAAAATAGAATCGTTGCCGCGTTGAAGTAATCGTTATTGCTCTTTTTACGGAAGCCGTGGCCTTCGTCGGTGTACATCAAGAACCACACCGGTTGTCCGTTAGCGCGCACCGCTTTCACGATCTGCTCGGCTTCGGTGTACGGCACGCGGGGGGTCGTTCTTGCCCTGGGCGACGAACAGCTTGGCCTTGATTTTCGCGGCGTTGTTCAGCAAATTTAGCAGTATTTGCCGCATTTTACTATAATCCGATCGCATTATTCCCACAGTTCGATCGCACTCTATTTCTAATATATTTCCATTTTTTTTGAACCAATCTTCTGATGCAGTTGCAGCGTTTTCTACCAAAGATTCGATACTAAATTCCTCAATTTCTAATTTCACTCCACCGTCTTGAATTTTGGAAAAATCGAGAATATCATTAATCAATGATAGCAAGTGATTGCCTGCATTTTGAATCTTTTCTAAGTCGGGAACAAACTCATCGCAGCCGACCTCTGGCGCGTCTTCTAAAAGTAGCTGGCTGTAGCCGATAATCGCATTTAAAGGCGTCCGCAGCTCGTGGCTCATATTTGCTAGAAATTGGCTTTTTGCATCACTAGCGGCCACGGCAGCTTCTTTCGCTTTTTCCAATTCTTTTGTATGTTTTGAAACCCGCTCGATCAGGTGGTTGAGAGAGATTGCTAAAGAACCTATTTCGTCCTGGGCGGTGACGGGTACTCGCAGATCGAAATTAGACTCGATCGCTACTTGTTCAGCAATTTTAGTTAGCTCGATCGCTGGTTTGGCGATCTCCCGACTGGTGCGGTAAGCGACAATTCCTGCTATCGCTACCGACAGTAGCATACTGATAATAATAATCGCCTTTTCGATGCCTTGCGCGTTCTCCATCACCGTGCCGCTTTGCCGTTCCTGCTGCTGGGCAACTTCGAGAATTACGCTCAATTCCCGCAGGCGGGTGTCGAGTTGTTTTGTACCTTCTCCGCTGGCGGTAGAGAGCAATTTGCGGGCTGACTCTATATCCTGCTGCAACTGTGGCGATCGCTCGATTTCCTGCAATCTTGACAAGAGTGTTTGAGAGTATAATTCTAAATCGTCGCTGCAATTTTGCAATAAATTCTGCATCACGACAGGATCGGTAGCCAGCCAAGCCGGTTTGTCGGCAACAAACTTTTCTATTTGCAATCGCAAGCTATTGGCACTAGCAACATTTTCGATAAATTGATTTTGTTGCAATTGTAAATTGGCCTTTTCACCGACAAAAGAGTCGAAGCTCGAACCCAACATTTTCGCTGCCAGCGTCGCATCTTTAAAATTGCCCAGCAATTGAGCTTGCTGGTGAGCGTCATTAAGTTGTTCTACTCCTTTGCCTTGATAGTAGTCGGCAATTAGCAATCCGCTCATCGAGCCAAAAAAGCCGATTCCGATTGCTAGGAAATACCCGCCGCCAATTTTTTGATGGATGCCCCAACTGCCAATTTTAGGCAACCAAGTTGGGAAGGTTCTAAAAAGCAATTTGTCTGCAGTTTGCTGGTCGGTCTTGGGGTTTGCTTCTATTTGAGAAAACTTCGCTTGCCGATTGCTAAACAGAGTTACTCCTGCATTAATTATTTTGATGGACTCGTTTAAAAAATTGCTGGGGAAAAAATATTTTTCCCGATCGAATGATTCTGTTTCTCGATCGGACTCGCCCGCGCTTGCCACAACTGTAACCGATCGATCCGCGCGATCGCCTGCTTTTTTTAGCAAGTTAAGTTTTCCAATATGCAACCGCTGTATTCTGCTAAAATCTACCACGATCTTAAATTCCCCAAACGGAAAAATTGCTCTTTTTGTAAATAGACGCTCGAATTACTGGTGGCTGCTGCCCCATTAATTTCCAATCCGTAAAAGTTATCCCCGGTACCAGCAAAGAAAAATCGATCGGGACTTACGCATACACTCTACACTTAGGGCGATCGCGAGTTTATCGAGGAGCTTTTGCACGATCCCAAATCCGGGTTTACTGCCCTCGCTTAGAGTCGGGAGCTAATTTCTCCCCCTCTCAATTTTTTTTGAGAGTTTTTAACTCTGACTTGCTATCGGCTCTGTTTGTGCCGCCAGCGAATTATCCTGAAACAAAATAATTGTCGCAAAGAATTGTGGCTTTTGGCTGCTGCCGAAAGAACGATCCAAAGCCTATACTGTCTGTTTGATTCTGCACCCGATTTCTCAGCTTTGGGATCTTGCTGCCAGCATGGAAGCTGACGCTTGAGAATATTGTAGAGCACCCGATCGTGACTTCCGATTGCAGCAAGTTGCGATGGCAACGGTCGATCGAGCGACTGCTCGGTCTTTCGACCCGCGGCATTACTGCCCGCAATCAGATTATTATCAAACTATAACTTCAAACGCTGGCTGAAGCAATCCGAATATTTACTATTTTTGGGATTGACAAATACCGAAGTTATAACTTCGTACCTTTTTATTTCTTTTTACGCGCCCTAGCTGGTAATCTGGAGATTTATTTAATATTTATCGAAATTCATAAAAGTGCCGTTTTGCTTGGGGAGTGCTATCGCTTGGGAGATGCGAGATTGCGGAAGCAGGTAAATTGGGCATCAAATAATAGTTTGATCGTGCCTGTCGGGCCGTTTCTGTGTTTGGTAATAATTACTTCTGCAATTCCCCGATCGGGCGAATCGGGGTTGTAATATTCATCGCGGTACAGCATAATTACTAAATCCGCGTCTTGTTCGATGCTATTGTGAACTATGATGTCATTGGCAACAAAATTATGCAGTGCAGGCACTGTTAAATCGTAAACTTCCGCTTCGCCACTTACTTCTAATGAGGCAATTTCATCCCAGTAAATATCGCTTTTGGATAAGAGGAAAAGTTCATCAGATTTAACAATCGTAGCTACTCTGCCAGCTCGTTCTCGACCGAGATTATGTTTGTAAAGGGTTGTACCGCAATAAAAGTTGCCAAGCTGTGATTGCATCTGACGTGTAGTTAAACCACATCGCTGCATGGCAGGAACAGCATACATCCTCCACACATCACGTGGTATGACATCTCTATTAGTATTGCTAGAACGAATTTCAATATATTCTGCAATTTCTGTCAGAGCTTGCTGTTTATAGTTACCTGTTGCACCGATCGAGTGAATAAACTTATATAGATCGGGTCTTCCAGTTACCCAAACTTGATATTGATCTCGCCCTTTCCCTGGCTGGGGGCTTAAAGATAAGCGGGCATTGATACCAAGTCTAAGTAAAAGTGACTGAACGTCTCTTGCCAATTTTTCACTACTGGAAGCGTAGTAAACATTTGGGTAAAGACATTTACCCGTACCTATTTTTATACAACCATCGGTACTCCAGAGATGGCGTAAAAATAAAGCTATTGCTTCTTGAGATTGTTCAAATATTCGATCGGGCACAAACTTCTCGTGGGAGCGCAAACCAAACACACCTAAAGCATCTAGCCATTCACTTACAGGATTCCTCACATTATGCGTGAGAGGATAGGCCGCTGGAAGATAAACTTGATACCAATCACGTTCTTTACAAATACGAGGTATGATTCGCTCTCCAAAGACTTCTATTGCAAGATTTACAACCGTATTGGCTAGATCTTCTTCTCTAGTAGTATATTGAATAACGTGGCGAGGTAGAGTACATCCGTCTCCAATCATATGTCCTAGTAAGGCTATTTCGGCATTACTCATGAATTGCATAAAGGAATTCGATACGTATCTAGGTAGGGCAATGAGATCGCCTTTTTTTAACTCGTCCAACCGTCGCCAGCCGTGAATGGTTAAAAACTTATGATTGCTAGTTGCTCTTATTGCCCGTCCTAAACGAGTTTGCAGCCGAAGCACAGGCTTCACACCTATAAAAAAGGCATTGCTAACCACAGCTTTTTCTAACTGCATGGTGGCTTCATTGAGTGCCCAAACTGTGAATCCAGATTTCCCTACTAATTGACAAATTGGTACCCGTACTCCAGAATCTGCTAGCGTTACCAAACTATCACCTGTTAAGCAGCCACTTTCTCTCAAATCTGACATCATCGGGCGCTTGTTTGTCCGCGCTTCCACACTTCGACTCAACTGAGACAATGCAATGATCGGCACGCTGAGTTCGCGGGCTAAGCCTTTGAGACTCCTAGTAATTCGAGATAATTCTTGCACGCGGTTATCGCTGCTGCCTTCCATTAATTGCAAATAATCTAACAAGATTAATCCTAACGATCCCCCTTGTTCTGCTTGGAGGCGGCGGGCTTTCGATCGAATTTCCGTAACGGTAACATTGGGAGTATCATCAATAAAAATTGGCAGTTCTGATAAATTGCCGATCGCCTCAGTGATGGGTTCCCATTCATTTTGGCTGATTCGGCCCGATCGCAATCTATTACTTTCAATTTTAGCTTCGCTGGAAAGGATGCGCTGTACTAACTGTTCTTTTGACATTTCCAAGCTGAAAACAGCTACAGGAAGTCTTTTTCCTCCGGCGGCGATGTGGTGGGCGATGTTAGTACAAAAGGCCGTCTTGCCCATTGCCGGTCTCCCAGCAACAATGATTAAATCCGATCGCTGAAAGCCTCCTGTCATCGCATCTAAGTCATAAAAACCGCAGGGAATTCCGGGAAGTGCTAAACCTTCATTGCGATTTTCTAGTTCTTGAAACGTGACATTTAAAGTTTCGCCGATCGATACTAAATCTTGTTGCGGGCGTTCTTGAGTGATGTTAAAAACTTCTTGTTCGGCGCTGTCTAAAACTGTTTCTAATGGTTTGGCGGTATCGTAACCTAATTGGACGATGTTGTGACCGGCTTCAATCAACCGGCGGCGCTGGTATTTGTCCTCAACTAAGATAGCGTATTGGTCGATATTGACAGCAGAAACAGTTCGATCGACTAATTGCGCTAGTTTAGTTTGCCCGCCGATTTGTTCTAACTGATTGCGGTCAGCCAGCCAGGTAGTAACTGTCATCAAATCTGTAGGCTGGCCTTGAAAAAACAAAGCCAAAGCCGATTTGTAAATAGTTTGATGAGCGGATATCGAAAAAAACTCCGGACGCAGAAGTTCGGCAATTCGAGAAATCGCTTCCGGGTCAATCAAAATCCCCCCCAGAATCGCTTCTTCTGCCTCTATATTTGTCGGCATCAAATCGCTCATGAGTAATGGGTAATGGGTAATGGGTAATGGGTAATGGGTAATGGGTAATGGGTGATTAATTCTGGGCTATTGATGCTGGATTTGTGATTTTTACTACCAATTCTCAATACTTCGATTGCGCGATCGTACTTGTATCTTTTGGCGCAATTCCCAATTTTTAATGCCCAATTACCCATTACCAATTACCAAATTCTTGCTACATCGGTAGAACTTGAATTTCAACTTCTGCAGTAACTTCGGAGTGCAGTTTGATTTCAGCTTTATAAGTACCAGTTTTGCGAATTTCGGGAACGGTGATGCCGCGCCGATCGACCTCTTGACTGGTAGAGTTGAAAATCATTTCTGCTACTTCCTGGCTGGTAACAGTACCGAAAATAGCATCTCCTTCGCCAACTTGCTTGGAGATGGTAAAAGGCCCGGCCGCTTCGAGGGCGGTTTTGCGAACTTCTGCTTGCTGCTTGAGTTCTAGCTGCCGCTGTCTTTCTTCCTCGCGGCGGCGTTCTGCTTGCTTGAGAATGCCCGGAGTTGCGCGAAATCCAAGACTTTGGGGGATGAGATAATTGCGGGCGTAGCCTGGGGCTACTTCTACTACGTCGCCAGCTTTACCGAGTTTGCTGACATCTTTGTTTAAAACTAATTGGACGCGCTTGGCCATGATCGTTGTTAGTGGTTTTTGACTCGAACATTCAATAGTAGCGAAGTTTGAGGGGCGATCGCAAGGCAGTTGACAGTTGACAGTTGACAGTTGACAGTTGACAGTTGACAGTTGGCTGCGGGCAATCAAGAGCAATATTTTCTAAAAAGCAAAAGAATCTAAAATCTAAAATCTAAAATCTGATGACGAGCTCGCCTTTGATGGTAAAATCCCAAAATCGATCGAATGGAGCAGCACAGGCGATCGGGGTTAAGGGCTACCTGCTGCTATCTAACATCTACACAAATCTCGGCAAAACTCCTCAGTTTGGTTTGATTCTCGAATTAACACCGACATACAAACCAATTGGAAGCAATAATGCTACTCGGATTTAAGACAGCACTGAAACTGAATAATTGCCAGCAATACGGTGGTTGTAGCTTTTAATTTCGGTAAAAACCCCGGTTTCGGCGATCGGAATTCGTCAGTCCTGTGAATTTTATCGAAAAATTGGGTCGAGTGCAGGGGAGAGAAGCGCGTAGCAGAGGACTGCAGCCCCATTTTTCTCAGACGGCTTTGATTTCAGGGTAGGCAAATTTTCTGGTATTTAATTTTATCCTTTAATTCAATCAATCCCATGCACCTATTCATAGCGGGCGGTCAACAGTACATTTTGGGTCTAGCAGCACTGCTCAAGTCAGTAGAACTCAATGCTAGCAAAGATGTCGTGCATCGATCGGTAAAAATTACCGTCGTATCCAAAGGGATAACTGCACAGCAAAAGGACAAGTTGCAGAATTGCTGCAAGTATGAAATTGGCTGGCAAGAATTTCAATCTAATTATGAAGAACTTCTGTGCATAAACGGGTCGAGAATTGCCTACGTTAAATTGGAACCGGAAAAATATACAAACGAACAAGAAAGGCTGATTTGGCTCGACAGCGATACGATCGTGCTAGGCAGCTTGGAGCCGATTTGGAACCTGGATCTTAAAGGAATGGCAGTAGCAGCCGCGCCCAATCCTTGGGGAAATCCTAACAATCCTAAAGACCGAAAGCCTTATTTCAATACAGGCTTATTAGTTTATGACATGAAGCTTTGGCAACAAGAACAACTGTCAAAAACCTTGATGAAAAACGCTAAAATTAACCTGTGGGGCGATTGCGACCAGGGGGCATTCAACTCAGTTTTAGCGAGGAGGTGGCATCAATTAGATCGGATCTGGAACAATCCCGATACTGAAGATATGTCAACTAAAGTGATGCACTTTATGTCCAGACCGAAACCGTGGGAAAGCCCCACGCCAAATAAATTATGGTTGGACATTCTGTCTCAGACACCATTTAAGGACGAACTGTACAAAAATAAAAATAAGTCTAATTTGCTGTTCAAATTCGAGCAAAAATACAGACAACGGGAGCTGTGGGTGACGCAACCGCTCGTCAAATTTAAAAGCTACGTGAAAAACAAACAGCGTTAAATAGTTGAGAGTTGTTCGGGAGTTTTGAGTTTTGAGTTTTGAGTTTTGAATGGAAGAAAAATTTTGAGTTGATAATTGTAGGGTGCGTCGCCACCGACCGTTCCCTACATCAACCGACAATCTAGTAGCGACGCACCAGACAGTTAACAGTTAGTAATTCTCCCTCTCTCCCACTCTCCCCCTCTTCCTTTGTTTGCTCTTCAAAACATATCTTTCATTCCGCGCAAACGGGTGAAAGTTTGCACTGCATCTCGGCTGTTGGTAGCGGATTGGAGGTTGGGAAAATCAAGGCGCAAAAATGGGTTTGTGCTTTTTTCCAGACCGATCGAAGATGGTATAGTAGGTTGCGATCGCGCCCTTGCATCCTTAACTTGAGCAAAACGCTGCTGCAAATCTGAATTATCTCCATCTACAGTAAGCGCAAACTGCAAATTTTTGAGAGTGTATTCGTGCGCGCACCAAACTCTAGTATCGTCCGGCAAATTTCGCAATTGTCCGAGGGAAGCTACCATTTGAGTTGGCGTTCCTTCAAACAGGCGACCGCAGCCTCCGGCGAAGAGGGTATCGCCACAAAAAAGTTCGCCGGTTTCCCTGGAGTTGCTGGGGGGAAAATAGTAAGCAATGTGGGCTTTTGTATGTCCCGGTACGAACAGAATTTCAGCAGTTCTACCGGCAAAATCAACGCAGTCGCCCGCTTGTAAAAACACTTGCTGTCCCGGAATTCTGCCGCGATCTTCGGCACCGCCGTAAACTGTAATTTGGGGAAAGTTTTCTAACAGTTCCTGATTGCCACCTACGTGATCGCTGTGGTGGTGGGTGTTGAAAATTGCCGTTAATTGAGCTTTGAGCGATCGCACTTGCTGCAAGACCGGTTTTGCTTGCGCTGGATCGACAACCGCTGCTGTATTGCGCTCGGGGTCGTGCAGCAAGAAAATGTAGTTGTCGGACAATGCCGGAAGCCGATAAACTTGCATGGAAAACTACCTGTTAAGTCGAAGGAAGAAGGATGAGGGATGAGGGAAAAAAGGTTGGCGTCAGGCAAAAACTTTACTACTCATTTAGACGCGCCATACAATGGAACTGGGCAGCGGAACTGAGCAGCGGAACTGAGCAGCGGAACTGAGCAGCAAGCTGGTTCGTCAAGAATTGCCAACTGCTGCAATTATTATTACATACAAGTGCTCGACTGATTATGCGAACATCTCAAAACCGATCGAACTTAACAATTTCTCAATGGTAGAGCGGATCGTGGCATCTGGCAAGCTCACTCGCCGGGAACATTTAGTCCTGACTTCTGCTATCTTGTCTGATGATAAAATTTCTGAGGAAGAGCGCCATCAAATTAACCGGATATTTGATTATATTCAAATCGGTCGCCTCAATTTTAGCGATTGAAGGTGTTGTTAAAATTTTCAGGAATCTCCCCTAGGGGGGCAAAAAATTTGCGCGCGCGTTACGGTCGATCGCCCGCAGGGTAGATTTTGCGATCGCGCCGTTTTTTGGCCGGAATCCTAAATATAATTAATAGTGGAAATTACACAATAAGGAAAACAAAATGAGTGCAGAAAAGGCAACAATTTTAGTAACCGGAGGAGCTGGATATATTGGCTCTCACGCGGTGCTAGCGCTGAAACAAGCAGGTTACGGTGTGGTAATTTTGGATAATTTAGTTTACGGACACAGGGATTTAGCAGAGCAGGTTTTGCAGGTAGAGTTGGTAGTTGGAGATACGAGCGATCGGGCGCTGGTAGACAGCATATTTGCTACTCACAATATTGCTGCAGTTATGCACTTTTCTGCTTACGCTTACGTGGGCGAATCTGTTACCGATCCCGCCAAATATTACCGCAACAATGTCATCGGTACGATCGCGCTTTTGGAAGCGATGATCGCCGCCGGAGTGAACAAATTTGTATTTTCTTCTACTTGCGCTACTTACGGCGTACCGCAGAGAATTCCGCTGACAGAAGATCACCCGCAACATCCGATCAATCCCTACGGCGCTACTAAATTAATGGTAGAGCGGATTTTATCTGATTTTGACGCAGCTTACAATTTTAAGTCTGTTTGTTTCCGCTATTTTAATGCGGCGGGAGCCGATCCGAGCGGCTTGTTGGGAGAGGATCACAACCCAGAAACTCACCTGATCCCGCTGGTGTTGTTTGCTGCTTTGGGAAAGCGAGATTCGATCGCAATTTTTGGCACCGATTACGAGACTCCTGACGGTACTTGCATTCGGGATTACATTCACGTAAACGATTTGGCATCGGCGCATATTTTGGGATTGGAATACTTGTTAAATGGCGGCAAATCGGATTTCTTTAATTTAGGAAACGGCGGCGGTTTTTCAGTGAAAGAAGTGATAGAAACAGCGCGCCAAGTAACGGGAAAAGAGATTAAAGCTGTGGAGTGCGATCGGCGTCCCGGAGATCCGCCTGCTTTGGTTGGCAGCAGCAAAAAGGCGATCGAAACCCTCGGTTGGTCTCCAGAATATCCCGACATTAAGGATATTGTAACTCACGCTTGGCAGTGGCACCAAAAACGCCACGGGCAAGTATAAAGTGGGGGCGGGGCGGGTTTATTAACCTGTTTGCTACGTTTAAGGCTGTTGAAAAACCCGCCCCTACAGGTTGATTGAGAAAGGTGCAAAATCGAGCGTTAAAACTGACTGCAAAACCGAACTAAATCCTGCTTAATTTCAGTCCTCTTTTAGAGGACTTTAGCTTTGAGGCAGGGGTTTAAACCCCTGCCGGACTGTGAAAAAGCGCGTAGTATGTAGCACTCTTAAAAAACAATGTTAATCGTAGCTGCTAAATCGGGACAACTGGGCAACAGACTGCTACTGTTTGCTCATTTTATTGCTTGGGCTATCGAACATAATTTTACTGTTCTCAATCCGGCTTTTGAGGAATATGCAGAATTGTTTGCAGGTACTGCAAACAATTTGTTATGCTGTTACCCTGCGCCTTATTTTACTACATATAGCAACAGATTTATCCGAAATAAATATTATAAATTTATTAAGTATTTAAGCGATCGACAACTATTAACAACCAAAGAAATTACCAGGAAAGAACCTTTTAGCTGGAACAAATATCGGGAGACAGAAAAGCTCGATCGCGCTGCAATTATCTGTTTTACAGGCTGGCTGTTCCGAGATGGATGGTTTGTAGAAGACCTGCCCAAGTTGCGCCAACACGCCGACCCGATCCGATCGTACTTCATGCCCGTCGAACCCTATAAAATTAATGTCAATAATCTGATTGCACCTCTCAAAAATAATGCCGATATTATCATCGGAATTCACATCCGTCAAGGAGATTACGATCGACACCAAAATGGCAGGTACTTTTATGCGATCGAGCAGTATATCGCAGTCATGAAGGCCGCAGTCAAACTATTTACCAAAAACAGCATTAAATTTTTAATTTGCTCTAATGTCCAACAAGAACCGCAATTATTTAAAGATTTTAACTTTGTTTTTGGCAGCGGTCATTTAATCGAAGATATGTATGCTTTGTCCGAGTGCGATTATATCATCGGGCCGCCTAGCAGTTATACTATGTGGGCTGCTTTTTACGGGGAAAAACCCCTTTACATGATGAGAGATGCCCGCCAAGCAATTAATCTGAAGGATTTTGTACATTTTTACGAATGGCAAGGAGTTTTTAATTATCGAGATAACTGGAGTCATAGTTTTTGGGACTGGACTCACTGACATGAATTTTCATAGATCCTCCAGAGATCCCCCCCAGCCCCCCTTAAAAAGGGGGGAGAAAGAGCCTCAAAGTACCCGCAATAAGCCCGGAGAAAGAGCCTCAAAGTCCCCGCAACAAGCCTCTAAAAGTCCCCCTTCTTAAGGGGAGCCACTGCGATCTTGGGGAGCCACTGCGATCTTGGGGTCCCCCCAAGTCGAGCAAGTGGCGTGCCTCCCCAAGTCGAGCAAGTGGCGTGGATTTAGGGGGATCGAGACTCGGATAAAAACGAGATATCTTAAAATTTTTAGGCGATTATTAACACCAATACAGCACGTGCCTGACTCGGAAAGATAGCAGGTTGACAGGAATTTTTGCGTAAATCCTGATGGAGATAATTAACATAGAATATTGGCTGGTAAATCATCGCCCAGTTACAGGCTGTCTGGAATGACTGAGACTTTACCGCCGATTTATTTTTACATTCCTAAAAACCAGTGGCCGGTGGGAGATTTGCCCGAAATTCCTCAGGAATACGGGCAGTGGATGAGTTTTTGGAACAGCAGGTACGGCAGGGGAAAATATGACTGGACACTACAAACTTATCTTCATTTGAAAAGCGATGGATTGCCTTGTAAATTAATCGATTTTATTCCCGATCGCGGCATTCTGATTTCGCACCGAGATTTTTTACCTAATAATTTGCAACCGCTACCAAAGTTGCTAGTTATTTGCATTAAAGCCGATCGGGAACCTCACCCCTGGGCTCAGTTGCACGTCGTGCAGAATCATCTAGATGAATTGTTGCAGCGACAGCCCGCTTTATGGCAGAGTTATGCGCTCAGATTCTGGGTACAGCCTAAGTTAATTCCTCGCGATCTCGCCCGAGGTTCGCGTTTTGAAAATGCTGCTTTTTTCGGCGTTGCAGGAACTCTCGCGCCCCAATTACAATCGTTAGAATGGGAAGAAAAACTAGCTGTTTTAGGTTTGCGGTGGGAGACGGTAGAGTGCGATCGGTGGCAAGATTACAGCGAAGTTGATGTAGCGGTTGCTGTTCGCAGTTTTGACGGCAACAATACTTTTGACTCGAAACCTGCATCGAAATTAATTAACGCTTGGCACGCAGGCATTCCGGCTATTCTCGGCCGCGAATCTGCATATCGAAACGAACGCAAAAGCGAACTCGATTATATAGAAGTAACTTCGATCGATGAGGCAATGGCGGCTTTGTTTCGCCTGAAGAGCGATCGCACTTTGCGCTTGGCAATGGTGGAAAATGGTAAAATTAGAGCCAGGGAAATCAATAATGCCTGCACGATTTTGCAGTGGCGCAATTTTTTGACTGTTACGGCATACCCCGCTTATTATAGGTGGTGCGGAACTTCCCAGGAACAGCAGCAATTATTTTTGAAACGGCGGTATTTAAGTTTTCAATTCCACCAAGTGCGATCGATTTTTCTGAAATAGTGACATAATGAAATTAGCAGCCCGAGGGTTCATTACTATTTTAACCGGTCTTTACTCTTTTCAAGACTGCGTGCATTTCCTGGCTTCTGTCAGGAAGTTTCACCGCGAACCAATTGTAATTTTCATCGATCGAGTTCCTCGGATTTTATATCCTTTACTTCTCGGGTTTGGCAATGTGAAATTGCTGCCGGCACCGCCTGACGAAAATCCTGTTTTGGCTTCGAGGAAAGCTAAGCTGGCTTTGCATGACTGTTCTCCTTTTGAGAAAACTATTTACCTGGATTGCGATATTTGTTTGCTGTCGCCGATAGATGAAGTCTTTGACTATCTCGATCGAGTTGATTTAGTGTTAACTGAGGACGTACAGCCCGCGATCGAGAAAGCTGCAAATTTATTAAGAGTCAAGCAAGATATTCTCTCGACATTGCAATCTATCGGGTTGCCGCTTAACAAAAATAGCATTCAATATAACGGAGGATTTATTGCTTTTAGAAACAGCAGCGATACTCAGGAGTTTTTTCAAAGCTTTAAGAAATATTTCAATGCAGTATTAGCTAACCAAGACCTGCTATTATTGAAAGACCAAGGAGCTTTTTCTGCTGCTGTAGAAGCGGTAAAACCGCAAATAAAAATACTTTCGCCTGCTTACAATTACCTAGATAAGTGGAAAGATGTTTATGCGCTAACCGAACCCATAAAAGTAATGCACTGCACTTATCCTTACCGCCCTCAGTACGCTAAGAACATTACCAGAACGCTTTTTACTAGAATATTCGATCGGGCAGCTAAATTATGTTTGCCCAACCAACTGAACAATCCCTGGCGCTTAAAATAATTTGAGCTGATTTACTTCATATATCAACCATCGCTGTCGTGCAACATTACACTGAGGAATTTTACAAATACTTGCAAAATAGCTCGCGAGAATCGGCAAAAGAAATTATTCCGATTCTTTGGGAATTCCTGCAGCCGAAAACAGTAATAGATGTCGGCTGCGGGACGGGAACTTGGCTGGCAGAGTTCAAAGAATTGGGCGTAGAATATATTTTAGGAATAGAAGGCGATTGGGTTGACCTGGAAATGCTAGAAATTCCGGCGGACAAATTTTTAGCATTCGATTTGAACCAGCCTGTGCAAATAGACCAAAAATTCGATTTAGTTATTTCCTTGGAAGTTGCCGAACATTTACCGCCCGAACGTGCAAAAATCTTTGTTAATTCTTTAGTGAATTTAGGTCCGGTTATTTTATTTTCCGCAGCCGTACCTTTGCAAGGGGGAACAAATCACCTCAACGAACAGTGGCCAGACTATTGGGCGAAACTATTTCAAGAACAAGGCTATACAGCGATCGACTGCGTGAGACCCAAAATATGGCAAAATGATAAGGTTAAATGGTACTACGCGCAAAATATACTTATATTTGCCGAGCGAGAATATTTAGCAACAAATCGAGACTTGCAAAAACAGGCCGATCGAACTAACATTTGTCAGTTGTCCTTAATTCACCCGCAACTTTACTTGCGGACAGCATCCGAGGCAATCAAGTTAAAGCAAGAAATCGCAGAAATTTTAGAGCTAAAAGATCCGAGAATTTCGTTAAAAAAAATGTTATTTTATTTGCCAACCTTGACAAAAGAGCGGTTAAGCAGGAAAATGAAACAACTTTTAAAACAAAATTACAAGTGAAAGTTTCATTAGTTACCGGCGACTTATCGGGAGGAGGTGCAATTCGAGCTTTTCTGCTCGCTCAAGTGCTGATTCAACTTAACTGTGAAGTTGAAGTAGTCGGATTTCAATTTGGCAAAGAATTGTACGCTATTCCTCCGAAAAACATCCCGGTACGTAGGGTATCCGGGCGGAATTATCCAGAGTTTTTGATGGCCGTTCGAGAAATTTGGAACCAAATAGACGGAGATATTATTTATGCAGTCAAACCTAAACCTACAAGTTTTGGTTTGTCCCTGCTAAAAAAACTGCCAACTTGCCGTCCCGTCATTTTAGATATCGACGATTGGGAACTTAGCTGGTACGGGGGAGACGATTGGAAATACCGCCCATCTTTCAAACAACTTTATCGAGATATTTTCAAAAAACACGGTCAGTTAAGAGAACCGGATCACCCACTATACATCAAGTGGATGGAAAGTTTAATTTCTCGGGCAGATGCTGTTACCGTAGATACCAAGTTTTTAAAACAGCGTTTTGGCGGGATATATTTACCTAACGGCAAAGATACTGAAATGTTCGACCCCAGTAAATACAATCCTGAATTGAGCCGGCAGCGTTACGGCCTGTCCGGGTATAGAATTTTAATGTTTCCCGGAGCTCCCCGCCCTCACAAAGGTGTTGAGGATGTTTTGACAGCCCTGGAACAGTTAAATGAGCCAGATTTAAAGTTAGCGATCGTGGGGGGAAGTCCCTATGATGATTATGATGATAAACTTGTGAAACAATGGAAGCGTTGGATTGTTAAAATGCCCAAATTTCCTGTCGAGAAGATGCCTGAAATTGTAGCGGCAGCTCATATTGTCGTCGTTCCCCAGCGAGACACTCTCACCGCCGCAGCTCAGTTTCCGCTCAAACTGACAGATGGCATGGCAATGGCTAAGCCTGTTTTGGCGTCGCGAGTAGGAGATATTCCAGAAATTTTAGGCGGCACGGGTTATTTAGTCGATCCGAATTCTCCCGCCCAAATTGCTCGAGAAATTCAATGGATATTTCAAAATCTACCTGCTGCTAATTGTCAAGGAATGAAAGCTCGCGAAAGATGCGTGCAAAAATACAGCATTCAAGCAATGGCACCGATACTTTCCGATATACTTGCAGGTATATAGATGTAATTTTTACGAGAGTTAATGGAGGAATACTAACTAGCTGTAATTAACGAAAGTTGCGATTTGCCATACTGTTTATCTGGGAATGCTTCATGTCTGCCAATAAGCTACTCCTAAAATTTGCCAGACGATATCCGGGCAGGATTGTGTTGACTGTACTGCTGGGATTTTCTGGAGCTTTTTTTAACGGTATAAGCACTACTTTGATTGTACCCGTGCTTTTAAGTTTCTTGGAGGAAGCTATCGAGTTGCGCGGCGCTCCACCTTTAATTCAAACTTTGATGTATCCCTTTGAGGGGATGCCTCAAAATCATCGTTTGGTGTTGATGACGGCAGCAATTGTGATGGCAATTATTTTAAAAAATATTGCGAGTTATGCCAATACTTTACTAGCAACTTCTCTGACGCGCTCTTTAACATTCGATCTGCGAGAAGCAGGTTTGCGATTGTTGCTAGAAGTAGATTTAGATTTTTATTCTAAAAGTAAAGTCGGGGATCTAATTAATAGGTTGGGTGGAGAAATTGGCAGAACTGCCAGTGCAGTTGGTACGGCTATAGGAATGTTTACTACCTCAATTACTGTTTTAGTTTTTGTAGGTTTGTTGCTTTCAATTTCGTGGAAAATGACGCTGACATCTACAGTTTTGTTGGCGTTAGTCGCTTGGACAAATCAGTATATTATTCTGCGTTCTAAATATTTCGGCCACCAGCTATCCGAAATGTCCAAGGATTATTCTGTGAGGGTGCTGGAAACAATAACAGGGATTCGGCTGGTGAAGTCAACGGGGAACGAAGAAAAGGAATACCAGCGGATCGTGCAGTTAATTCAAAGGCGGGAACAAGCTGATTTTCAAGCACAAGTAAACTATGCAGCGATCGCCCCGATTAATGAAGTTGTTAATTTGTTAGTTATTATTTTAATAGTATTTATAGGTCGGACAATATTTGCTAACGAAATTGAATCGCTTTCTACAGTCTTGCTGACATATTTGTTAGTGCTTTTTAGGCTAATTCCCTTGATATCTCAGTTAAACAGTTCTCGCAGTTTATTTGCTAATACATCGGCTAGCGTAGAGGTAGTTAACGATTTTTTAAGGTGCGACGACAAGCCATTTATGCTCAATGGTTCCATACCCTATACTCGCTTGCGAACGGGAATTCATTTTAACAATATATCTTTCAATTATCCCAATCATAAAAATTTAGTTTTAAAAGGAATCGATTTATATTTACCTCAGGGTACGACTTTAGCCTTAGTTGGAAGTTCGGGATCGGGTAAGTCAACTTTGGCGGATTTGCTGCCAAGATTTTACGATCCTACGGAAGGCAATATCGCGATCGACGGTACGGATTTGCGCGATTTCGAGTTAAAAAGCCTGCGCAAAGCGATGGGAATCGTCAGCCAAGACACGTTTTTGTTTAATGCTTCGGTGCGGGATAATATTGCTTATGCAAAGCAAGAAGCGACTGATGAGGAAATTGTGGAAGCAGCAAAAGGAGCTAATGCTTACGAATTTATCGAACAGTTGCCGCACGGATTGGATACTCAGATTGGCGATCGCGGCGTGATATTATCTGGAGGGCAACGTCAGAGAATTTCGATTGCTAGAGCCCTGCTGCAAAACCCGGAAATTTTAATTTTAGATGAAGCAACAAGTTCGCTAGATACTGTTTCCGAAAAGTACGTCCAAGCCGCGATCGAAAAATTAAGTTACGATCGCACGACATTAGTAATTGCCCACCGCCTCTCGACAGTCCAAAAAGCCGACAAAATTGCCGTGATCGATCGGGGACAAATAGTAGAAATTGGCTGTCACGAAGAATTGCTTACCAAAGGAGGTTACTACACTAGATTGTATTCCATGCAATTTGCCGAAGAAACTGCTCGCGATGAAGCATTAATTAGAGGTTCTTACGAAATCCGCACCCGCTTGACGCCGATGATTGCTTTTCTGAAATTGCTAGCTGATGAAATGGTAGATTCTCCCGAAGAAAGGGACGAATTAATTAGAGAATCCTATCATTCTGCTGCTAATATTCTCAAAACTTTAGAATTTATTGAATGCACGATCAAGCGCCAATCTGCTCAAAAATAGTTGACAGTTGACAGTTGACAGTTGACAGTCGATCGTTGATAGTTGACAGTTGACAGTTGACAGTTGACAGTTGATATCCCGTTAAGATTAGCGGTTATGTATAATTGTTTTATATAACTGTAGGGGTGAAGCATTCGGGCGATAAGATTTGCAATAAGTTTTAGATTTTATACCCGTTGGCGTAGCCTGCCGGCAGGCATATGCTTCACCCTGGAGCTGTGCGATAATTTACCAATTCCCCATTACCAATTCCCTCCGCTACGCTCCGCCCATTACCAATTCCCCATTACCAATTCCCAATTCCCCATTACCAATTCCCCATTCCCCATTACCAATTCCCAATTCCCAATGTATGTATTTTTTACCAGAAATATCTTGCCGCAGCCGAATGTAGCTAGCTTAGTTCAAGTCGCGCATTCTGCCAATGCCGCAGCAAATCTCGGTTATCCAACTGTTTTAGTTTATCTCCGCAAAGGATGGAAAGCTTTAAATCCGATCGATCTCATCCATCCCTTTCAACCGCGAAAACCCGATGCAAAACTCGCCCAAATCTACAACCTTCAAGATAAATTAAAAGTAGCCGATTTACCCATGCCGTGGCCGATCGACCTGACAAACAGCAAGTGGACGAGTTCGAGTACAATAGTATCAAAATACTACTTACCCATCCACCTGCTAAAATCCACTAAAATCGTCCACACCCGCGATTGGAACTTTGTCAAAGCTGCAATTAAAAACGGCATTCCCGCTATTTACGAACAACACCACCACGAAGACAAAAAATTCGAGCCAGAAATTGTTAGCAATCCTCTATTTCAAATTGCGGTAACTGTTGCCGATACCGTGAGAAATAGCGCGATCGCCAACGGAATGCCGCCAGATAAAATAATTACATTGCACAACGGTTTCAATCATTTATTTCTCGCCAGAAAAACCGACGATGCCCGGAATTGGCGCGATAAATTATTAACAGATGGATGCGAATATTTAGCAGTTTATGCGGGAGGACTTTACCCGTTTAAAGGAGTCGATATGCTGGTGGATGTAGCACAAGAACTGCCATCAATTCAATTTGCGATCGCGGGTGGCGATTTATCCCAAGTAACAGCATACCAACAATTAGCTAAAGACAAAGGAGTTAACAACATAAAATTTCTCGGCTACCTCCCCCAAAATCAACTCGCTAGCTTGCTGCAAGCAGCAGATGTTTTAACTCACCCCCACTGTTTGACACCAGCAGCAACTTTCACATCTCCGTTAAAATTCTTCGATTACATGGCATCGGGAACTGCGATTGTTGCGACGGAAATTGCATCTTTAATGGAATTTAAATCGAGCGAAATTGCTGCTACTTGGTGCGAACCTGACAACCCGCAGCAATTCGCCCAAAGCATTCGAGATTGTTTGGTAAAATATCCGAGAAAAGAAGCAGGTTATTCAGAAACAATGAATTTTGTCAAGCAATTTTCCTGGGAAAATAGGATCGAGAAAATTTTGAGTTATGTGGAAGAAAAAGTGCGATCGCAAATCCCAACAAATTTCCTAAAAATCTAAAATCTAAAATCTAAAATCGACCTATCCATTTCTCAGTTCGCGCTAAAACTTCGCTACTTTCTTTAATAGCAACACAAACTTTGAAATTCATTTCCAGAACATCCAATGCAGGCGACAATTTTCTCAGCGGTTCTATTTCTTTAACGGAACAACCCAACAATTCCATGTAAGCTAGCGTCCAGCCAATAGCTTCAATGTCACCTACATCCCCCTCTCCACCGCAAAGATAACAATCAGATTTGACTTCAAAGTGGCACTCGGGACATATCCAATTGCTAAAGTGTGAATCTAGCAAATCTGTACGGGATGATGATGCGCTTTTTAAGGCTTTAATGTGGTTGTGAACTACTTGTTGAAAACCTCGACTTGGGATGCTGCGGCGTGCGGAATAATCGCCCGATCGCCCGGTTTCTTCTACTGCCAGTTTGGGCGAAATAACACTTTCTGTCGGTGATGCTTTTAGACTATCCGCAGGGGGAATAAATTCGCAGCGATCGACAGTTAGCTGAATGCCACTATCTTTTAAATTAACCTCATTCCCCTCAGCCAGATCGGGATGGGAATGCGAGGAATCCGGCTGCTGGGGCGTTGCAGGCGGTTCTATTTTATCTGCTAAACCTTGGATTGATAGGTAGTGTTCGATCGCCAGAGACCAAGTTCTTCTGTGTCGAATGTTGCCGTATTTTTTAGCTTCTGTTTCGGTAATGCCGATCGCGGCCGCCTCTTGGCGCAGCACATCCATTGAAGTCATAGAAGTCATAGTTGACAGTTGATAGTTGACAGTTGACAGTCGATCGTTGACAGTTGATAACAGTTGTCATACTAAATCTGGGTTACTTAACCCTATGATGAGAAGAAGACGATCGACCCGCACGCAAATTCCTTAAATATACTAACCCATCATCATCTAAAATCTAAAACAATCTAAAATCTAAAATCAATCTAAAATCTAATCAATCTAAAATCTAAAATCCCATGAGTGCCATTATTCCCGATCGAATTTTTGCCGAGACAGCCCTGTCTGTTGCCGGATTGACCGCCTACCTGCAAGACTTGTTAGAGAACGATCGCTATTTGCAATTGCTGTGGGTGACAGGCGAGGTGTCGAGTGTTTCGGATCACCGCAGCGGCTGCTTTTTCAACCTTACAGAGCCCGACAAAAGTGCTGCAATTCGCTGCGTGGTGTGGAATTCTCAGCGCCCGAAATTGGCGCAAATGCCGGCAAAAGGAGAACAATTGCTAGTTTTGGGCAGCCTCAAGATTTACAAAAACCGGGGCGAGTACCAGTTGACTGTTTGGCAATCGCTGCCGGCTGGGGAAGGATTGCAGGCTCTGCATTTGCAGCAATTGCGCGCCCGCTTGGAGGCTGAGGGTTTTTTCGATCCTGTCAGCAAGCGCCCGATTCCCGCACACCCGCAAGTTGTGGCGGTGGTGACTTCCGACACCGCTGCTGCTTGGGGCGACATTCAGCGCACTCTAGCTCAAAGATATCCCCGTTTGCAAGTGCTGCTGTCGCCGACTGCAGTGCAAGGAGAAGGGGCGGCGGCGGGGATTGTTCGGGCGATCGAACGGGTAGAATTGGACGGTAGGGCTCAGGTAATTATTTTAGGGCGGGGCGGCGGGGCTGTGGAGGATTTGGCTTGTTTTAATGATGAAAGAGTTGTCAGGGCGATCGCGAATTGTACGATTCCAATTATTACTGGGATCGGACACGAACGAGATGAATCTCTCGCCGATTTAGCTGCCGATAAATGCGCGCACACTCCCACGGCTGCTGCGGAACAAGCTGTACCTATTTTAGCAGATATGTACTTGCAACACCAACAAAGATCGATCGCTCTAGTAAATGCTGTTAGAGAAAGATTGCAAAGGGAAGAAGAGCATTTGCAACTGTTGAAAAATCGCTTAAAACGCTTGCCCTTTACTTCTCGCAGTTTGCAGCAGGTAACAAGTAAATTGGAGGTTTTGCAAGAAAAATTGTCCGCATTGAATCCGGCTGCGGTATTGCAAAGGGGTTATGCTGCGGTAATCCAAAGTAACGGGATTGCAGTTACTCAAACAGAGGGTTTGGCATTGGGAGAAGAGTTGACTGTGAGGTTGAATCGCGGCTGTTTGAAAGTTAAAATTGTAGAAATATTAGAGGCGGAAAAATCATGATAAATTTGCCACCAGATCGGCCTGAATGGAATTACGAAGCAACGATCGATCGAATTGAAGCTATTATCGATCGAGTGGAATCTGGTGCATTGCCTTTGGAGGAAGTTTTCCAGCAGTTTGCGATCGCGGCAGAATGCTTGCAGGAGTGCGAAAATTTTTTGACGCGCGGCAAAGAGCAAATGCAACTGTCGATCGAACTTTTAGCTGCGGAACCCGATTTTTAACTGTTACAAATTAAAACAGCAAACATGACGCTGTTGACACATGAACCAGCAGCCATCAGTCATGAGTTAATTACCAATTACCAATTACCAACTACCAATTACCAACTACCAACTACCAATTACCAACTACCAACTACCAATTACCAACAACTAAATGCAATAAAATGCGGAGCGATGCAAAATGACAATTGGCGATCGCGATCGGGAACTTAGCGATCGCGATCGCACCATTATAAGAAATATCGGAGTAGGATAGTGCGTAAAAACAGGATTTGCAGCAAAAGCGCTCGCCATTTTATTTACATCTATCTCCCCGCGACCCATGAAGAAATCTAACGCTAATCCCCCTAAAACTCTACCTTTACGACTGGTGCTAGTAGTTCCGTTCGTGTTGCAAATCTTTGCGACAGTCGGACTGACAGGCTATCTGTCCCTGCGCAACGGGCAGAAAGCAGTCAATGAAGTTTCCAGTCAGTTGCGCAAAGAAATGAGCGATCGCATTAACCTGCAAGTTCTAAACTATTTGGAAAGACCTTATGTTGCCGGACAAGGGTTCGTCTCGGCTGCTAGAGAGGGTCAGCTAGATTTAACGGATATCACCAAACTGGAACGGACTTTTTGGCAATTAGTCAGCCAAGATACGATCGAATTCATTCAAATTGCTCTGGATGACGGCACTAGCGTACAAGTAGAAGATTTACAGAATAAAGGTATCGTGGCTTTAGTCGCACCAAAAGCCAATCTACCTCAGCGCCAAATCTACCAACTTGACAATCGAGGCGAACGAACTGCGTTGATAGAAACTCAACCAAAGTTTGACCCCCGATCTCGACCCTGGTATAAAACTGCACAACAAGCCGGCAAACCAACTTGGACAAAGCCTTTTTTGGGTAATGCTATTAAAACTGCTTCAATTGCTTTAACCCAACCCATGTACGACAACAATGGTGCGTTCTTGGGAGTGCAAAATAGTATCCTGCGGATTGAGAAAATTCATCATTTTCTCAATGCACTAAAAGTGGGTCAGACGGGACAAACCTTTATCATCGATCGATCGGGCAACCTGATTGCGAGTTCAACGCTCAAAGACCCCTATATTATTGACCTAAAAGAGAAAACTTTGCAGCAAATTGCCGCTACCAAGTCTGAGAATCCCGCGATCCGCGCTACAACACAAGCTATTCTCGATCGGTTTGGCACTTTTGGTGCAATTTCACAGAGTCAACAGCTTGATTTTCTGCTAGCAGATCGAAGACAGTTCGTTCAAGTTTCAACCATTCAAGACGAAAAAGGAATCGATTGGTTGAGTGTCATTGTCGTGCCAGAATCAGATTTCATGGCAGAAATTAATGCCAACACTCGCACCACTGTTCTACTCTGTTTGGGGGCGTTGGGTTTGGCAACTGTTTTGGGTATCTATACCTCTCGGTGGATTACCGATCCGATTCTGAAATTGCAGCAAGCCAGCGAAGCCATTGCGACGGGCGAACTCGATCGCACCGTAGAAATTAACGAGATCGAAGAATTAGCAGGATTAGCGCGATCGTTCAACCAAATGGCAGCACAACTCAAAACATCTTTTTCAGAACTCGAAGATCGGGTTGCAGAACGCACTCTAGAACTGCAACAAGCTAAAGAAATTGCTGATAATGCCAACCAAGCAAAGAGCGAATTTTTGGCAAATATGAGTCACGAACTTCGGACGCCGCTCAATGGCATTCTCGGCTACGCCCAAATTCTGAACCGTTCCCCAGAATTACCCGAAAAAGAACGGCACGGAGTCAATATCATTCATCAGTGCGGGTCCCATTTGTTGACGCTAATTAATGATGTGTTGGAAATTGCCAAAATCGAAGCCCGCAAACTAGAACTTATTCCCAATCTCATTCATTTGCCTGCTTTTCTCGAAGGCGTGGTAGAAATATGTAAAGTGCGTTCCGACCAAAAAGGGCTCGAATTCATTTATCAACCAGACCCGAACTTACCAGAAGCTATCGAAGCAGACGAAAAACGACTCCGGCAAGTAGCGATTAACCTCCTCGGCAATGCGATTAAATTCACCGATCGAGGCAGCGTCACTTTCAAGGTAGAATTGCTAGAGCCAACTGCAAGTGTTCCCATTCCCCGCCTAAAATTTCAAATTGAAGATACAGGAATTGGTATTGAGACCGATCGAATCGACCAAATATTCCAAGCTTTTGAACAGGTGGGCGATCGGCAACGTCAGTCGGAAGGTACCGGATTGGGTTTAGCCATCAGTCAAAAAATTGTGCAATTGATGGGTGGAGAAATTCAAGTCAATAGCGTTATCGGAGAAGGCAGCACGTTCTACTTTGAAGTTGCCGTGCCAATGCTTCGCAATTGGAAACAACAAAATTCAGTCGATCGAGAACGCACAATCACCGGCTGCGAAGGAGTGTCGCGGCATATTCTAATCGTCGATGACAAATGGGAAAATCGATCGGTTGTCGTCAATCTACTCGAACCGATAGGATTCACCTTTACCGAAGCAGAAAACGGTCAAATAGCCTTAGAGAAAGCCAGACAACAACTACCCGATTTGATAGTTACCGACATAGCAATGCCCGTGATGGATGGCTTGGAAATGTTGCGGCAATTGCGCGCCGACGAACAACTGTCGCATTTGCCAGTAATAGTATCGTCGGCATCAGTGATGCAAGTAGACCGACAAATGAGTTTGGATGCGGGCGGCAATGATTTTCTGGTAAAGCCCGTTCAAGCAGAGGAGTTATTTACTTCGATCGCCCAACAATTGCAACTTACATGGAAGTATGAAGCAACCGGATCGGATACAAATCCTGCAGTTGTCAGCCCAGAAGCAGACTGTGCGAAGTTGGCTGTTCCCCCGGCTGCCGACTTGCAAATTTTACTGGAATTAGCCCAAGATGGGCTGCTAAAACAACTAGCAGAAACTGCCGCGCAAATCGGACAAAAGGACGATCGCTATCAGCCATTTATCCAACAAATTCAACAACTGGCAAAGAAATTCCAATCTGAAAAAATTGAAGCATTAATTCAAGAACACCTCACTCAGGTATAATATAAAGGATGACTAGATCGTGAAGAGAGACTTAAAAGGCTTAATTTTAATTGTTGATGATACACCTACTAATTTAGAAGTGATTTCCGAGGCCTTGAGTCAGGTGGGTTATGCTGTGGCGATCGCAACGAGTGGAGAACGCGCGCTGCAGCAAGTCGATCGCAGACTTCCCGATCTAATTTTGTTGGATGTAATGATGCCGGGTATTGATGGATTTGAAACCTGCAAGCGCCTGAAAGCCAATCCTAAAACCTGCGATATTCCCATCATTTTTATGACGGCCCTGTCTGAAGTCGATCTCAAAGTCAAAGGGTTTGAACTCGGTGCGGTAGACTACATTACCAAACCTTTTCAAGAGAAAGAAGTATTAATGCGAGTGAAAACTCATTTGCAGTTAAGTATTTTAACTAAAAATCTCGAAGAGGAAGTAGCTCGTAAAACCGCTGACTTGCAAGCTTCTCAATTGCAAATTATCCAAACCGAAAAGTTGTCTGCCCTAGGTAATTTGATGGCTGGTGTGGCTCACGAAATCAATAACCCCGTGGGCTTTCTCAGCGGCAATATTCAACCTGCTTTAGAATATATCAAAGATCTATTTGGCTTGCTAGATTTGTACCAACAAAAGTACCCCGAACCAGATGCAGAAATTCAAAATGAAATTAAAACCATCGAACTCGAATATATCCGCGAAGATTTACCGAAGTTAATTGCTTCCATGCAGGAGGGAATCAAGCGGATCGAGAACATCAGCACTAGCCTCAGAACCTTTTCCCGCGTGGATAGCGATCTCCCTATTACCTGCAATATCCATGACGGTATCAAAAGCACGATTATGATTCTCAAACACCGCCTCAAAGCTTCTAAATCTCGCCCAGAAATTGCAACGATCGAAAATTACGGCGACTTACCTCCAGTGAAGTGCTATGCAGGGCAGCTAAATCAGGTATTTATGAATCTGTTGGCAAATGCGATCGACGCTTTAGACGATCCCCATATCGGAGACAAATATCAAAAGATTGCTCGTCAAATTACGATCGAAACTAAGACAGATCCCGATCAAAAACAGGTATTAATTAAAATCGCAGATAACGGTAAAGGCATGAGCGATGCAGTCAAGAAAAAAATTTTTGAGGAAATGTTTACCACCAAGGAAGTAGGGAAAGGAACCGGGTTAGGGCTGACGATCGCCCGTCAAATTATTGTAGAAAAACATGGAGGGTCGATCGAAGTAAATTCAACCCTCGGAGAAGGAACAGAATTTATCATTCATCTACCGCTGTTAAGTTGACAGTCGATCGTTGACAGTTGACAGTTGACAGTTGACAGTTGACAGTTGACAGTCGATCGATTGATGAAATTTATCTGCGTTTATCTGCGTTTATCCGCCGTTATCTGCGGTTGCAAGTCGATCCTTGGTAGTGCGAGCGTCTCCGCTCGCGATCGTTTAACCGGGTTCGTGACTGCCAATGCGCTTGCCTTCGCTATCGTAAACTTGCAGCGGAATTTTCGCATTTTCCGCGATCGCCTCTAAAGCTTTTTGCAGTGTTTGCACGTGCTTTTCTACAGCTTGGCGAGTTTTAATCGCCCTGTTTTGTTCCGCTTGGATGAACGTTTTTTGCAATTTCTGCACGTAATCGGGAGTCATCTGCACGGCAATCAAATCTTTGCTAACAGTATAGTCGCAAATCTTGGGGCTGCCTTTGCAAGTTCTATCTAAATCGGCACGCGCTTTTTGCAGGTTTCTTTCTTCCCGCAACTTCACTTCTGCTTGCTGCAATGAATTTTTGTATTCCCCGATTAAAGGCTTAGTTTTTTGAGAATAAACAGTTGCCGCCGGAACTTGTTCGGCGTAACTCAATGCCCGCCGCCAGTTTTCCGCTGCTTTAAACCAGCCGTTTTTCCCTTCTAAAATTCTGGCTTCCGCTGCTAAAGTAACTGCTTGAGTGTAAGCTTCTTCGGCAATTCCTTCAACATTTTTGCGCTCGCGGGCTTGCGATAGTTTGGCTTCGTACTTAGGAACCAAGACTTGTGCTTGCTCGTGGGATGTCGTGCCGCGGGGAATTTCTGATAGCCTGTATAGCGCATCTTCCCAATTGATTTGTACTTTTTCCCAGCTTTCTGCTGACTGGGCTACTGCTTCGAGAGCTTCGGCAATTTGAGCTGTACTTTTGGCTTCGCGCAGGGTTTTTTCGGCTTTTTGCTCGGCAGTTAAACGGCGATTTGAACTTGCTAAATTTGTCCGGTATTCTTTCGCCTTTCTCTGAGCAAACGGATAAACGGGGCTGGTTTCGGGAATTTCTCCGAGTTGGGCGATCGCGCTTTCCCAAAGTGCTTCTGCTTCTTGCCACCGCTGTTCGGAAACAGGCGGATCTTGAGTTTTTTGCGCTGCTGATGTGGCGAATTTGGCAGCGTCGATCGCGGAGTTTAAGTTCTGACTTTGCTGGTTGTATTCTGCTAGGGCTGTTTGAGCTTCCCCGCGATGAAATGACCAAGGTGGAATCGGTTCTAAAAGGTCGATCGCCTGTTTTAACTGCGATCGCGCTTCATCAGGGCTGTTAGCAACTTTTGAAGTTCTCAGCGTCCTCATCGAATTCTGGCTCAACTGTTTGGCATTCGCTAATGCCGTGCATTCTCCAATGACGCAAGGGCGACTCAGCACGTAATAACCGCTAGCTAAAATTATTCCTACGAGGCTGGTAATTCCCGCTACAGCCAGCATCGTAAACGGCGATATTTTTGATTTTAGTTCCCCTGTTTCTACGGGTTCCATATCCAGCGGATCGAAGGGATTGTCCGCGATATTTGCCGGAATTGCTGCTACTTTAAATGCAACTGTTTCTGAGTCGCTATCATTTTTTTCCGAAAAATCGGGAAAATATTCTTCGTCAATCCCCGCCGCTGGTTCGATCTTTTCTAACGCCATCTCCTGGGCTGCATCTGCCTCATTTGCTGCGATCGGGAGTTTTATTTCTGCTGGCTTTCGATCGGCTTTTTTCGGCGGCATTTCCACTGTTCTTTTCCTTGACAAAACAGGGTTGTTTGCGGTAAAAGAATGGAAAGCATAAGGCTGTTTTTGCCCGGTGATTTTCAGGCACAGTCCGATTTGTTGGATGCTTTGTTGGTTGGTGGACGATTCTTCTATTTCAATAATTGCTGCTTCTAGGACTGCGAAAGTCGGTTTGGCTTTGAGAACTAAACTGCGGGGATGTTCTCCAACTACCATTAAAGAATCGTCGCGCAGATCGCAACTTATATAAAGCGGCAAATCTTTAAATCCGGCTGCTTGCAAATACTTCTGCAACTTTACTTCCAGCATTTGTGCTTTGGTTTGCCGCGCTGCTACTGTCATACTTTCACTCCTCAGGATCTTAACGATTTTAGATTTTAGATTTTAGATTGGGAATTGGGAATAGTTTTGAGTTTTTAATTTTGAGTGTTGAGTTAAAGACAATTTTTAATTAAACACTCAACACTTAACACTCATAACTCCCGTCCCGATCGATCGACTGTCAACTGTCAACTGTCAACTGTCAACTATCAACGATCGACTGTCAACTGCCATAACTGACAAGTTAAGCATCCCCATCTTAAAACTTAAAAATCTAGCTGCAACTCTTCTCCGTAACTTTCGCTGTAATAAACTTGCGCCAAATCGAAACGCCCGCCGTATTGTTTCATCGGTTCGGCTGCATAACCCAGCGGCAGCAAACAGCAAACATCTACTGTTTCGGGAATGTTAAAAGCAGCTTTCACTCGATCGCCGACAAAACCTTCCATCGGACAGCTATCTACGCCAAAGCTTTTAGCCGCGATCGCCAAGTGAGCTACTGCCAGCATTGTATGCCGGTTCGTCCAAGTTTCCAATGACTCAAAGCAGGGGCGGTTCTCGAACAATTGCGGGATTGCTTGGCGCATATAATCAGCAAAAGCATCATTAACTGCCCCCAATTCTTTACCCAATTGAATCACAGCTTCGATGTTTTCCGATTCAGCAGCGCGCCGATCGCCGCAACATATTAATACTACTGGAGCTTCTACAACTTGGCGCTGGTTGAAAGCGCACTCTGCCAATTTTTCCTTACTTGCGAGATCTTGAAGGACGATAAACCGCCACGGCTGCAAATTGTAACCCGAGGGCGATCGCACTCCCAAACGAAAAATCTCTTTCAATATAGTTGGCGGAATCGGATCGGGCTTGAAACTGCGGGCGGCCCGGCGACTTTCGATCGAATTTTGACATTAATCGAAGGCTGGATGTCAATTGTCATGGGAAATTGGGAATTGGGAATTGGGAATTGGTAATTGGTAATTGGTAATTGGGAATTGGTAATTGGTAATTGGTAATCGGGAATTGTCAACTGTCAACTGTCAACTGTCAACTGTCAACTTTTCTTCACCCCAACCCTAGTTCGCGCTTGAGCAGATTAATCGACTTAGAGCCGATATAATTTTCGCAGCATACCAGTTGCGGGGGACGAATGATATCTTCTCTGGCCGCGTTAACGGCAGCTTTTACTGTAGCAAAACTCGGCCGATCGCAAAAAATTGTTCTGGCCGATCGCACGATCGAGTTAATTTTGTAAGTGTCTGACAGCATCGCCGTCATTACCAACAAATCCTCTCCCCGGAGACTGTGAATGATGACTTCGGTCGATCGCAGCATTCCGGGACTGAGACTGACTAAGCCCAAATAACTGTCTTTCGGCAAAGTGCTAACTAATTCTATCTCCTGCCCGTAATCGTAAATATCCACCGGAATCACGCGCACGGAATTCGGGGCCGCGATCGAGATCGTCTTTTCTGCTTCTGAGATAAAATAGCGGCTGGTAATTACCGTTCCCGAGGAAATTTGTTCGATAAAGCTAGCTAGCTGTTCCATCGGCACCAATTGTACGGGAATGCGCAGCGCTTGTTCCAACTCTCTAGCCATCAACTCCCCAACGCCGATATCTTCTGTGGGGGCTGTAACGAGCACTCGGGCGCTGCAGCGCAGCCGCCAGTCTATTTCGGTCAAAAATAATTCCCTGGCTTGATTGAGCGTGCAGCCCTGTCCCAGGAGTTCGTCGAGACTTTCCTGCACTATTTTGTTGGCAAAGGGATATTCTTCGAGGATGGGAGATTTGAGTTTGCTACCGCCTTCGTGGCCGAGGGCGCGGACGTAAATGCCAGATCCGGCTTGAGCGGCTACGAGTCCGGTTTGTTCTAGCTGGCGGTATACTTTGCTGATGGTGTTGCGGTGCAGTCCCGTCTGCATGGCTAGCTGTCGCGTGCTGGGGAGGCGGTGTCCGGGCGGAAATTGCCGGGAGGCGATCGCAAATCTGATTTGATTGAACAGTTGCGTAGATGCCGGGATGTCGCTATCTGTTTGAATATGAAATTGAACCATATTATAAACTGCCGGGATTTTGACTAATTATTTTTATAGGCGGTCTATATATAGCATAATCTTATTTGCTCGATCTGCTGCGAGGGGTATTGGCAGGCTGAGGTTGGTAGTGCGGACTAAAGTCCGCAATGCGCTGCAGGCTAAGGTCTGCACTACGAATTAATCGAATCTGGTTCGATCGATCGCAATATTACATCCGGTGGAGGCAATTACCCATTACCGATTACCAAAAGAAGGAAGAAGGAAGAAGGAAGAAGGAAGAGGGGGAGTTTTAAGTTACCATTTGTGAATGCGTTCCCGGTCAAAACTCAAAACTCAAAACTCAAAACTCCTTACCAATTCCCAATTCCCAATTTAGTTGCGCGAGTTTTATTCAATTGAATTTTCTGCTTTTCTCCCGCACAGCAGGTAAGTGCGCATTTCGCCTTGACCCTTAATTTCGATCGTCCCCCGGTCTTCAAAATCATAGATATCTTCGAGCAACTGGTAAGTATAGATACTGACCTGAATCCGACCGTTGATGCCGTGAGATTCCATGCGGCTGGCTGTATTTACCGAATTTCCCCACAAATCGTAAATAAACTTTTTAGTACCGATGACTCCGGCTACTACCGGGCCGCTATTAATCCCGATCCGGAGGTCGAATTTCGTGCCTAGTTTGATATTTAATGCTTTAATTGCTGATAGCATATCCAGAGCCATGTCGGCGATCGCCTCTGCGTGATCCAGTCTGGGAGTTGGAATGCCGGCTGCTACCATGTAAGCATCCCCGATCGTCTTGATTTTTTCTAAGCCGTGCTTTTCTGTCAGTTTGTCGAAGGTAGAAAAGATCTCATTCAGCAAACATACCAATTTAGTAGCAGGCATGGTGGTAGAAATTTGAGTAAAATTCACCAAGTCAGAAAACAAAATTGTTGCCTCCTCAAACTTATCGGCAATTAGCTCTCCCTCTGCCTTTTTCAACCTGTAAGCGATCGGTTCTGGTAAAATATTCAGCAGCAAACCCTCGGTTTTTCTCTGTTCTTTCCTGAGTTCAGACTGCATTTTTTTGCGAATCGTGATATCGATGAAAAATACGGAAAGACCGTCATGGGAAGGAAAGGCTCGAACTTCAAACCACCTTTTTAAAGGACGACAATATTCTTCAAATGTCACCCCTACTTGCTGGTTGAAAGCTCTGTGAAATTCTTTAAAAAATATCGATTTTGCTGTATCTGGAAACTCATGCCAGATATTTTTGCCGAAAATATCTTCGGGTTTGCGCTCCAAAAGTTGGGCTGCTCTGTGGTTGACATAGGTAACTCGCCAATGAGGATCGATCGCAATAAATCCATCATTAATTGCTTCTAAAAAATTGACAATTTGTTCGTCTGAAGCGCGGAGTTTGTCTTCTACTTGCTGTTGCCTGTTCAGCGCCCGCTCTAATTTTGCTAGATTGATTCTCAACTCCATTTGAGTAATTGCTTGCCGCCCTAAAATCCGCAGCGCCTCTAACTGTTCGGAGGTAAGTTTGTGAGGAACTGTATCGACGGCGCACAAAGCGCCAATCGGAAAACCCTCGGGAGTTACTAGCGGAGCTCCTGCATAAAATCTAATGTTAGGATCGGAAGTTACTAGCGGATTTCCGGCAAAACGCTCGTCTTCTGTAGCGTTGGGTACTACTAATATTTCGTTGGGTTTTAAAATAGCGTGAGCGCAAAATGCTATTTCTCTTGGAGTTTCGGGTAAGGCAGTCCCTACTTTTGATTTAAACCACTGTCTGTTGGTATCGACTAAGCTGATTAAAGCAATGGGAGTACCGCAAATATTCGATGCCAAAGCTGTTAAATCGTCAAAGGCTTGTTCGGCATCGGTATCGAGAATGTTGTAGCGGTAAAGTGCTTGCAACCTTTCTTCTTCATTGCTAGGCATGGGTGCAATTTGCATCGGCAGCCGCGAATGCGCGCGCTTCCGAAAAATGCTTTTGGCTTGGCGTTTGACAAAGTTTTTAACTTGCGACGCCACTAAATAGAACACCCTTACAAAACCCATTTGCCAAGCTCTGCTCATACTGATTTTCTCCCTGTAATAGAACTACCTGCGCTATAATGATTCAGGACTTACGCTATCAGTAGGACGATCCGCTGCTGATACTGGTAAGGCGATGCAAGCTGCACCCCAGCGAGAGAATACCTGTGTAAGTTCTGTGATTCCTACACTTCTGCATTTACCGAAACTAAACCCTAAATAATACTAAGATGCGCAGCGCTCAGCCTAAATTAAGGCAAGGAAAGTCGCACCCTACATATAGAGTTTATGCCTAAGTCCTGTTATTCCTATGATGGCGCGCAGACCGAAACTAAACCCTCAATTTCTAAAGCATCGGTCGGTAATTTTTCTGTCAATACTTCTCTACCTACACCTGTTACGAGTATATCATCTTCGATGCGGATGCCCCGCACATCTACAAATTGATTTAACTTTTCCCAGTTGACAATATCTTGATATTTGGTGCGAATTTCTGGATCGTTCAAAATAGCTGGAACTTGATAAAAACCAGGTTCGATCGAGACTAACATTCCCGCTTGCAAAACTCGATTCAGCCGCAAGTATCCCAACCCAAAACGGCTGCTTCTTGCTCTCCCTGCTTGATAGCCAGCCAAATCGCCGAAATCTTCCATATCGTGAACGTCTAAACCGATTAAATGTCCGATACCGTGGACGAAAAATAGGGCGTGAGCATCCATTTCTACCAAGTCTTCGGGATTTCCTCGCAAGATACCCAAATCTACCAACCCTTCGGCAATAATTCTAGCTGCTAACAAGTGAATTTCTCGATATTCGACTCCCGGACTGATGCGATCGATACAGGTATCGTGGGCTGCCAAAACTATGTCATAAATTGCTTTTTGAGTTGGCGAAAATTTCCCGGAAACCGGCCAAGTGCGAGTTACGTCAGCAGCCCATCCCGCTGCTGTTTCTGCGCCGACATCTGCTAACAGCAAATCTCCTGTTTTTAGCGGATGGTGGTAATGTTCACTGTGCAAAATTTCTCCATGCACCGTAACGATGCTGGGATAAGAGCAAGTCATATTTTGCGACGCGATCTCGCTTTCCATTGCAGCGCGGACTCCGGCTTCAATTCGAGCAGTTTTAGTTGCTGCCATTCCCGCTTTATGAGCTGCTACGGTAACAGCAGCAGCTTCACGCAATTCTGTTAGCGCTGACTCGTCGTGGGTGAGGCGAAGAGAGATAATTGCTTTGGTTAATTCTAAATCGATTTCCTCGGGAGATTTAGCGGGAAAAACAGGTCGATCGAGCATTTTGGCTTGCTGCAACTGAGTTAAATAATCCTGCACCGCCACGGTTGCCGCGCCCTTTGCCCGCGACTTTAATTCTGCCATCGGGAAAGCAGCATCAGCCCCAATTCGATCGGCAATTTCCGATCGTTTCGGCATTTCTCCGTGCCAAAGAGTGCTGCTAGCAGGCGCATCATCTAAAAATAGTTCCAACTTTCCCGATTCGATGCGAACGGCAGCATTTTCTAACTGCAAACCTGCAAAATAAAGGAAGTGACTGCTAGCCCGAAATGGATAAGTAAGCGCCGGATAATTGCGGGAAATACTGCGCCCGGACCACAGAATTGCTGGAAAATTTACTAACCCGGCTAGTTTTTGCCTGCGCTGGAGCAAAGCATTTTTTAACAATTCGCAATCTTTTGTGATTTTCAGCATTAAAAAGCTATAATTTTTAGTGAAGTTGGCGATCGGGGTTGCAATCTTTGGGCATCGAACCGCAAAGATTAAAACCCCAATTACAAAATTAACAGCCTCTTTTTCCCAAAAGTCTAATCTTCATCTTTTTTATCGTTATCCCGTTCTTCACCGTCTTTTCGATCGTCTTTGTCATCATCATCATCATCGTCAACTTGTTTTTGTTGAGTGGGAACGCTATTCGAGCGCGAGGATAAAAATGCTGAAAGTGCAACTGTGCCGCCAATTAACAGCAATGCAGCAACAGCAACAATTACCAAAATTCGCTTGTTCGACTTTCCTTGATTTTGTGACATGGTTGGATCTCCTATCTTGACGCTGGATATTTGATACTTTAAAGTATAAGTAGATTTACGCAAAATAGTTATGAAACCTCACCACAGATCCGCACGCACTTCGGTACAAATGCGTGACTGGCCTCTCTCGCAATTACCCGGATTGAGCCGTGAAAACCAATCCCAACTAGAAGAGTGCGGCATTACCACCACCAGCCAACTATTTCGGATGACTAAAACACCTGCGGCTAAAGCGTTGCTTGCCCATCAGTTAGATGTTAACGTTCAATACGTTAACAAATGGGCAGCGATGGCAAGTTTGGCTCGAATTCCTAGTGTCGGCTGCCAGTATTGCGGGCTGTTGCTGCACGCGGGCGTTGCTTCGGTAACTAATTTAGCTGAAATGCAGGTAGAAAGATTGTACGAACAAATTTTAAAGCTGCACGTAGCGACGATGCAGCGAAATGACTTAATTCCTTCGGTCGATCGCGTGCAAAAATGGATTCATGAAGCAAAATTAGTTAGTTGACAGTTGACAGTTGACAGTTGACAGTTGATAGTTGACAGTTGACAGTTGATAGTTGACAGTTGACAGTTGACAGTTGACAGTTGACACTTGATAGTTGACCAATTACCAATCACCAATTACCAATTACCAATTACCAATTACCAATTCCCCATTACCAATTACCAATTACCAAATGTCGATCGAAGTTTACGGAATTCCGAATTGCGGAACCTGCAAAAAAGCCTTTAAATGGCTCCAAGATAACGGCGTTAATTATAAGTTTATTAACACCAAAGAAAACCCGCCGGCTCGCGAAACAATTGAAAATTGGGTAGCTGTTTTGGGTTTTCAACCGATGCGCAATACTTCCGGGCAATCTTATCGCGCTTTGGGCAATGACAGGAACAATTGGGATAGCGAAGAGTGGATTGAGGCGTTTGCTAAGGATGCGATGCTGCTGAAACGCCCTCTGTTTGTTAAAGATGGAACTGCTGTTGCTGTAGGTTTCAAAGAAAGTGCTATTCGCGAAAAATTGGGGCTGTAAAAATCTTAGGTAACAAACATATTTCATATCGTTTCAAGTCGATTGAAATTATAAAAAATGTTTGTAGTGCGGACTTAAGTCCGCACTACGAACTAATCTTATTGCTTGTTGCGATCGATCGCGATATCAGTGATTTGTTCGCCGCATAAACTTAATTTCACCCAAATTATCTGTGAAACCCCAACGTTCGTAAAACGGAATCATTGGCGGCAAACAACCAAGACAAAGATTCTCGACAGCTTGCAGTTGGGGATGATTGACAACTGCATCCATCAACACCGCACCCAGTCCCTTCTTTCTGTGCGTCGGCTTGACAATTACATCAAAAACCATGCCCCTATAAATAAAATCAGTCAGTACGCGAGCAAAGCCAATCAGTCGATCGCGCTCATCAACCAAACCAATTATAATATCAGTTGCCGCCAGCATTTTCTCCACATCTTCGCGAGTGCGCTTGTCGCACCAAATCTCATTTTGATACAGTTCCATCAAATCGGCAACTTGACTTTCATTCAGCGCATTGACAATTCGATAATCATCCATTTTGTCGGTCATATTCTACCTTACCGTAATCTAATTTTATCGCGCGATCGGCCACATCGAAATAGCGATCGTCGTGACTGATAACAAACACTGTTTTTCCCCGCCGCTTCAACTCCGGTAACAACTGTTTGTAAAAAATATCCCGGAAAAAAGGGTCTTGATCCGACGCCCATTCATCAAACAAATAAATCGGCCTGTCTTCCAAATAAGCTGTCAGCAAAGCTAGCCGCTTTCTCTGTCCCTGAGATAAAGCTGTAGTTGACAAAACTCCGTCTTTTACTTGAACTTTAGTATCTAAATGAAATTCTCGCAGGTATTCTGCCGCTTGTTTATCCAAATCGGGATTAGTCATGCCTAAAAGTCGATCGAACAAATAGAAATCCGAGAAAATCACTGAAAAATGCTGCCTGTACCATTCTCTATTTTCATCGGTAATCGGCTGTCCGTCAAGCAAAACTTCGCCAGATTCGGGAACGTACAAACCAGTAATTAATTTTGCTAGAGTTGACTTACCGCTGCCGTTACCGCCAATGACAAACACTAATTGACCCGGCTGAAACTTTAAATTCAGCTCGCCCAAAACAAAATGACTGTCGTCTTTTTCTCCCGGATAGCTGTGAATTATGCCATTAAATTCTAGGCTGTGCCAACCAGAAATTTCAGGTGATTTAACCGCTGTAATTATCTCAGCTTGACTTGCCAAAGTCAATCCCATTCTCTCGATTTTATCCACAGAAGCATTGGCGCGGAAAATGGCAGGCAATCTTTGCAAAATATTTCCGAAAGGAGTCATCAAATAGGTGATTGTCAGAATGTAAGCTGATAAAATAGAGCCAGATACTGGTACAAATTTGGGCAGAACAAACAGCAGCAAACCCATCATCATAAAAAATAGCAACTGTCCGATGCCGATCGCGACTGCACCAGTATTCAAAGCAGTTAAGTTGTAATCGCGGGAAGCATTAGCACTGACTTGCAATTCTTCAGTAAAAAACTCTTGACGGCGCTCCGAATGCAATTTTAATTCCTTAATTCCGTCAGTAATGCTGCGAAAATGTTTGAACAATCTATCCTGTTCTTCTCTGGCTAAATCGAAGAATTTTCTCATTTTACCTAGCAGTAGTTGCACAGTCGCGATCGTCAGCACTAAGAAAGTAAATACAATTACAAAAACCGGCCCCGAAATGGTAGCTAAATAAGTCAAACAACCCGCAACAATAGCAATATCGACGCAGAGGAAAGGAACTACAAATATAGTATTAGAAAGCATTCCCACGTCATCAGTGAGAGTAGCCAGCAAGCTGCTAGGACCCAATTCTTCTAACTGTCGCAAAGGAGAAGACAAAATCCCCCGGCTCAAACTCAGGCGCAGTTTGTAAACAGCTTCTTGCGAAAGGTAGATTAACAAGAATTGGGAAATAAAGCCCGTAACGAGAGCCAAAATTGCCAATCCTGCAAAATACCAGACTAAATTTTCCGTTGAGTTTCCACTAATTGCGCGATTAATTAAAGCAATTAATTGCGCGCTGCAACCGCCGCTAATTAAGCCAGTTAGAAGGGCGATCGAAACATTTAACCAAGAGGCTTTTAACAGTAACCAGATTGCATTCATGACAGTTTAGTGAGGTTGATTATTGATGCTAGCCAGAGGTCGATCGCACTTATCGATATATTGTCTAAAAAACCCGGTTTCTCGGCCCAGGTGTAGGGGACGATCGCCCAAAACTTTAAGCCTTCATCCCGCTACCGTAAATAAAATAGTTGTTTGTCACTTTAATCTCAGATTTAAAGCCAGCTTTAGCTAATTTTTCTAATAGCAAATCTGGCGAATAGTAAACTTTAAAAACTTGAAATTCTCTGCCGTCATTTAACTTGCGGTTTTGGCGAATATTTGTTTCATCCTCCAAGATATGATTTTTAGCTGAAGAAGTTTCTTCAAACAAAGAGTCGGCGATAAAAACTTGTCCGCCTAAGCGAACAGATCGATAAACTTTTGCCAGAAATTCATCTACTAAATTCGGCGGTACGTGAGACAGCCAAAAAGCAAAGAAAACTAGATCGTATTCGCGATCGGGTTCCCAGGAAAATAAATCGATTTGTCGGTAAGTAACTCGATCGGAATGTAGTTTGTTGCGGTTAATTTCAATAACTTCTGGTGCGGCATCAAAAGCATCAATTGTCTCGCCAATCTGTAAAAGTTCGGCAGTCCAAATACCCGTACCGCAAGCTAATTCTAAAACGCTGGCAAATTTGCCAATATCGTGCAATGCGCCTTTAACAACAGCGACTTCATTAAACCAACGCTGGTTAATTTCCCTGCCGCGATCGTAACGCCCGATCCTGTAAAACCATTCATCATATTCGCTAGCCCGCGCGCGGTAGTAATCAACTTGTTCTTGAAGGTTATTTTGCATTGTCATGCTGTTCGATCGATCGGTATCTTTTGGTTGTACAGCCCCAACTTTAAACTTTGCATCATCCCACAGGATCGCCCAATAGGATGAATTTTATTCAGTTACTGCTGTTTCCTCTGTTGCAAATACTACTTTTTTGTAAATTTCGCTGGCCGGCATTTGCACTCCCACAGAATCAAAGGAAACAGTTGCTGCTTCTCCTTCATATTCCGAAAATAACCATTGATTCGACTCGTTTTTAACATATTGCTGTACTAAAAACTCGTATTGACTGACTAATACGTACTCGCGAAATTCAGGAATCGATCGATACAATCGAAACTTATCATCGAGATCGAAATTTTTAGTAGACTTAGACAGCACTTCCACAATCAGGATGGGATTTAGTATCTCATCATTGCGTCCTTCAGTAAAAACTGGTTCTCCTTCAATTGCCATCACATCGGGGTAAGTTCCTCGGCGGTAACGAGGAATCCACAACCGCAAATCGCTTTGAAAAAGCTCAAATGCCGTTCCTTCGATCGCGTTTCCCAAAACCCTACTCAAATTTCGGATAATCCGGCTGTGGTTAATCGTGCCGCCTGTCATTTGTACTATTTCCCCATCGCGATATTCATTTTTAAACTCGGCAGTTTCTTCTAACTGTCGGTACTCATCTGGAGTATAAAGCTTTGGCTGAGTTTTTACTAACATTTTTTACCCACACTTTCGACTAACTTTTAAGGCAGGATGCTCTTTCAGATGATAGCAAATTTTTCGACAGATTGTCGGGCGATCGAGCTATATAAAATCTACCGGGCGGCCTAGAAACCGGGTTTTTGCGAAAATACTTGTACTGTGCCAACAGATTCGGGAAAAACCCGGTTTCTTCGATCGAGCGCATAATTCATGCCCGATAAGCCTTCAGCTATCAACTATCAACTGTCAACTGTCAACTATCAACTATCAACTTTTGGCTCATTTAACACCGGAAAATTCACAGAATTAGCAATAAAACAAACATGATGTGCGCGATCGTGCAAACTGCGGGCTGTTTCCAAATCGTCACCGGGTGCGATCGTTACCTGCGGATGTAAAATCACTTCTGTAAACCGAATCTTGCCATCTTTTTGCGTCATTTTGCCCGTCGCTTCATCCGAGTAAGCAATTACTCGAATTCCATTCCTAGCGCACAAAGCAAGATAGCTCAACATATGACAAGCTGACAGTGCCATTAACAGCAAATCTTCGGGATTGTACAGTGCAGCATCACCTCGAAAAGTCGGATCTGCCGAACCAATAAACTGAGGTTTTCCTTCAATGTTTATGGCATACTCGCGAGAATAAGCTTCGTAAGATGAAGTAGCACCTTCACTGGCACCAGTCCAAATTGTATTGATGCGATATAAGTGTTCTTGAGTCATGACGATATACTACTACTTTGCTCTGTGTTAATTTGCGGCTGCCGATCGTAATTATAACAACCAATGTTAATGGGGGATTTTTGGTGGGATGGGCGGGTTTATTTAACCTGTTTGCTGCGTTTAAATCTGTTGGCGACCCGCCCCTACAGGATTGTTGATAGTAGAATGTTAAAATAATGGGGTAAGAGCCTCCAATATCTAACCAAATGAGAGCCAACTATGACTGCAACTCCCACTCAACCCAAGCAGATGCTCGCTTTTGAGCAATTTGTCAAGCAACTTCCCGATGCAGAAGGCCGCTACGAACTTGTTAATGGAGAGATTGTGAGAATATTACCAATCAGGCTGCACGAAACCCTCGCTGAATGTAACTGCTCACCGCAACAGCGTTGCGGTATTGCCAAGGTCAGCGAGCGAGCTGGGGGAGCTCGCTCGCTCCGTCAGGATAAGAGGTCAGGATGTGAGCCAAAGCCGACAAAAATAGAGTATAGTAGCTTCCATGCTCAAACCAACTGCACTGACAAAAGAACCAGATGAGATAGCCATCACAACTCAGAAGATGGCACAGGTAATGCTGTCCTTGGCAGAATGGCTACTCAAGCAACAGCAGCAGCTCAAACAGCAACAGAGAAAACTTCAAGAAAAACAGCAGTTGATCGAAGAGCAGCAACAGGAGATAGAACAGTTAAAAGAAGCACTCTCTCAGCTAAAAAACCGCACCTCATCAAACAGTTCGACTCCCCCATCGGCAGACCTACTCAAAAAACCCAGCGACAAAAGTAAGCGAAAAAAAGGGAAAAAACGCGGTCCCAAATACGACCATCCAGGCAAGACGCGCAATGGCTTTGGTCAGCCAGACAAAATTATTGAGCTGGCACCAGAAACATGTCCGGTGTGTCTCAAAGCAGTGGAGCAAGTGACCGCAGCAAAAAAGAAAATACAACAAGTAGCCGAACTGATAGAGCAACCCGTAGAAATAAGAGAATATCGTCGCCCCTTATGCCAATGTAACGATTGTGGTTGGTCGGGATACTCTCAATTACCGCCAGGTGTTAAAGAAGGATTCAGCTACGGAGGTAGATTGTGTAGCGTAGTTGGTTGGCTGGGATATGGGGGTAACTTACCCTGGCGAAAACAAGAATATTTCGTAGAACATGTCTTGGGAGTACCCATCTCTCAAGGAACTCTTGCCAAGATGCAGCGTTATTTCCAAGAAAGCTTGCAGCCCATCTACCAGCAATGGTTGAGCTACGTCCAACAACCCGGCGTGCGCTGTGTGGATGAAACTACTTACTGCATTGATGGTATCAAGTATTGGTTGTGGGTGGCAACGAGCGATCGAGTTTGCGTACTCCTGTTAGCTCCTACCCGCAGTAGCGCCGCACTCAAACAGCTATTGGGAGAAAACTTTGAAGGTATTCTCAGTAGTGATTGTTTCAGTGCTTACAACCCCCAATCAGCCGGAGCTAAACAGAAATGTTTGACCCACCTAGAGCGAGATTTAGAAGCACTAAAACAGAGTCGTTTTGACGGCAATCGGCTATTAGCTGAAGCAGTCACTAAAATTTTAACTACTGCTAGAACTCGGTATCGGGAATATCATGCTGGTCAATTGAGTCAGTCCGCGATGGCGTCCGGGCGTCCGGTACTGGAATCCCAATTGCAAAATGTCTTAATTAATGCTCCTGTTAATGGTTGGCCTGCCGATGCCCAACGATTAGCCAAGCGGATACAACGTTATTGGACAGAATGGTTTACTTTTTTAGACCATCCAGAAGTTAAACCTGACAACAATGACGCCGAAAGAGCTTTACGTCCGGTGGTCGTACATCGGAAAGTAACTGGAGGAGCGCGCAGCGATTGGGGCGCTCAACTGGTGGCTCAAATGTTTAGCTTTCTCGAAACAGTTCGATTGCAAGGACATGAAGCGATCGCACAACTTTATCAGTTACTTTGTTTAGCAGGTCGTAGTCCTCCAGGTTTATTGTTCAACTAAACTTAATTTGCAGCTTTTGACGGCAGCTATTTTTAGCGAGAGCCTCTATTTTGAGCTGGAAAAGTTTCCCATTCCTACAAAACTTGGCAGCGTTTCACTCAATACTTGTGGCTCTATTTGCGATACCGCAACGCAGTTGCGGTGAGCAGTTACCGCTGAATTTCTTTCAGATAGTTTCAAAGACGAGGTAAAGCGTTTGAAGCTTAACTACTGGGTGTCTGGCAGAATTATGGTGAGGACTTTAACCTCAAATGGTAAAGAACAAGGCCGCCATCCAGATGTTACAGTAGTAGACAAAACTCTCTGGGAATCGAAGCCCTTCGACTATTCAGCGCTAACCGAACCCCCGCAATTAGTAGTAGAAGTTGTCTCGACAAATTGGGAAGATGATTATATCGACAAGCTCGATGAATATCAGCGGTTGGGAATTCCTGAATATTGGATTGTAGATTATTTAGCTTTGGGTAGCAGAAACTATTTGGGCAACCCAAAAGAGCCGACAGTTTTTGTTTACTTGCTCGATGAAAATGGGGTTTATCAAATGACTCCTTACCGAGGGTGCGATCGAATTATATCCCGAACTTTCCCAGAATTAGTATTGATAGCAGAGTACGTGTTAGATGTACGCTACTAAATCCGGGTATCATTTAAACAGTAGTTCGCGCAAAAAAAAGCGCCTAACCTTTTAAAGATAGGCACTTCTCTATTGTTCGCAACAGGTAAACTTAATTCTGTTGAGATAACGAATTCGATTCAATTTTCGCAGCTATAGTAGGTTGCACTTGACTCAAAGCTGACTGCAAAATCGGAGTTTTGGTAACAGAATCGTTAGCCAAATTAAACAAAGGATTCGACAAAATACCCGCCAGCGAAGTAGCAATTAATGTCACGACAATGCTGACTTGCAAAGGCCGCAATCCCGGCAGATTCCAGCGAACTTCGGGATAATTTTTCACTACCTCCGACATCTCTTGAGGTTCCTTCACTACCATCATCTTGACGACGCGGATGTAGTAGTAAATTGAAACCACGCTGGTAATTAATCCCAAGATAACTAAGCCGTAAAGTCCGGCTTGCCAGCCTGCCCAGAACAGGTAAATTTTACCGAAGAATCCAGCCAGCGGTGGAATTCCGCCCAGAGAAAGCAAGCTAATACTCAAAGCCAAAGTTAACAGCGGATCTTTTTGATACAAACCGGAATATTCGCTGATTTGATCGGTTCCAGTGCGCAGGGAGAAAAGGATGATGCAAGCGAAACCGCCCATATTCATAAACAGGTAAACCAGCATATAAAAGATCGTGCTGGCATAACCGGCTTCGGTTCCGGCAATCAAACCAAGCATTACAAAACCTGCTTGCGCGATCGAAGAATAAGCTAACAGTCGCTTCATGCTGGTTTGCGCGAGGGCAACCACATTTCCCAACACCATGCTGAGAATTGCTAAGGCCGTAAATACGAAGTGCCACTGTTCTGTAAGTGCGGGGAAAGCACTGGTTAACAAGCGAATTGCTAGGGCAAAACCGGCAGCTTTAGAACCGACAGAAAGGAAAGCAACTACAGGTGTCGGCGAACCTTCGTAAACGTCAGGAGTCCATTGGTGAAAAGGAACCGCAGAGATTTTGAAAGCAATCCCCGCGATCGCAAATACCAAGGCAATTACCAAACCGAGAGATTGACCGCTATTAACAGTAGAAAGGTTAGCCGCGATCGCAGTTAGCTTAGTTTCGCCGCCGGACAGTCCGTACAGCAGCGAAATACCGTACAGAAATACGGCCGAAGAAGATGCCCCAATTAACAAATATTTCAAAGCAGCTTCATTGGAACGCGGGTCGCGTTTTGTGTAACCCGTCAGCAAATAAGACGAGATACTCAGAGTTTCCAAAGAAACAAAAATCATCACCAATTCATCGGCCCCGCAGAGGAACATTCCCCCCAAAGTAGCGGACAGCAAAATGCCGATAAATTCCGCCAAAGCAGTACCGGTTTGCAGTACGTAGCGGACGGATATCAAAATAGTGACAGCCGCACTCAAAGCGACGATGCCGCGAAAAACCAAACTCAAAGCATCGCTGTTAAAACCGCCGAGAAACGAGATGGTATTGGTGTTATCCCACTGCAAACACAAAGCACCGACGGCGGTCAGCAAGCCCGCAACGGCAACGTAGGGCGTCCAATTAGAGGAACTGCGGCCTACGATTAAATCGCCGACGAGAACAACCACGAGGGTGACGATGACAATTCCCTCGGGCAAGATAGTTCCAGCATTTAGCTGGGTGGCAAGAGTAGCAAAATCCATAGTTTCAGGCGGGTTGGGTAATACAGACCGAAAAGCCTGTAACGGACACAGAACTTGTAAAAATTCTTTACCAAACTGGATTGTAGCCGATCGCAGCGCACCGCTCCCAGTCGATCGACATCCTTTCTCGGCTTTACCATCCGGCGGCAGCCGGAAACCGCGAAAGTTCGACGCTTCGCTAAATTAGCGAATAAGCTGTTAGTTAGCACTTGATTAGCACATGATAGGAGATCGATCGTGACCCTCAAAGAACTACTTATCCAAGAACTAGATAATGTTTCCGATCCTTTGATTGTCGAAGTTCTTGACTTCCTCCGCTTCTTGAAAACCAAGCAAACTCAAGACAGCCAAGCTATAATAGAAGCGCGTGCTAACCTCACGTCTGTATCGCAGCACGAATCATCTCCGCTATCTGGCTACCCCTTACAAGGCAAAGAACCCTATCGCTATGAAAATCCTTTTGCACCGGCAGTCCCTCTAGAAGACTGGGAAGCTCTACAATGATTCTTCTAGATACCCACATTTGGGTTTGGTGGGTTCAAGGCGATAACCGTCTCACTCAACAGCACCAAGTCTTGATACAAGCCCATCAAACCGATGAGTTAGGAATTAGCGTTTATTCCTGTTGGGAAGTTGCCAAACTGGTTGAATACGGTCGATTAATCTTGCCCTGTTCGCTAGAGGAGTGGTTTGCAACCGCACTAGCTTACCCCGGCATTCAACTTCTTGACCTAACACTTCCCATCATTGTGGAGTCCACAAGACTCACCGGATTTCATAAAGATCCAGCAGACCAGCTCATTGTAGCAACAGCTAGAGTTTTAGGCTTGTCACTACTAACAATCGAAAATCGCCATGACTGATTCGCTAAGTCATTTCAAACAACAGATTCTCAACGATTTCAACAACCGCAAAAGCTACGAAAATGAATTTCACAAACGCGCTGCAAATCGGTTAGTAGAGGTGGCAAAATTGCGATCGAACCAGCAAGTTTTAGATGTCGCTACCGGGACGGGTTTAGTGGCTGCGGCGGCTGCGCGTATCGTGGGCGATGCGGGTCGAGTTTTGGCAACTGATTTTGCTGAAGGAATGCTGCGGCAAGCCAAGCAAAAAGTTGCATTTTTAGGACTGAAAAATATCGAACTTGCATCAGCAGATGCCGACGAGCAAGAATTTCAAGAAAACCAATTTGATGTAATTTTGTGTTCTTGCGCGATCGTCTATTTTGCAGATATTCCGCAAGTCTTGCATCGGTGGTACAAAGCTCTAAAACCTGGAGGTTTTATTGCTTTTTCTTGCCTTGCCGAAACTTCTCCAACATCATCTTTCTTATTTCGAGAAGTGGTGCAAAAATACGGCGTTGCGATTTGCAATCCCAACGAGTTACTGGGGACGCAACAGAAATGTTGTCGGATGCTGAGATCGATCGGATTTGAGAACATTGAAATTGCGATCGAACAATTCGGATTCTACTTGCAAGATGCTGAAGCTGCTTGGAATGGCAATGCTAACAGTGCCTTTGGACTTCAGGAAGTGCATTGGTCGCAGCAGCAATTGGAACAGTGCAAACAGGAATATTTAGATGCAGTGAAAGCTGCTGCAAGCGAACAAGATTTGTGGAACGATGTTACGATGTTTTTTGTAGTAGGACGCAAACCACATCAGTAAGTTACGATCGTAACGAGCGATAGTTAGTTTTCCAACAGTGATAATAATCGCTGTAATTCCCCACAAGTTGCCTGGAGCGATCGAGGCGCATCTTCTGGTAAGTTCTGAGAATAACATCATATATTCGTTCGATCGTGAGTTATTCCCAATCTAAAATCCCCAATCTAAAATCTAACATTGTATTAACTTACCCGTTCCGCCAATTCCAACCACCTCTCAGTCGATCGATCGATTTCTTCGCTCAATTCGGCCAAACGTTCGGTTAATTTCTTTACTTCCTCAAAATCGCTGGGAGCATTATTGTACAAAATCTGCTCGATCTCTGCTTTCTCGGCTTCCATCTGTGGGATTTGACTTTCTAATTGCTCATATTCCCGCTTTTCCTTAAATGAAAGTTTGGTCGATTTTACAGGAGTATTGTTTGGTTTGGATTTTTGAGAGTCCGTGGCATTCGATATTTTTTCTTTCTGTTTTTGTTCTTTGATTTCCCGTTCTTCTTCGGTTTTTTTGCAATCTAAATAAACCGAATAATTGCCGGGATACAAGCGCAAATTACCGCCCGGTTCCAAAGCAAAAATCATGTCGATCGTCCGATCGAGAAAATAGCGATCGTGCGAAACTACAATTACGCAACCGTTAAAATCTTCTAAATAATCCTCTAAAACCGCCAAAGTTTGCACGTCCAAATCGTTCGTCGGTTCGTCTAAAATCAATACATTCGGCGCGCTCATCAGCACTTTTAACAAAAACAACCTGCGCTTTTCCCCGCCGGAAAGTTTGTTAATTGGCGCATATTGTTGATTCGGTGGAAACAGAAATTTCTCCAACATTTGCGAAGCGGTAATAATTTCTCCATCCGCCGTTTTCACCAATTCTGCTACGCTTTTGAGGTATTCAATTACGCGCTGATTTTCATTCGGTGTCAAATCCTCAGAATGTTGGTCGAAATAACCGATATGAATTGTCGTACCGATTTCTACAGTACCTGAATCCGGCTGAATCCGCCCGGTGATAATATCCATCAGCGTCGATTTTCCCGCCCCGTTGCTGCCGATAATGCCGATGCGGTCTTCGGGAGTAAAATTGTAGGTAAAATCTTTAATTAAAGTGCGATCGCCGTAACTTTTGCAGATGTTTTGCAAGTCAATAACTTTCTTGCCGATGCGGCGGCCTGCGGTAGCAATTTCGACTTTTCCGTTGGCTGTTTTGAACTCTTGGGCGCGCATATCTTTAATGCGATCGATCCGAGCTTTTTGCTTGGTACTTCTCGCCTTCGGCCCGCGCTTCAACCATTCCAATTCCCGCCGCAAAACTCCCGCGTGCTTGCGAACAGTGCTGGCGGCGGATTCTTCAGCAAGCGCTTTTTTCTCCAAGTAATAAGCGTAATTGCCAGTATAATTGTAAAGGTCGCCCCGATCGATTTCTAAAATGCGATTTGTCACGCGATCGAGAAAATAGCGATCGTGCGTAATCAACAGCAAAGCGCCGCGAAAACCATTCAAATAATTTTGCAACCACTCAACAGACAGCGCATCTAAATGGTTGGTTGGTTCGTCCATCAACAACACATCGGGTTCCGAAAGCAAAGCCGTTGCCAAAGCAATTCGCTTGCGGTAGCCGCCCGACAAATCGCCAATTTTCGCTTCAAAATCCTGAATTCCCAACTTGCTCAAAATAGTTTTCGCGCTAGTTTCCAAATCCCACGCGCCGACTTCTTCCATGCGTGCAGAAACAGCAGACAAACGCGCCATTAATTTGTCAGTATCGCCTTTGCCGTGGGACAACTTATCAGAAATTTCCTCGTATTCCCGCACTAAAGCCATTTGTTCGCCGCTGTCAGCAAAAACTTGCTCTAAAACAGTACGATTTTCATCTAAATCCGGCTGTTGGGGGAGATAAACAATTTTAGATCCGGAATTGACCCAGCGATCGCCAGAGTCGATCGATTCCAAACCGGCTATCATTTTCAGCAGGGTGGATTTGCCAGAACCGTTAGTGCCGATGAGTCCGACTTTATCGCCTTCATCAAGGCTGAAACTGGCATCGGTTAGGAGTTCCTTGATGCCGAAGTCTTTTTTGATCGATCGCAGGGTAAAAATAGTCATGAGTTTATAAAATTATCTACTTAGCTTTTGACATTCACGGGCAATTTGCAGTATTTTAGATTATATCATGTCTTGTACCGCCCTTGGTTTTGATTTGCGATTTCACTCAGGGAAAGCGAGAATCGATCGGTATTTGAAAGTGAGTAAATGAAATCGAAGCGATCGGTTACAAAGAAGGAAATACGCTCTTGATTCGATCGCCCTTTTTCCCTATGCTAGAAAAACACAGCAACTCCCACGGCTCAAATGCGATCGCCCAAATCTCTGCTAAACCTGTGTTATGCTATCAGCAGATATAGGGAAACAGCGATGACTGCTTTAGTACAAGAACTTTTAGATACCTTCGATCGCTTAACAGACTCAGAACGGTTAGATTTAGTATTAGAGATTTTGAAGCGGACAGTTCACTTAGATTTTCCGCCCTTGTCCGATGAAGATTTAGTCCTGAATGCTGAGGGACTTTTTCTAGAGTTAGACGAGCAGGAAGCCCTGTATGAGTAGTCCCGATCGTGGTGAAGTTTGGCTAGTCGATCTGGGTTATGTAGCGAAAGTCAGACCCTGTTTGGTAATCAGTATTCCCGCTCTCGATCGAGACCGTGCATTAGCAACTCTAATTCCACATACAACAAGTTCGCGCGGCTCAAGATTTGAGGTGCAAATCAAAGCTAATTTCCTTCGAGAAGGAGCCTTTGACGTACAAAATATCATTACAATTCCCCACGCAAAGCTTTTACGTAAATTGGGTAGTCTGACACCTGAGCAAATGGTAGAAGTTGAGGAGGTGCTGCTTTTATGGCTAGGGTTTGAAGAGAACGATTGCTAGCTCCTAGAGATTATTTGTGTTGCTGAACTCGCAATATAGGATATAGTACGTCTTTTTCAATTGTGTAATTTTTGTAGGGGCAAACCCCCGTGGTTGCCCCGATCGATAGGGGGTAGGCACGGGGGCACTACCCCTACAGGAATTACACAAATGATTGAGGTTCGCTATATAAGATAATAATGAAGAGTTGAGATTAGGATAAATGAAACTAGATCGGATTACAAGCAATCCCAAGCGGATGAATGGGCAACCATGTATTCGCGATCTTCGGCTGACTGTTCGTCGGGTAATCGAGCTGCTAGCAACTTATCCCGATCGAGCAGAACTGCATCGAGAGTTTCCAGAACTAGAAGATGAAGATATCCGACAAGCCCTAATTTTTGTATCCTCTTTGCAGTAATGAATTTTAATGAAATAAAACTCGCAGTCAGGCAGTTTTACGAGCAGTTTTGCGAAACAAATAACTTTGTAAGTTTATACAAGACAGTAGTGGGCGGTAAATGCCCTGAAGTTTGCCCGATATATCAACAAATTGCTAGTCTTAAATTGTTAGCAAATTCTGTTAATTGTGGTTTCGATTGCGTAGAAATCCAGAGAACACAGCAGAATATCCCTCAAACTGTCGCCGATGCTTTCGCCCGTCACTTCTGGTATTCCCAGTGGACTCTTAGTGAGTTATTTCTCGCAAACATTCCGATCGCCGGACAAGACGCATTCTTTTTATTTGTTGTAGGGTTATGTGATGATGCTTGGCAAAATGATACTAGATTTATCGAAATCTTTGCCGAACAAGGTGAGTTTATCGGCGCAACAGATTTGTACTGCGATCGACATGTCAGATGAGGCATCCCAATTGGAATTTCTTCTGGCGCAACCCCCATCCGCCAAGTTTCAACGATCGCTCTGACAGGTGTACGGGTTCCTCGGATAATAGGTTCTCCATGCAGAATCTCATCATCCCGTACAATGTAAAGATATTCTGTCGCTATAACCATGAACTTTTCCAAATTCAACTACCTTCTATTGTACCGTTAAATCGATCGCACAAACAGATATCAAATGTCAACTGTCAACTGTTTAAGATTTTGCTTCTTGTAAATAACGCTCCAAATCTTTAACTCGCTCCTGAGTTATCCTCGCCCTGCAATAACCGTAGGTAGAACCAGCTAAAGTACCGCCTTCAAACCTCCCGGCTTCGTAACTGCAAGACTCATCTCTAAACTTAATCCAAGTACGCTGCGCCGCAGTCAATCTCTGCTGCTGCTTGCTATTGAGTAGCGACTTGAGTTGCTGGTATACTTGATTCAGTTTTCGATCGGCAGCTTGAAACTCTTGAGTAGCACACAAATTCATATCTACCGTCGTTTGAGGACTTTTGCAATTAGGCGCTTGCGCTAATTGCATTACACTGTTGCTAGCAATGCTTGGGAGTCCTAAAACTGCTGTTGAAAAAAGTGAGGTTAAAAAAAGTGCGATCGCACCTATTCTCAACCACAAAGTTCTATGAATTTTCATAGTAGTTTTATCCTTGCAAATTAAACGCGACACCAAACATGATATCCGAAAACCATCTAAAAACCTTAAAGCTGCTGATTTCAACCTTCGACGAGTATCAAATTCTTTATCAAATCACCGGAGGCTTAGCAGGCAATATCTACGGTTCAACATGGCCCCTGCAAGACATCGATATTGAAGTCCCTCAAACACGCATCGCCGAAGTTGCAAAGTTATTTGGAGAATACACTGTTCGCCCTCTTTCGAGATTTATTGATGAAGAATTCGATTTAATGTTTTTGGCACTCCGCATTAACGATATAGATGTAGAAATCAATCAAGCCGAAGATGCTTTTATTTTCAGCGACGGCATTCGCATTCAACTGGATACAGATTTATCCCAAGCCCGCCGCCTCAATTTTTGTGGTTTAAATCTGTTAGTTCAGCCATTAGATGATATCATTAAATACAAAAAACTTTTGAAGCGCCACAATGATGTCAGCGATTTAATTAAGTTGCGGTGAAATTATACTCGCTGCGATCGTTTTCGCTGGTTAACCCAATCAATCCAAGCCACTCATGATTCAATCCACTGCTGCAAAAACAGCATTTCAAATTTCCCATGTCGAACTTTAAATCTTAAATTTAAAAAAATCTAAAATCTAAAATCTAAAATCCCAAATCTAAAATTGAATAGATGCACCCATTTCGATCGAACTGCTTCCAGACTCACCCAAGTCCCGCAGTTTTTACCCAAAATCGCAGAATCAAGACAGTATTTAAAACCGCTCCTCTGCCAACACAACCCATAATTAGTCCCCAAACACCGTTTTTGGTCTGGCAAATTGCAACTGTGCCAGTCAGTTAATTTTTATCTTTGACATTATGCTCGACAACCCGCAAATCTTCAATCTGCGAAACAACCCGTAATTCCTACCCTAAACACCGTGGTTGGCCCAGCCGCCTTTCAACTAGGCCAGTCAAGTTAGTTATGCACTTTAACCTGATTATCCAGCAACGAGAAGGCAACGATCTCTGAAATTTTTTGGCAATTTCTGCAATGAACTAGCATCGCTTAAATCTTCAAGAACTTCATATTTTTTGCGTTCGGCTTCCGTAATTTCGTTAACCTTAGCCTGAAAATTAAAAGGCTTCCCGCAATCCCAAATTCTGATTTCTAAACGCCCCTCAAATACCGTAGCTTCTAGTTGAATCGGAGTTTCGCAAGGCAGATATTTATGAGCGTGGCGCACAGCATTCGTGAAACCTTCAGCTAAAGCTAGTTGGCACACCAACCAAACATCATTAGGAATTGATAAAGACTCTAACTTATCGAACCACTTCAAAACGTCACTTAGAACTTTCACATCCGTATTGAATTCCCTGCTGATTTTCTCAATAGGACTTTCTTCCAACTCTTCTTGCTGCTCTGTTTCATCGAGCCAGTCCCACCTATTTAACACCTTCATTAATTCATTGAGAGCACTAGCTTGTTTAATATTTTGCAGTGGCGCTAAAGATTCTGATTCATAATTTTTACTTACGAACAAACAATTGCGATCGTCCGCAGTCCGGGTATAACTTAGTTCATCTGCAATCTGCCACATAAGTTTGAGTCCTCTGCCACCTTCTGCGATTTCATCGATGCTAGTCAACAACATTTGTTTGTTCTCCTCGTTTGAGAGTGCGATTTTTACCCGATTTTCTCACCCGCCGCCAGCACGTTGTTCTTTTTTACACCTACTTACTTAGGTATTATTTCGGCGACTTGACCAAATGCTATCTTTTCTGCAAAAGCCCGGACATCCGCAATATGTCTAAATTACCTAAGCCAATTGGCTTAGGCATACGCGAAATATACGCAGGCCGTCGCCTTCAGTACCCGCACCAAATCGAACAGAGCACAAATACCTTCCTGCTGTCCCCACAGCAGCTTGCCCGAGGCCTTGCAAACTTCCCGACATAGACCTTCTTTTGCCGGCAGCGATAATTCTCAGAACTTGCCAACTAGCCCCCGGCGCAGGCAAATTATTGTAGGTGATGTCAGTAATATCCACAAGCTCATCTTGGCAGCCTCAATCGCGTTCAATGCTTTAAAAAGGACTGCAAAGAGGACTGATGAGCTTTCTCGGGTCTATATTTTGAAAACACGCCCTACCCGAGAGATGCCATTCTCACCCTTACCAACAATTCGTTGAGGGCCTCTTTCGCGCTGGGATTTGAGGGCAAATGACTGATATTGCTTACCGATTCTAACACATTCACCAGCCGATCGCGCTCTTGCAAGTAAAAGTCTACATCGGCATCTTCCAACACAGATTTTTCCGCACCCGCTAACTTTCTCGCAATCAAATCGGGAATGTAAGGTAACTGAAATTTCTCGTTTAACTTCACCAAATTAGCCTCAATTTCACCCGACTGCATCAAGTGAATTCCAGTCAGCAACACTCGATAGACGTACAATAATGGTTTCACTCGCCGCGGGCGTTCTTTGTCGAACAATCTCCACTGATTTTGTGCAAAACCGAGATAGTGGTGGCTGTGGTATTTGGTGATGCAGTTAAGGGCGATCGACTTTAATTCTTCATGTTCCTTTGTCGTGTAAACTATTAGTGGCGAATACAGTTGTTCCAAGACGTAGCCATTTTTTTTCAACAGCAATTCAAAAAATTTCTTGATGTCGTGAGTGACTAAATCGAGTTCCAGTTTCTGCCGCACCTCAGAAACCTCAATAGTTTCTTGTCCTAAAATCAATCCGATTACTTCCGGCACTGGCAAAATATGAACTCCCCGCAAATCGAAGTCCGAATCTGCCGAAGGAAAACCGTATAAATGCGCCCCGCTAATCGTAGCAAATAGCAGGGGATAAGGTCGATCGGCAATAATTTCACTTAGCTGGGATGGATAATTTATCATAGGAATTACAATTATATAAAATGAATCGATCGACGATCGACTATCGACTCGATCGGGATTGGTTGGTGAGGTGGGGGCGGGTTTATGAGTATTTGCAATGTGAATCAAAGATGGTTGCGGAACCCGCCCCTACAGAAATTATGTCAACGTTATCAACTATCAACTTGCAACCGCTGATTGAGGCAGATAAACGCAGATAAACGCAGATAAATTCGCTCACTCATCAACTGTCAACTATCAACTATTAACTATCAACTATTAACTACCATTCGGCGTGCTTCAATCAAGAATTGATTGGCCCGATCGTAATTGGGGCGTTCGGGTAATTTAGTTTCAGAAAACGCTCGATCGAATTCTTGGTGCAAATTCAACCGCCACTGATTCACATCTTCCCAGGAAATTTCTCGATCGCGAATAGCTAAAAGTTGCGATCGATAATTTTCCACTCGCACGGGTACAAAACCCTCTTTCAGCACTGTAATTCCCGACAGCAACAAGCGGATTAAGTGCATCGCGTGCTTCCAGCGGATATCTCCAGTATTGCGGAGGTCTTGCTCCATTTTTTTGAATTGAGATAAAACGTAACTGTTGTAAGTTTGATAAACTAATTGGGAGAGAAAGATTTCTCGCAATGACAGCAATTCTTCTGCTACGAGCGAGAGCGTTTCTACCAACGGAGTGTACAAACATTCAAGTACGTTAGGATTGGCTTTTAGTGCCAAAACCAGAAACTTTTGTATTTCCCAATAACACTCCTGATTTTCCTTGTTTTCTAACTGTTCTGGAATGCCGTAAAGCGACCAGTGAAGTATGGCCGGCGCTTGGTAAATTCCCCGGATATCTGTATCAGATCGATCGGTATCTAAACCGTAGGCTCTCGAACCGACAACGCAGCGGTAAATAACGCGATCGTACAAATTATATTCTGCTAAAAACTGACCTCTCAACTGCAATCCTTCGCTCTGAAACTGCTTGCGAATGCTGATTTCGTGCCTGCGCAAACTAACTTCTGTTCCGTCGGGCAGTTTGACTAAATAAGCGTGGGAATTGTCGGTAGGAGATTTGACAATAACTCCTACTGCGCCTTGTTTCCAAAAGCGATTCTCTCCTGGTTTTTTGACATCTATTTTGGTGACAATTTGAGTGCCGGCGGGCAGAATCAAGTTGAAATTGCTGGAAAAAGTGCTATTTGTCATAACTCAACCTCCCAGGGCGATCGGCACCTACAATAATACTATAATACATCGCGTACTACACTGTCAAGTGCGAACAAATTCTCAAGTAGTTTGACACACTATTAATAGCTGTAAGGTGCGCAGCGTGCATCCTACATATAGAGCTACTATTAGCGCTAAGGTGCGCACTGCGCACCCTACATATAGAACAGGTGGTAAGGTGCGCACTGCGCACCCTACAGAGCCACTGAGTAAGTCCTGTAAAATCTAAAATCATATTGTTTTGGATCGCAAGAAAGCATCGAAAGTCGGACGATCGGGCATAGCCGTTTGGGCCCCTATTTTAGTCGCGCACAAAGCGCCCGCTGCTGCAGCCCACACCACCGCTTCCGGCAAAGACAAACCGACATCTAATCCTGCCGCCAATCCGCCGTTAAAAGCATCGCCAGCAGCCACAGTATCGACTGCTTCCACAGTAAAAGCCGGGACAAAAATACTGTCACTTTCGGTAACGCAAACAGCACCCTTTGCACCTAATTTAACGATCGCACTTTTCACACCTCGCTGTTGCAATTCTTTGCCCGCTAACATCGCACTTTCTGAATTATTTACCGGAAAACCGACTAACTGAGCTGCTTCAACTTCATTGGGTGTTATGATGTCGGTGAGCCGATAAAGTTCGATCGGCAAATCCGATCGCGCCGGTGCCGGATCGAGAATCGTTCGCACTCCCGCTTCGCGGGCGATCGCCGCAACTTGCTGCACGATTTGCAGGGGAATTTCTAACTGTAACAGCAAAGATGTAGCACCGGGCAGCAGTTTTTTGAGGGCTTCTAATTCTGCTTGGCCAACATTATTATTAGCGCCGGGAATCACAATAATATTATTTTGTCCGCGATCGTCTACAGCGATCGTTGCAATTCCTGAATTAGTATCTGGGTCGATCGACACATTGCTGGCATTCACACCATAAACTTGCAAATTTGTCAATAATTCTTCAGCAAATCGATCGCTACCAACGCGACCGATAATGTAAGTTGGAATGCCGAGACGGGCCGCAGCAACCGCTTGATTTGCTCCTTTACCGCCTCCGCTAGTACAGAAATTGCTGCCAATTACAGTTTCTCCCGGTTGGGGCAATCGCGGAGTTTTAGCTACGAGATCAATATTGATACTGCCGAATACTATAACAGTCATGGTAATTGGTAATTGCTAATTGGTAATTGCTAATTGGTAATTGCTAATTGCTAATACTTTCGCGGGCGGGGGCGCTGGCGCTGCTGGCTCTCAGGTTCGCGAGCGGGGACACTGGCACTACTATCAACTATCAACTATCAACTATCAACTATCAACTGACTGATGGCATCAAACGTGCTAAAACAGTTATATCTCTCACCGAGCAATTCAATGGCTGCACTCACCCTCGATCGCAATCCCCGTGTCCTGCTGGTTGAAACAGACGAAGTTCTCGCCGGATACTTGAGTACGGACTTAAAATCTTCGGGCTACGAACCCGTGGTGGCTGTTGACCTCGCCGCAGGCGAACATTTAGCCCGCGAATTGCAGCCAGCTTTGATTGTAATTGACCGGGTGTTGGGGGGAGAGTCGGGACTGTCACTGTGTTCTCATCTCAGAACTATTGGCAATCGGGTGCCGGTTTTGTTATTAGTAGGTCGCGATAGTGTGGACGATCGCGTAGCTTGTTTGGAAGCTGGGGCTGATGATTATTTTCTCAAACCGTACCGTACTGATGAGTTTTTGCAGTTAGTGCGCTTGTATTTGCAGCCGGATAATCACAGCAGCGAACAATTGAGGTTTGGCGATTTGATTTTGGATTTGGCTACCAGGCGCGCCGAACGCAACGGACGGACGATCGACCTGACGATGAAGGAATTTGAATTGCTAAAGTATTTGATGGAGCATCCTCGGGAAGTTTTGACTCGCGAGCAAATTTTAGAAAATGTTTGGGGTTACGACTTTTTGGGAGAATCGAATGTAATTGAAGTTTACATCCGCTATTTGCGTCTCAAGGTTGAAGATGAGGGAGAAAAGCGGTTGATTCAAACAGTGCGCGGTGTTGGCTACGTCATGCGGGAAGCTTAAATAGTTGACAGTTGACAGTTGACAGTTGACAGTTGACAGTTGACAGTTGACAGTTGACAGTTGATATCCTGTCGGTAACATTGGTTAGAGATAACTGTAGGGGTGAAGCATTCGGGCGGGTAATATCTGCAATAAATTTCAGGCTTTATACCCGAATGCTTCACCCGGAGGCCTACGCGATCGATTACCAATTCCCAATTCCCAATTCCCAATCCCCGATTCCCAATCTTTCAATCTTTCAATTCTTCAATCTTTCAATTCTTCAATTCTTCAATCTAAAATCGCTGTATGGTTTCTTTCACTAAGTTGTTCGGTATTGGGCTAGGTGTGTTTTTGCTGGGATGTTCGCCTGGATTTCCTGGGGCGAATGCTGGTGGTATTTTTGCCGCGCAGTCTCCGACAGCAACAGCATCTCCTCAAATGCTGCCGGTTTCCGCTAGAGCTCGGATAGCCTCGCTGAAGGTCGAACTGGAAGTTGCTAAAACACCCGAACAGCAAGCTATGGGTTTAATGTACAGAACTTCTTTGCCGGATGATAGGGGGATGCTGTTCGAGTTTCGGCCGCCGCGCCCGGTAAGTTTTTGGATGAAGAATTGCAAGATTTCTTTAGATATGATTTTTCTAAAAGATGGTATCGTTCGAGCTATTCAAGCCGAAGCACCTCCCTGTACTGCCGAACCTTGTCCTACCTACGGTCCTAATACTCCAGTGGATGCAGTAATTGAATTGCGTGGCGGGCGGGCTGCCGAACTCGGCCTCAAAACGGGCGATCGAATTGAAGTTGAATTTCTCGATCGATCGTAATTGTAGAAAAACGACTGTGCTAACTAGGACGATCGCACTTTATTTTACATCTAAAATCGGTTCGATCTGAGATCTTGCACGCCTTTCAATAAACCTGTAGGGGCGGGTTTTTCAACAGTCTTAAAGCTTGCAGACAGGTTATATAAACCCGCCCTCTCCCCACGAAAAATCCCCTTAATGACATTGCTGCAAGATGTGAGTTCGATCGGCCTAAACAATATTCAACTTAACAAAATCAATCACCGAGGCCAATCCTTCATTAGTTTTCAAATTAGTAAACACAAAAGGTTTCTCCCCGCGCATTTTTTTAGTATCCCGTTCCATCACGCCCAAATCTGCTCCCACAAACGGCGCTAGGTCAGTTTTATTAATCACTAACAAATCCGATTTAGTAATTCCCGGGCCGCCTTTGCGCGGAATTTTATCGCCCGCAGCCACATCGATTACGTAAATTGTCAGATCGACTAATTCCGGGCTAAAAGTTGCCGCCAAATTGTCGCCACCGCTTTCTACCAACACTAAATCCAGATCTGTAAATTTGTTTTCTAACTCTTCTATAGCAACCAGATTGATCGAAGCATCTTCACGAATTGCCGTGTGGGGACAGCCTCCAGTTTCTACTCCCAAAATGCGATCGCTCTCCAAAGCTTGACTCCGCACCAAAAATTGCGCGTCTTCCTGAGTGTAAATATCGTTAGTTACAACAGCAATCTTGTACTGTTCGCGCATCGACTTGCACAAAGCATCAACTAAAGCAGTTTTTCCCGAACCTACCGGGCCAGCAATTCCCAAACGAAAAGCAACCATACGATTTTAGATTTTGGTAATGGGTAATGGGTAATGGGTAATGGGTAATGGGTAATGGGCGGAGCGTAGCGGAGGGAATTGGCAATTGGTAATTTTAAATAGTTTTGAGTTTTGAATTTTTAGTTTTGAGTTAAAGACATCTCTTAATTCACAACTGGTAACTCGCTTGCGATCGCGGGGGCATCCCCTCCACTTCGTTCCGCCCCTACTCCCGAACAACTGTCAACTATCAACTATCAACTGTCAACTGTCAACTGTCAACTACCAACTGTCAACTTCTAAACAACCGAGTGTACTGAGTTTCGTGAGCCATGCTGGCCAGCGCCAAACCCCAACTGCAACTGCTCAGATCGTCATCTTCTAATTGTAAAACTTCTCGTGCCGTACAACTAATTTGCGAGTGCAAATCTAACAGCAACTGCTGGCCTGCTGTTTGACCGAGGGGAATCAATTTAACCCCCGCACTCGCCAAATTTGCCGCCCAACTGTACAAATATCCTAACACGGCTGTTTCCGCTTCAATCTGCCAAGCAGCGGCAGCAATGCCAAAGGCGATCGCAAAATTGCAAGGATTTCCCGCAGCTTCCACCAACTCTTTTACGGGTACTTTTAGCTGAGAAATTGCGGGCGATCGCAAATCCAGCAATAACCTGACCAAAGTTCTCCCCATTTGCCAACTTTGCAACCGCAATTCTTCTGTTTCTTTCGCAGCAGTCGCCCAATCGTTCCAGTAACTTAAACTTGTTAAATCTCCCGCCGATGCAGCTTTCAAAGCGCGGGCGGTCAAGGCTGCTTCTATTCTAATCGCGCCGAATTGCAGGGAATTTTGCAGCCAATTTTTAAGGCTAATTTCGCTGTCGATCGCCCCCGTTTCTACCAAAATTTCTAGTCCTTCAGAATAACTGAAAGCTCCCACAGGTGCAAAAGCTAGCTGCAATAAATATAAGAGAGTCATTAGTCATTAGTCATTAGTCATTAGTCAGCAGTCATTAGTCAGCAGTCATTAGTCATTAGTCATTAGTCATTAGTCAGCAGTCATTAGTCAACCTGTCAACTATCAACTGTCAACTGTCAACTGTCAACTGTCAACTATCAACTGTCAACTATCAACTGTCAACTGTCAACTGTCAACTGTCAACTGACTGACGCCTGGGGCTTTCACCCCAGGCCGATCGCTTCCAAATTCTCGATAAGCTAACTTAATCCTGCCAAACTCCCCATACTCAGCGGCACCATCTCGCCGTGCACTGTCAGTCCCAATAACATCGGCTCATTAGGTCGTATTAACTGTCCGGTAAGCGCACAGCGTTCCTCCTGCTGCGCTGTTGCATCAATACTGGCTCGAATATCCGATCGCGTAAACATCTGCCGGTACTCTCCAGATTTTTGCTGCACGTAATTCCAGAGCAAATCGCGAATCAAAGCCTGATAGCCCCGATCGCCCGCTAGCTCCTTCAATCTCTCCTTGAGCTCCCGTTCCAACCGAATGCTGGTGACTTCCATTTCAGTGGTTGAAGTTCTCGGTAGTGTATGCATCTTACTTTTCTCCATAAAAGGGTGGACATATCTGTAATATCAGTGTAGTATGTTTACAGCCAGATGTAAAAGCTCTCTTATCATTTTTGTGCCTTCAGTGAAATCTCCCCCCCCCTGCTCCACCTATCAACTCGATCGCGATCGCCCTCAGGGTCGCGTAGATTTGTCGTGGCACGCCCTCGGGACGGATAATCCGGCGGTCTCTTCCACACCCAGCCTCGGCGCAAGCCTGTTTAAAGGCGGTTATAGTGGATTAGGACAAGTTTTAGAAATTAATCGGAATGAGGCAGATCGGTCTGGTCTGCTGGTGGCAGAGCCACATCGCAAGGCGCGAAGCGGGAGGTACGGCTAAACGACTGTACCCGAACAGGATGAAAATTTGCCTTCAGCAGTTTTTCTAGCCCCCGCTTCTTAATGAAAGAAGCGGGGGCATTTGATTTTAATTGAAGGTGTACAAAGAGTAAGAGAAAAAGTTTCGATCGGTAGGTTGAGAGTTTTAAGTTAAAGCCTCATAACTTACGCACTCCAAAAAAAGAAACCGAGTTTTTTACCGGGATTAACAACCGGATTTCTGCTGGCAAAATCGAAAATCTAAAATCCCAAATCTAAAATCAACAAGAGGAGGACAAGCCGTGACCGTAGCAACTGATGTATTAAGGCAATCCGTAGTGGTATTTTCCAAAAATTACCTGCCGATGAGCCGCGTCAACATCAAACGGGCGATCGTACTTTTGGTCACTGGCAAGGCCGAACCTCTGGATTTTACCACCGGCAACGGCTGGCTGGTGCGATCGCCCAGCACCGCCATCCACGTACCAGAACAAATCCGCCTGACTTTCGCCAACAGCGAACGCCTCTGGAAGGTGCCACCGGTTAACCGCCGGGAAGTCCTGCGCCGCGACGCCCATTCTTGCCAATACTGCGGCAGCAACAAGCATTTGACGCTGGATCACGTCATGCCCCGATCGAAGGGGGGACAGCATACTTGGGATAACGTGGTGACTGCTTGCGAAAGGTGCAATTCCCGCAAGGGCGATCGAACTCCTACAGAAGCTGCCATGCCGCTGCGAACTAAGCCTAAGGCTCCCATGCACCCAACCGTTGCTTTTGCCGAACTGTTTTGGCACGAACATCAAATTGGGGAAGAGCAAATTGGTAATTGGTAGTTGGTAATTGGTAATTGGTAATTGTTAATTGGTAATTGGTAATTGGTAATTGGTAATTAATAACAGTTGTCATTTGTCATTAGCCATTAGTTGGCAACGACCGCCAATACCCCATGCCCCATGCCCCATGCCCAATTCCCAATTTCTAATGCCCGATGCCCGATGCTCAATTTCCGATTCTCGATTTTCATTTTCAAATTCCAAATTTAGGGCTGTCAATATGCTGAAGTTGACTTACACTGAAACGGGCTTTAACCTGGAACGTTTGGTTCAATCTCCCGAACAATTAGTGGCGCTGCGAGTTGTGTTGGCCGTGCGAGTCGGTCAAAGCATTTGCGTCGAACCGAGCACTGCGGCGTTTTTATTACCAGCGAATTTGCCCGAACTGTCTCTGTTGGAAACTGAGGCTCGCCGGGACGGCACCGGTGCGATCGCCCTTTGCCTTGCGGATGCTGATTTCGTGGAAGTGACTCTGCACGGTACTTGGATTTCTGAGGGGTCTGAATCTGGTGACGGAGTGTTTGCTACTGTATTGAGCGATCGGGCGGAGTTTTTGGTACTCAAACTGTGGTCGGAAACTCTGGCTGCTACTTCTGTTGTCGAAGAAGTAGGCGATTGATTTAATAAAAAAGGCGGTCGATCGACCGCCTTCTCAAATTACCAATCCGGCAATTACCAATTACTAATTACCAATTACCAATTACCAAATATTACTTGCTCAAGCGCTTGTAAACCGCAGCTAAAGTATTCGCATCTCCCACATTTCCCGGAAACAAAACCACGGGCAAATCTGGAAACAAGGGTGATCTGATTCCGTCTTCACTACCGAACAACCTGCGGCAATTTGACCGAGAGATCTCACGCTTTTCAGCGCCAAAGCCTCGCTCAAAACATCGTTGGAAGTAATGCCGCCCTTGCTGATTAAAAATCCGATATCTGCGGGCATTCCGCGCACGATATCCATCAACCAAGCAGAAACCTCAGCGCCAAATTTGAGCCGCGTTTCGACATTTTCAAAAGTAAGTTCTTCCCTAGTAGTATAGACTACAGGCGTTTTGCCTTCTGCGTGAATGCTGCGAATTTTTTCCAGAACTTCTTCTCGGATTTTGGTTCGATTCTCGGGAGCATCTTCTAACAAGTGAGATACGTCTATTTCAACGCTCGCTACCTTCGGTTCTTCCAACAATCTCTCTAATTGTTCTGTGGTTTTTTTAACGTGAGAACCAACGATTATTGCACCCGGTTTGCCCTCCCGCACGTATTGTGCCATCTCTTCGGCTGCGATCGGTTGGTTTCCCAGGTCGGCTAAAGAGGTGAGAACGCTCGCTGCACTGCGGAATAAAAACCGTTTTCCTTTGCTAACTCCCTCTAAAATGTGTTTGGTAAAGCTGTCTAAATCTCCTTGAGTTTCGGCATCCACAACCGCATATTGATTGTCGGTAAATTCTGACAACCGATCCAAACTTCCGTAGCGAATATCTCCCAGCAAAATTCGTTCTACAGAATCTGCTTTGATGCGCCCGTTAGTTTTTTCTTCGATGTAATCCGGGAGGTAGCTGTGTTTGTAGGAAAATACCGAATCTTTGGCGTATTCGGTTTCGTGGGCTGGCGTTTCGATGCCGTTAACTATCAGGTAGTGGACGCTGTTTCGGGTAATTCTTCCTCCTCCAAAAAAGGCGGGAATCATAAACAAAGCGTCGAAGGGACCTAGTTCTTCGGTGATAACATCGGTTTCAACTGGAAAGTGCCCGCGCAGGGTGGAGTCGGAACGGCTAACTATCAGAAAGTCTTCGATTTCTTCGGCCGCGATCGCCTTTTTCAGATTCTGACATACTGCGCGAGTAACGGAGGCTGCTTTTTCCGAAGGTAACGCTCTAGTATTCGTGAGCACAAAAAAAATCGGTGATTTATCTCGCAGTCCCAAACGCAGGGTTTCTTCGTCCCAACTTGTCAGCAGCAAACAACTGTGTACGGTTTGAGAACCTGTTGGATCGTCATCGAGAACTATAATTTTGGGTTTGGCAGACATACAGACCTGGTGTTTAACTTCTCCATTACAACATATCCTTATGTCGCTATTTTGCAGAAAAAAATTTACGAGTTTGGTTATATTTCTTAACAAATCTTGGCGATCGGATCTTGTACCTTAGGAAAAATCGGAATTGGGAGCGTGTCGGTCTTGCAATTTTTTCATTTCGGCTTGCACTTCTAGAGCTAGCTGCAATGCTTCGTTCAGCAGCCGCCCCCGTTCGCTGGCTCGATTGCTAATTTGCAGGCCGTTTAAAGCTGTTAAATTAGTGGCAAAAAGTTCTGTATTCGCAGCCACAAATTTTTTATTTTCTCTAAGGATTCTTTCAGTTTTAACAGCGCGAACTAAATCGTCTCTAATGAGCTGCAATGCCCGAACGACTTTTGATCGATCGGCTATTTTTACTTCCTGATTGCCGGCATCTTCGATCCGATCGTTGATTTCTATAGCTTTAATAATAGCATTGTATCGATCGACATCATCGAAAAGATTGATTAAATGTTTGTTGGTGCGACTCCGCCTGATTTTCCAAGCATCCTCAAAAATCAATCCTCCAGCAGCAGTTAGATGGATCGCGATCCAAAATAAGTAAGCAGAAGGAAATATTTCAGTCAGAAGAAAAAAACTAATGAGAACTAACACGATTAAACCGAGAGTTTTCAAACCTTCGCGGACAAACTTAGTAGCTGTTGGCGGCCGGTAGGTGCGATCGGGCGCAACACCGCTGAGGCGCTTAAGTTCGCCGATCGTAATTTCTAATCCCTGGATATCAGCCCGCATAAACTTTTATGAACCTTTGTTAATCATTAATTTAAGTTAGAAAACTTGGGGTTAGCTTAGAATAAATTTAGCACTTTCTGCAACCAGACTGACACTATGTCTCAACGTCCTATTTACCTAGACAACCACGCGACCACCCCCTTAGACAAACGGGTACTTGATGCGATGCTGCCGTATTTCACAGAACAATTCGGCAACGCAGCCAGTATCAACCACGTCTACGGGTGGGAAGCAGAAGCGGCGGTAAAACAATCGCGAGAAACTCTAGCAGCAGCTATCAACGCTTCGCCGGAAGAAATCGTTTTTACCAGTGGTGCAAGCGAGGCAAATAATTTAGCGATTAAAGGCATCGCTGAAGCCTATTTTAATAAAGGCAAGCACATTATAACAGTAAAAACCGAACACAATGCGATTCTCGACCCCTGTCATTACTTGGAAAAATTGGGATTTGACATTACATTTTTACCTGTAAAAAGTGACGGAACGATCGATATAGGCGATTTGATTGGAGCGATTCGATCGGAGACAATTTTAGTGTCAGTGATGGCAGCTAATAATGAAATTGGGGTCATCCAACCGATCGAGGAAATTGCAGCAATTTGTCGCGGTAATGACATATTATTCCACACGGATGCAGCCCAGGCGATCGGCAAAATTCCTCTAGATGTGGAGGAGATGAATATTGATTTAATGTCTTTGACAGCGCACAAAATTTACGGACCGAAAGGCATCGGCGCGCTGTACGTGCGGCGCAACAAACCGAGAGTGCAGCTAGCGCCGCAAATGCACGGAGGCGGCCACGAACGGGGAATGCGATCGGGTACTTTGTACGTACCGCAAATAGTAGGATTTGCCAAAGCAGTAGAAATATCGCTGGCAGAAATGGAGGAAGAAACGGCACGGGTAGTGAGTTTGCGGCAGCGTTTGTGGGAACAGTTGGAATCAATTGGTTCGATTTACATTAACGGTCATCCTACTAAAAGATTGCCGGGGAATTTAAACATTAGCGTAGGTGGCGTTGACGGTCAAGCATTGCTGTTAGGATTGCAGACGGCGGCGGCAGTTTCGTCGGGTTCTGCTTGCACTTCGGCGAAAATATCGCCATCTCACGTTTTAGCAGCGATCGGGCGATCGGACAAGTTAGCTTACGCTTCAATTCGATTTGGCATTGGCAGATTTAATACGACCGAAGAGATTGATGCAGTTGCCAAACATTCGATCGAGACAATCCAATCTCTCCGCCAAGCTCAAAAAGTAATGAGTTGAGAGTTAAAGCAAGGCAAGGTGTTAGGTGGTAGGTAGAAGGCGTTAGGTTTTAGACTTATTGCCTCCGACGGTTCCACCTATCCCACGAACAACCTCCAATTGACCGCAGGCGCAAAATCTCAGATAAACTGCTACAGACGCAAAGAATGCAGAGAGAGAGAGAAAAGAGAATTTTTAGATTTTTTTGGCAACGTGTAATGCTGAAATATATGAAGCTTCGATGCTGTTTGTGCAGTTTGTTTCTAGCGCTTCCCGCAATTTTGACAGTAAATAATTTCTCTGAGTTTCTTCTAGGGCTATGTATTGCGAGTAAGTTTTGAGAAGTGCTAGATACTCATCGATGCCGTAGGTAATTTGACAAACTAACTGTTCGCAAATCAAATCCTCGAACAGCCCCGAATCGATCGCACTTTGTCCGATTTCCTTGAGGCTTTCTCCTCGATCGTCCCTTTCTTTGGCATGATATTCTGCTAGAGTGGGTGCGTGGCTTTGATAAACTTCCTGCAACACTCGGTAAACTTCATCGCACGGTAAAACTCCACAATTCCACAGCAAAATCAAAGCACCTTTATCTTGCAAAGCTGCCGCCGTTTTTTGATAGCGAATCTCCGGCGCTACCCAGTGAAAAGAAGTTGCAGCCAGTACGGCATTGAATTTTTCTGGTTCTAATTCCCACTCTTCAAAAGTGAGATTTTGAATCCTGACAGATGGATAAGCCGCGCAATTTTGCCGCGCTAACTGACAAGCTGACTGACTCGGTTCGAGACTCAGCATGGAAAATCCCAATTCAGCAAAAGGAACGGTAGCAATTCCGGGGCCGCAGCCGATTTCTAGAATGTTTGCATTTGGCGGAAGTCCGGCTAATTCGATCGCGCGATCGATTATTTTTTGAGGGTATTTCGGTCTAGTTTTGTGGTAAGCATCCGCTATTTCACTGTACCAGTTTTTGCGCCGATCGCAACTGTATTTAGCGATGTGTTCGTCATACCAATTTTGTTGGTTTTCCGGTTGGTTTACCATGTTTTATGGAGTTCGATCGAAACTTTAGGTAGAAAATCGCTATCGGGTAAAATCGTTCTGTAGCACTCTTAAATAATTTATAAATTTTTTTACCCCACCCCAACCCTCCCCTTAATAAGGGGAGGGAGCAAGAGATTTACAGATCCTGTGCGATCGCTATATTCTTTGCTTTTGATTGCTTTTAATCTTTACAGTATCCAAAATCGCATTAACAATGCTAGATTACTCTTGAGTTTCTGCTTCGGTAAAAATAGGAGGCCAAAGTTCTGAAATTGGCAATTCCCAACCGGGGAAAAGTTCGGGTACGGTCAAAATATCTGCATTTCCCAACACCATTGGTTCGCCTTCCTGACGGTAAATCGTAACAGTTTCTTCATCCGGATCGATTAAAATTCCTACTTGCGCTCCGAGTTGGATAAATTTGAGAATCTTATTTTCGAGAGGTTTAATGCGATCGCTCTGTGATTTAATTTCTACTACTAAATCCGGTACTAATTCTCCAAAATAGCGCGGGCTTTGTCTCAGGCGGGCTGCCCGCACGAAAGAAACATCAGGTGCTGTAAGATTAGAATCAGGTAAAATAAAGCCACCTGCCGAGTCAAAAACTCGACCCCAACGGCGGGGATAAACCCAAGTGGCAAGCAGCCAACTGAAAATTACAGCTATTTCGCTAGATACAATATCTGATGGTCCCACAATAATTATTTTCCCGCTTTCTAGTTCAACTTGGTAATCTTGACCTGCTTCCTTGAAAGTTTTTTGGACTTTTTCTAAGTCTTTAAGTGTCATCATATCAGTTATTCCTTAGCAGAAAACGAGTTGCCACAGCTACAATTTTGTGCTGCATTGGGATTTTGAAAGCGGAAACCTCCGCCCATCAAATCTTCTGAATAATCGATGGTAAGTTCGTTAAGATATTTTAAATGCTGGGGTTCGATCGCGATTTGAATTCCTTCAGATTCGCATACACTATCTTCTGAGGTTGGTGCACCGTTAAACGCCATTGTATAAGACAAACCGGAACAGCCGATCGATTCTACACCGAGACGAAATACAACATTCGAGTTCGGCTGCTTTGACTTAAGGCGTTTTACTTCTTGGGCTGCTGTTTTGCTCAGATGAATCATAATTAGTTGACAGTTGACAGTTGACAGTTGACAGTTGACAGATTCGGTTCAACTGATATGTTGCACCAATGTCAATAACCTGTAGGGGCAGGGCTGTTTCATTCTGTGTAGGGGCCGTGCCCCCGTGCCGGCCCTTGATGCCTGAAGCCCGCATTAAATCGTCGGTGGGGGGGGTAGGCACGGGGGCGCTACCCCTACAAAATCCCCGTTTTTTGGAGAATGAAACCGCCCTGCTGTAGGGGGGTTCGCCAATAGCTTTAAACGTAGCAAACAGGTTAAATAAACCCGCCCCACCCCACGAAAAATACCCGATCGCATTGCTGCAAGAATTTAGATTTAACTGATATGTTGCACCAATGTCAATAACCTGTAGGAGCGGGTTCACCAATAGCTTTAAACGTAGCAAACAGGTTAAATAAACCTGCCCTCACCCATCTTACCAAATACCAACATAAAAGAAACCGGGTTGTTTAGCGAATCTGCTGTTGGGAACGCAAGATTTTCGCAAACACCCGGTTTCTGAACGCTTATGCGTAAGTTTCGATCGAATTATTTTGCTTTTTCCGTGCGGGCGTAATCGTCTTGAAATCTGACAATATCATCTTCTCCCAAATATTCGCCATTCTGCACCTCAATTAAAATCAGCGGGATAACTCCCGGATTTTCCAAGCGGTGAGAAATGCACTGGGGAACGTAAGTAGATTGATTTGTAAATAAAACTTGTTCGGTTTCGCCGCAAGTAACTTTAGCAGTACCGCAAACTACGATCCAGTGTTCGCTGCGGTGGTGGTGCATTTGCAGGCTGAGGCGGTGTCCCGGCTTGACTTCGATACGCTTAATTTTATATCCCGGCCCTTCTTCCAAAGTGGTAAACGAACCCCAAGGCCGTAATTCTGTAGCTGCAATTCCGTTAGATGCTGCTGCGAGCATAGTAGATACTTGAGAAATTTCTTGAATCTGAACCATGAATTTCACTCCTTCAGGATTGCTTGCTGAATTTTTCGATCGACTATTCAGTCAACGATGTTGTTTTTTGCGGCTAACTAAGGTATAGTTAAAACCTAATTTCGATCGCCCGGACTTGTTGGCTCGCGCAACACTTGCACTCGCCCCCGATCGACCCGCCTTAACCACCATAGCAAACTCACCTCGGCTGCTGTCATCTGGTAAGTATTGATTTTCCGCACCGACATCAACTCTTCATGGTTGCCGGGAAGTTCTTCAAACAAACTTTAAAACCCTAAATCTACCGTACAGTAAGCTTTTCAACCGCTTTACGACTGCTGGATTGCGGCATTAATCGGCTTGCTGGCATCGATTGCTGTGTAAAGTTTTGTTTGCTAACTGGTCCATTTGTAAAGTTGAGTTACAAAAAATCAACTTTGCGGAAAAAACGCATAAAAACCAAGATTTACACCTGATAGGTAAGTAGCAGCAAAAAATTCAAGCTGTTCGAGTTGGCAGACAACTGTTTGAAGCATGAGGAATCGTGCCTTAAATCCTGCTGCGGCTGACTGTTATTTTAACCTATCAATCGAGGCGTGCCAAATGTCTAATGTTTCGATCGGCAATCTGAACAACAATTATTTCAGTATCGACTTCGCAGGCAAAACTGACCCCATAGATACTTACAATTTTGGTCGTATAAATACAGGTAGCTTTCGCGTCACCGCTGAAGGATTTAGTTCGGGCGTGGGAATGCAACTGCTAGACAGTCAGGGAAAAGTCATCAAAGATATCGCTACTAACGGTACAAATTCCGGGACTTTTAGCATCGATAATTTGGGTTCCGCCAGCTACGCGCTGAAAATTTCCGCACCTTCCCGCGATACGAACTATCAAATTACTTTAACTCCCGACGGCAAAGTCGATCCGCTGACAGGTTTAGGCGTTGATTCCGGCTTTTTTGCAGTAGATGCAACGGGACAAGTTGGCTTTGACTGGCTCCAAGATGGCGGCAGTTACAAAGGAGAAGTTGCCATTTTCAGCGTGCAGGGCATGGAGAAATTTACCCCAGGTTCTCCAGAATTTATCAAAGAAGCGGCCAGACGAGCTTTGAGCAATTCTACTTTCGGTCACGTAGTAATTTCCGACCCTACAGAAGGAGCAAATCCTCAGTTTGACGGTCTTTTAGGAGAAGCAAATTATAACGAGGGCGATTACAGCGGACCGAAAACATTTGCGATGAAACCGGGCGAAGCATTTGCTGTGATGTTAGTGCCGAACGGTACGGTGCAAAATGTGTTTAACAATCCCAATATCGGCGGCGACAAACGCCCGCTGCTGTCATTATCTAGCACGAATCCAATGATGCTTGGCTGTACGGTCAAGTAGCAGATGTAACTGGCAGTGGCAAAGCATTTGCGATGGAGGATCAGCGAGTAGATACGGGTTCGGATAAAGATTACAACGATTTAGTTTTCAATTTAACAGGTGCGACAGGAAAAGCAGTTTCGATCGACAAAGTTATCGATCCAAATAAAGATTGGACTAAACTCGATGGCGGCAAGAAATTAATTGAATATGTCACTCCAAAAACACCCGTTGTGACACCGCCAGTTGCCGCACCAACACCCGATCCGAAACCGCCCGTAACGCCTCCTGTAGTGGCAGCGCCCGTCGAGCCAAAACCGCCTGTAGAACCGCCTGCGGTCACAGCGCCCGTCGAACCAAAACCGCCTGTAGAACCGCCTGTAGTGGCAGCGCC
>JAAUPF010000296.1 GCA_012034575.1 Richelia sp. CSU_2_1 | reverse complement strand
GCTGGAGTAGGCGATGGTTCCGGTGCCGGAGTCGGTGCCGGAGTCGGTGCCGGAGTGGGCGATGGTTCCGGTGCGGGAGTCGGCGCTGGCGTCGGTGCTGGAGTGGGCGAGGGTTCCGGCGCGGGAGCAGGCGTCGGAGTGGGTGCTGGAGTGGGCGAATTTGAAGCAGCCGTAATGTTAATTGTTGTCGGCTGTACGATCTGAGGGCCGGGGCTAAGATAACCTCCGCTAGCAATAACGTTTTCTTTGTTCTTACCGCCAGTAGCAATGCTGCCAGCAGTACCGTTGAGTCCGTTATAATCGGGCCCGACGCTGAAAAGAGTGTTTGAGGCTTCGCCGCCGTGGCCGATAGTGATATCTCCACCATTAGCGCTATTGGTGGCGGCTGCGGAAATGCTGCAAGCTTGCGCTAAGCAGTTGCTATCGTTGGTAAAAGTGCCTGTGGCTCGGAAATAACGTCCGGCTGTAATGTCAATCCCTCCTCCGGCTGTGCGGCCTTCGGTATTGATGCGGGTTACTTCTATGTCTGTGCCAGCGTTGAGAATAAGTTCCCCGCCTTTTTTTTCTGCTGAATTAGCGTCGATCGACCCTGTTTGAATGCTGCCCGATCGTGCCGAGATGCTGACATCTCCGGCGTTGCTATTGTTATCAGTCGATCCGGCGTTGATATTGCCTGTTTGTACTTTTCCCGTACTGCTAGTGACGGTGATGCTGCCACCTGCTGCGGTAGCGGAATTCGAGTTGAGATTGGCAGTGCTAATGTTGCCACTGGCTTCAAGGCCGATCGTCCCGGCGGAAGTTGTCAGGTTGCCGCTGACGGCGATGCTGTTGGCCGCATTCAGGGCGATCGCGCGAGCATTGGCATCTTTTATCGCCACGTCCCCCGCAGCTACTACTCGATCGGACCCCGTGAGTACCACCTGACCGCTGGCATTGACGCTGACGCCCGTAGCGTTTGTTTGACCCAAACCCGTCAGCAATGCTGGCAAAGATGCTACAGCTAAAGGAGTTTCCAGGATTCCTAAAGCTGCCGGGGCCGGTTTGATTTCCAAATTTAGCAAGTTGCCTTGCTGGCTGACGCGCACTAAATTCGATCCGGGTACGGATGCTACAGTAATTTGACCGCCTGGGGCCGCAAGGCTGCCCGTGCTGGCCACAGTGCCGCCGATTAAGGTGAGGTTTTGTCCTGACTTGACTGCTAAGTCGGCCGTGTTGATAATTGCTCCCGGTTGAGCGCCGAAGTTGAAGGAGTTGGGTGCGCCAGTCAGGGAGGCGTAGTCGTTGGTACCGGAGGCGTTAAACGAGTTTGAGCCGAATCCGATGCCGGTGGCGGTAGTTGCGGTGAAGGAAGCGGGTACATTTAAACGGGCGCTGTCGCCGAAGATAATGCCGGAGGGGTTCATTAAATACAAGTTGGCATTGCTACCGGTAACTTGAATTAAGCCGTTAATTGTTGAGGCTTGACCGCCGTTGATGCCAGCTAATATATTGCGAATGTTGGGGTTTGATATGAAGTTGGCAATCTGATTTGGCGACAAACCGAATTGCGTGAAACTGTGGAAAAGATTTGCTCGATCGCTCGATAATTGTCCGCCTTCAATGTCGAAGCGAGTTTGCTCCCCCGAAGTTGTGCTCTGAGTGACGGGAGTAACTGTCGTGCCCGTTCCGCCTGTTGCTGGAACAATAGTTTGACTTTGGGCTTTTGCCTGCAAAAAGTAAAGATTTATTAAGACAAACTGCAAGGCAAGTGTCAGTTTACTTAGTCTTTTTTTAGACATTAATTTTGTCTGTATTTTCATATTTATAGCGGTTTTCATAAGTAGTTCGAGGGTCATATATATGACATCACAGGAAATCCGTAAAAATAGCGATTTTTCCGAGCTATTTTCAATAATTTTTTTCTGCAAACTTCACTTTTATTTTCTACTCTCAATATAACTCGCAGTATTTGGTAAATGTATCTTTCGCTTGATATATTTCAATAAAACTCAGGCAAAAACAGATTTTTTTCAAAGGAATCATCCCCCATCTGGGTTTGCTACCCCCGATGAGATCGATCGCTAAGTGCTCGCTATTTATGGCGATCGACCTCTGCCACCGCCAAGAATAGCGGGGATTGTTCGCACCGGATTAGATCTTATACACTCAGACCGAAGAAACCAGATTTTTTTACAAAACTACAGGATTTGAACTTTTAATAAGAGTGAAAACATCACGCGATAGGCAGAGTTGCCTAAGGACTAAATAAAGTATGCTTGTCGGAACCTTTTATCTTAAGATTTGCCAGTCAGGATTAACCTGAAATCTTGCATCATATTAATTCTGGTAACACCAGAATGACATAGAGGACACGGCAATGCCGTGTCCCTACTGCGGTGTACTCCATCAACCTGGAATCTGCTGTAAATATTAATTAACTAGGTTAGGGGCTGGATGAGTCGGGACTCGGTGAAGGCGAATTTTCTGAATCTGGACTCGGTGAAGGCGAACTTTCTGAATCGGGACTCGGTGAAGGCGAACTTGCTGAATCTGGACTCGGTGAAGGTGAATTCGGCCGGATCGATCGCGGTGAAGTCTCTCGCGGTGAATTCCCCGGAGAAGGAGTAGATGCAGCAGCTTTTTTGAGACCGACAAAAGCATCGTAGCGTGTGGTACGATCGCCCACTACAGACGCAGTAACTCCGATCGAACTCATCGCATCGATCCAAACTTTTTGATTCGGGGGAAATTCCGGCAAAGCGAGATTTTTGGGGTTGAATGCACTGTCTATATCGATGAAGAAATTGCCGTTGTGGGGGTTGAGTTCCGAACGCACTGTTTTTTGAAACAATTCACTACTTAACAGCGGACTTGTCGGTGCGGGAACGATCGTGTCTAATATCGGTGCTCCTACTGTTAAAAATGCCGTGTCGTTCATCCAGCCCCGAGTAACAACTATCCCGCCAAAAGGCGATGTCCATTGCACCGCTTTTTGACCGGCGATTTGAATTTCCTCAACTCGAAATCCCTTAGTTTTCATCGTATCGTCAAGCTTTTTCAGGGATTTATCTGCAGCGCGGCGGTTGTTTGTATCGATCGTAAATACAAATCCAGCAGCATATTTATCTTTGGGACTTTGCGCCGGTGAGGGGATTAAAGATATGGAAAATTCCCCAGCCATCCAATCGATTAAGTCTTTGTCTAAATCCAGACCTGTAGTGGATTTCATTGCCGATCGCAAAACTTGGGGATTAATCGGGGCGATCGGGTTAGCCTCCGCACCCTGCACGTAGTCTTGCCACAAACGCTGCAAATTGCCACCGGATACCATTGCTATTGTACTGCTCGGCAGGCGGTTAGCCGTTTTTTGAGCGTTATTTTCTACTGCTATCCTTCTCTGAGAATCCGGTTTTAACCAAGAGATTGATTTGAAGCCAATTCCCTCTGCTTCTAGCATCATTGTAGTGGCAAATCCCTGATTTTGTTGCAATTTTTCCAGGTTTTCCGGCGAAATTTCGCGTGCTGAATTGGCGGCGGAAAAAGCTGCTGCTACGGGAATATTGACGTAGATTTGACCGAAGGCACCCGGAATTTTGATTTCTTGGAGCGCGTCTGGATAGCCGGGGGTTTTTGCTAGGGAAGGTTCGCCTTTGAAGGTGTCGATAATTCTGTCTGTCGCAGTGGGTTCGTTGGTAATTGCGAGATAGTTTGTACCGAGAACTGCTACTGAAAATTTGCGATCGGGTACGCCTTGGGTTTCTGTTACTTGCACGCCTTTGTAATTCCGCTCAACCATTTTTCCTTGGGTGAGGGTTCTGGGTTTTGCTAATAATTCTTTGGCTGCGATCGGATTGGCAATTGGGAGAATAATTGCTACTGACTGCTGGGCGGGTAGCGGCGGCGGTGCGTTGGGTGCGGGCGGAGTCTGGGGTATGGCTATTTTATTGCGCAAAAAGGCGATCGTGGCCGTATTGCCCACCCAAGGTTTAATGTCTTGCTGGTAGCTGTAGCCGTTAGCTGTCAGGAGGCGATCGCGCAGTTGGGCTAAAATCTGTTCAAAGGAAGCTTTGGACTCTGGCGTGCCAAATTCTCGCAACCTGTTCCACTGCGATTCATCGGTGGCGATCGAGACTGCCATCATTACATCTTGGGGCACAACTGTCGCTCCGGCTGGTACATCTTTCGCCGGGCCGCGGGAAATTACGATTAAGTAGGCGATGAAACCCAAACTTACTAGCAGCGTGGCAACTCCGATGGAAAACAGCAGGGAAGATTTATCTTTCTTAAACATTATTTATCAGGTGGGCTGGCGAGCATTTTAGATTTTAGCTTGCCAGACGGGAACCCCCACATCAAAATATTTGATTTGATATGGATTGAGAGTAAGTTTCGAGAACTTACGCATTATGACGGTGTAGCAAGGCTTTGAGATGGCTTCACTCTGATTCGCTGCGGAGACAAATTTTGTTTTGCACCTGACACTGCTGAGATTCTGAGTTAAGGTTTTAATTAACTGGCAGTTCGCCAAAATTTGCAATAACTAACATAGGACTTACACGCCGAGAACCTAGAAACCGGGTTTTTACAATAATACTCGATTGTCACCCACAAATTAGGTAAAAAACCCGGTTTCTTTGCCGCAGCGCGTCAATCCTCTAACAGACTTTCAAGTTGAAAAAAACATACAACTTATGAATTCTCCAAATAACAAAGAAACAGAACTCGAACGTCGGGAACGAGAATTGCGGGAACGCGAACACGCACTCCGACTCCGCGAATTAGAAGCAGAAATCGATCGCGCAGTACCGACATATCAAACTAGCAAGCACGAACCGCCGGAAAGCAAATTTCAATTGTGGAGTCGCAAACTAAAAATAGCAGCTCAATTTACAGCCATTGTAATTTTTGTGGGAGTTGCGGTGAAAATATCTTCTTGGCTGGCAACTGCGGCGATCGTCGGCGGATTGTCTTGGGTGATTTACAAAATAGTTTTTGATAAAAATCGCCCGAAAATTTAAGGTAAAATAGCTGTTTTAAATGCTTGACAAAAATTACCAAGTAAGCTATTAGAATAAACTAATGAACCAGCAAGTTGAAACTAGCAATTTTTTAGATAATTTAGAGCGGGCGGCACGAGTACGTCGAGAAATTGCCGATCGACTCAGCAACATTGCTGAAACCATAAATCAATCGGAATTGGCAGGCGCGGAAGTATCGGGAAAACTCGGTTTGGAAACAGACAGTCAAGATATCAGCCTCGCCAGCGAAAACTTGCGCCAAGGAGTTTTTCGGCTGCTGGTTTTAGGAGATATGAAACGCGGTAAAAGCACTTTTCTCAATGCTTTAATTGGTGAAAAACTCTTGCCCAGCGATGTCAATCCCTGTACGGCTTTGCTGACTGTTTTGCGCTACGGTGTCCAAAAGAAAGTCACCGTTTATTTCAAACAAGACCGACAGCCGGAACAAATTGATTTTGACAAGTTCAAGCAGCAATACACGATCGACCCCGACACAGCTAAGAAACTGGAAGTCGAACAAAAAGCAGCTTTTCCAAACGTCAGCCACGCGGTTGTCGAATATCCCTTAGCGCTACTGGAAAAAGGCATCGAAATCGTAGACAGTCCGGGATTGAACGATACGGAAGCGCGCAACGAAATTTCGCTGAATTACATCAACAACTGCCACGCAATTTTGTTTGTATTTCGGGCTTCTCAACCTTGCACTTTAGCAGAGCGCCGCTACCTAGAAAATTATATCAAAGATCGCGGCTTGACGGTATTCTTTTTAATTAACGGTTGGGACGAAATTCGCGAAGGCGCGATCGACCCTGAAGATGCAGCAGAAATAGCCGAATCTGAGGAAAAATTGCGCAAAGTTTTCCGCACGAATATCGGCGAATACTGTCAGGTGGAAGGCGCGGATATTTACAGCGATCGAGTGTTTGAAATTAGCTCTCTCAAAGCTTTACGCTTGC
>JAAUPF010000295.1 GCA_012034575.1 Richelia sp. CSU_2_1 | reverse complement strand
AAAAGGGGACTTAAGAGCGCTTTCGGTTAAAAAAGGGGGCTTTAAGAGCGCTTCCGGTCCCCCCCTTCTTAAGGGGGGCTAGGGGGGATCGAAATCAGCGTGGTTAAACAGCAATCTCTGATATCAAATCCGGTAGCATCGGAATTATTAATATTACTCACAGCCCTTACACCGCAGTGCCCCGTCTCTACCAAAATAGGATTTTTAGGCGATTAAATCCACCAATGTTTTTAAATCCGGTACTTCTAAATCGGGCTGCCCGCTAGCAGGCATTGTCGCTCCAAATCCTGTTTTGTCCTGTCTCCGATTTACCCAAACTGTTGATATTCCCATCGATGCGGCTGGCACGATATCGTGATACAAACTTTGAGCGACGTGCAGCAGTTTTTCCGGTGCGATTCCCATTGTTTCTAGGGCAAGCTCAAAGTTGCGGGTTGATGGTTTGTACGATCGCGCTTGTTCCGCCGTAATTACCCAGTCGAATTCAACTTTTAAATGTTTGGCAGTTCCCGCAAACAAATCGCCGTCAATGTTGGAAATTACCGCCAGTTTGTATTTCTGCTTCAGCGCTGACAAAGCTGCAACTGTATCGGGGAACGGCTGCCAGTTTTTGAGAGACTCAACCAAACAATTTATTTCCGTTCCCGATTCGGTTTTTGCCGGTTCAAAATTAAATCTTTGACCTATTTTCTGCACGACTTGTTGCAATACTTCTCGATATTTGATATACTCGTTATGCTCTTTTTCCAGTTCCGATTCAAACTCAGCAAACATTTCTAACGTTCTCTCATCGCTGAAATCAATTTCGCGGTTAGACAGCAATTGTTTTAAAATTGGCAAAATACCGCTTTCCCAATCTATGAGAGTGCCGTAGCAGTCAAAACTCAAAACTTCAAATTGATTAAAATCTAACATTTGTCGCTCGCTCCTATTTTATAGCAGAAGTCAGTTGACAGTTGACAGCATACAGTTGACAGCGATCTTCTGTTAATTCTCAGTTGTCATCATTCAGAAGTCACAGGGGACAACCGCAACAGTTTGGGCGATCGAGAATGTCCTAACCGTCACGGCGTTGCTAGATCTTAAGTTTAACAAAAATCGAGGGCTTAGGGCGTGTTTTCAAGGTCTTCGATCCCCCCCAGCCCCCCCTTAAAAAGGGGGGGATCGAGAGTCTTAAAGTCCCCCTTTGTAAGGGGGGATTTAGGGGGATCGAGATCTAGTGAAGAAGTTTGAAAACACGCCCTAGCATCCGCCGCCCTCAAAACTGTAGATTATTCTCGCAACCAAATTTCAATTCCCGGCTTTTTCAGCCTGCTGCGAACAGCGAACAGCTTAAGGTTGATATTCCGCACAAATTTCGATTTTTCCGATAATGTTTTGATTGAATTCGGCTAACTCTTCTGCCGGAATCCAGTATTCTTGGTGAATTGAAGTGCCGACAGTTTGTACCGGATATTTTTTAATAAATTCGGCAGCAACTCGAAATCGAGTTACATAGCCAAAATATCCCGATGCTGCATCTTTTGTATTCCAATCTCTCGCGATTTGTACGGCATACTCTTCGTGAAGTACGGGATAAAAAATCGGTTGAAAAGACAGACGCGGCGGAAATTTCAGAAAATCGCTTTCTTTAATCAATTCCATTTCTTTTTTGCCGACGGCTCGGAACAGGGTTACTGTTTCTTTATCCGATATATTGATATTTTTAAACCAAGCTTTCCAACCGTCCCAATTGTGTACCAGTCTAGCCAATTCCGCGTAACCGGCGGCGCGGGGATGGGAGCCGTCATTTGCAGCCAGTTCTTTTTGCCAAATTTCCGATTCTTGCAGCGGCGTGCAAACATCTAAATAAGGTACTTTTAGTTCGCTGCAAATTTTGGCAAATTCGGTAGATAAGTTGTCAATTACGATCGTTCGATCGGCATCAATAACTGGTGGCGGCCCCACCATTAAAACGGGAAATATTTCTTTAGCTGAGTTGAGAATATATCTGGTATTTTCTAAGGATTTGTCAAATTCAACGCGAGTTTTACCGTTAGCGATCGCAGTATCATTTACTCCAAAAGAAAATACTATTTTTCCATCGGAGTAATGAGGCAAGCGGGAGGAAATGTCGGCGAACCAACGAGTTTCTATATCGATGCTGGTTTCTCCCCGGATTCCTAAATTGTAGTAGGTAATATCGTGTCCTCGTCCGCAAGCAGCAGCGCAAATTCTCCCCGTCCAACCCAAACATCTCGGATCGCAAGTACCGCATACAAAAGAATCGCCGATAAAACAAATACGCATAAAGATTTTAAATTTTGGTAATTGGCAATTGGTAAGGAGTTTTGAGTTTTGAGTTTTGAGTTTTGAGTTAAAGATCGAATCCGGTAGCATTGGAGTAAGCATTCAGCTATCAGCTATCAGCCGTCAGCTTAAAACACATCTTTATAGTGCGATCGTCCCCGATCGCATCTTGGATCGCGATCGGGGAGATCGCACTCTCCATCATTCAAATAACGCAGCCAGTTAAGGCTTAGACTGGTCAGCATAGCTTGCTCGATTACTTTTACAAGCTCAGTGGCTTTAGCCCTGAGTTACTGACCAATTCCCTATTACCGATTCTCCATTACCGATTCCCCATTACCAATTCCCCATTAGTTTTTGCCGGTGACGGACAATCCATCTACAATTACAGACGGCGTATAACAAGAACCGTTCCACTCGGAGTCACCTCCCAATTCTACCAATTGTTTGAGGACGGTGTAGACGTTGCCGGCAACCATTGTATCTTTGATTCTGCCAACAATTTGGCCTTGTTTGACGCGGTAACCGAGATCGACGTTGATGGAAAAATCGCCGGAAATTCCAGCACTGCCGCCGAGCATTTGATCGACTACAATTCCGTCGTCTAATTGAGCGATTAAATCCACAAGAGAGCGCTCTCCAGATGCGATCGAAATATTAAACAAACTCGGCGTCGGATAGCTGCCCAAACCGGGGCGAAATCCGTTACCTGTAGTGCCGCTTCCCAAGGCTCGACCGATCGTGCGATCGGTATAAAATAGCTGCAAAACTCCTTTTTTGATAAAAACGATCGATCGAGTTGGAGTACCTTCATCGTCAAAAGGACAACTATAAGGCCCCGCCTCCGGGTTCTGGGAAATTGTCACTAATTGCGACGTAACTTGTTCCCCCAAACGATCGTTCCAAGGCGAAGCACCTTCGAGTACCTGTTTGCCATTAAGTGCGGCAGAAACTGTACCCCATAATAGATCGGCAGCTTTGGCTGTAAATAACACCGGCACGCGGCCAGTTGCAGGAGTTACATTGTCTTTCGCCCACTCCAAACGCTGCAAAACCCTTCGGGCGATCGCATTTGGATCGAGAGTGCTGCGTTCGGTTTCGCCTTCCCAAATGTTGAGAAAATCTTCTCCGCGCACTAATTCTGCTGATACGTAACCGCTGAGGGTGGTGTCGGTGTGACTGCAATCCAAACCTCGGGTATTCACCAAGCGGGTGCTTTCTACTTCGCAGTCGAATTCTGCAGTGCAGAGGCTTTCGGGATAGGCTTCGCGGATTGTAGCTATGCCTTGTTTGCCCCATTCTACTAATTGTTCGGCGGCGATCGAAGTTCCGCGATCGGGATAAACTATTTTTTCGTTTTCTGCAAGTTCAATAATTTCCGGTGCGTTGAGTTGCGAGAGGGCGAGTGCTTTTTCCACCAAAATTTGCGGTTCCACGGGCCCGTAAGCTACCGCCAAACCGGGCTGCCCGTCCCGCCACAGTCGCAATGCAATGCCTTCTGATTGAGCTGTTTCTAATTGTTTGAGGCGGTTTGCTTCAAAAAAGACGGGTCGCGAGAACGATCTCGATTCCAATACTTCAGCAGCTTCAGCGCCTGCTTTGGTAGCTAGTTCTAACAGTTGTTCTGCTGTTTGGTCGGTGCTCATCGGTAGTTAGTAAACAGTTGACAGTTGACAGTTGACAGTTGACAGTTGACAGTTAACAGCGATCGATAATCCCACAATCCCACACTCTAAAATCTACAATCTCCCTGACATTTGTTCGCGAAGCGTCCGCCAAAGGCGAAATCGTGGGCAGTGAGATTCGGAAAGCTAAGCTTCCACCAAGCGCGGAATCGTAAAGAGCGCAGTTTTTTTGATGGGATTTAAACAGTTGACAATCGATCGCATGCAGTTGACAAAGATCGCTGTCAACTGTCAACTGTCCGCTGTCAACTATCCTAAATATTTAACTCGCGCATCAGCCAAAATCCAGCAAAAGATTCAGATTCAGGATTTGATTGAATTGCCAAGAAATGTACTTGTTTGGCTTGCTGTTTTGCAGCCTCAAATCTTTTAGCTTCGGCTTCAGTTGCTGCGTCTCGAAGATTAGCTAAAATCCAGCGATCGTTTACTCCCGTATCCAATACCAGCATCGGAGAACGGTTGCTTTCATATCTGAGAAAAGCCAACTCCAAACCTGACATCCAACCTGCCAAAGCATTTGCCCGCGAAGAAAAAATAATTAGCCCTGGAATTTGCGCATCCGGTGAGAGCCCCGTCATTTCCAGCCCGAAAGCTTCGCCAAATCCGATATCCCACTCGGACATTTCGTCAAAAGCCGCAGCGGGCAAACTCACAAACGCCCATTTTTCGCCGATTAAAGCGTCCGGCAGCGCAACGGGCGTTTCGGGTACAAATTGAACGCTCGGGTTAGCAGCAGCTTGATAGCCCTCTTCGGCGGGATAAACGCTTTGCATCCGTTCCTCCAGCCACAGGCTGAGGGCGAGGGTGCGCCGGCTGGCGGCTGCGGGAACATCCAAATCCTGGCAGGCTTTGGTAATCATGTTGGCCATTTGGCGGCGAAAAAAGCGAATTTTTTGGGGGGGTTTGGGTGCAGAGGCGATCGCATCTTTAATTGCACCAGCCAGCCACAGGGAATTTACGGTTGAACTGGGGCAATACTGCGAGTAGCGAAACAGAGATTCTGCTGGTTCGCTGACGTTTAGGGGTGTTTCGCAAATCAACACTTCCCATTTTTTTTTCCCTTGCTCGTCTACGATCGGACGGCTGTAAAAGTCGAGTTCCCAAATAGTTGCCATGCCGCGCTTTCAGAATTAATCTGTCCCCATCTTACCGGACAAGGTGCAATTCGATCAAATGAAAATGAAATTATTACTAAGATTGAAGTCGATCGGCCCGATCGGCCTGATGAATTTAAAGTCGATCGAACAATTTACCTCGAACTTAAAAGCGATCGATAAGTGTTGAATTTTTGAGTATTTAAGTTGAAAATATGCTGAACAATTTATTTGAAGTAGCAGAAGAATTGCTACATGAAGGATATAATATTAAGAATAAAAGTGACGTTTATCAATTCGTCACAGCTACAAATCATGAAAACAGATACGATTTTCTACAGCCTATTTCAAGAATTTCCCAGCTTCTTCTTTGAACTAATCGATCGCCCCCCAAACGAAGCCACCGCCTATGAATTCACCTCCCGCGAAGTCAAACAACTAGCATTCCGCATGGATGGCTTGTTTCTCCCCACTACCGCAGAACCGGAACAACCATTTTACTTAGCAGAAGTTCAATTTCAACCAGATCCTGACTTGTATTACCGCATCTTTGGCGAACTGTTTCTGTATTTGGGACAATACAAACCCGTTCATCCTTGGCGAGTTGCCATCATCTATCCCAGTCGCAGCATCGAACGCGAAGATACGCTGCAATTTCAGGAACTGTTAACCAGCCAGCGAGTGAGACGGATTTACCTCGATGAATTGCCCGCAGCAGCAGAGCGATCTTTGGGAGTCAAAGTTGTTAAACTGGTAATCGAGCCAGAACAGACAGCAGCAGAAAAAGCGCGCGAGTCGATCGCTTTGGCCCGCCAAGAGTTGTCCGATCCGATCGTTTTACGCGATTTAATTAACCTCATCGAAACAATTATTGTCTACAAACTGCCCCAAAAAAGCCGCGAGGAAATTGCCATCATGTT
>JAAUPF010000008.1 GCA_012034575.1 Richelia sp. CSU_2_1 | reverse complement strand
CTGCCACATGGATTTTAAGTTTGTGCGCGATCGTCAAAAATGAGAGGCAACCATGCCACAAATGCTGAGTAGTGTGAAGGGTATTGTGGGGGAAATTGTGGTGCTGGACACGGGATCGAGCGATCGCACGCGCGAAATCGCCCGAGAATTCGGGGCGAGAGTTTACAGTTTTGAGTGGTGCGACGACTTCGCCGCCGCCCGCAACGAGTGCCTGAAATACGCTCAAGGCGATTGGATTTTGGTATTGGATGCCGATGAAATGCTGGTACCGGAAATCGCGCCTCAAATTCTGCAGGCAATTAACAGCGAGGATGTGCTGCTAATTAATCTCATCCGTCAAGAAGTCGGTGCTTCTCAATCTCCCTATTCTCTGGTATCGCGGCTGTTTCGCAACCGCCCCGGCATCCGCTTTTCCCGCCCTTACCACGCAATGGTAGACGACAGCGTGGCCGAGATCGTCAAACGGGAACCAAACTGGCAAATAGCTTCGATTCCCCAGGTAGCGATTTGGCATTCTGGCTATCAAATAAATGCGATCGCAGCTAAAAATAAGTTGCAAAAAGCTCAAGCTGCAATGGAACGCTATATCTCTTATTATCCCAACGATGCTTATGCGTGCAGCAAATTAGGTGCTTTGTATGTAGAAAGCGGGCAAATTCAGCGGGGAATAAATTTATTAATGCGGGGTTTGAATGCTGCTGCCATCGATGATTCGATGCTTTACGAACTCAACTATCATTTAGGTATTGCCTACCGCCAGCAGCAGGATGCGGTGAAAGCCAAGCAGCACTATCAAGCCGCGATCGATACCAATGTTTTCCCGGCGATCAAGTTGGGAGCTTACAATAATTTGGGCAATTTGCTTAAAGATGGGGGAGATTTAAAAGGTGCCGAAAAAGCTTACAAAGCTGCTTTAAAAATCGACCCGTATTTTGCTATCGGTCATTATAATTTGGGACTGACTCTCAAAGCAATGGGTAATTTAACAGATGCGATCGCCTATTACCGCCAAGCAATTAAAATAAATCCCGACCATGCAGAAGCCCATCAAAATTTAGGCGTAGCCCTGCTAAAAATTGGCAAACAACCCGAAAGTTTAGCAGCATTTAAAAGAGCGATCGCCCTGCACGAACCGCACCGCCCTTTTGAAGCAGAACGCTTGCGCCGGGGACTGCAAGAGATGGGATTATCCGATGTTAGATTTTAGATTTGAGTTTTGAAATTGAAGAATTGGGAGGTTTAAGGTGGAAGAAATGACTGCTGTTCCATCGCGGGTACGCTCGCACGATCGACTCTCAACCATCAACTCTCAACTCTGTGGGCGGGGCTCTCTTGGCACCCCCTCCGCTTCGCTTCGCCCCTAAAACTATCAACTCAAAACTCAAAACATACTTGCCCCAATCTGCTCAAAACTCAAAACTCAAAACTTAAAATTCAAAACTCCCGAACAACTATCAACTATGAAGTAAGACAATTTATTAAAAATCATCACACATTCCCAATGAAAGGGATCGTAAAAGCTATAATTGTAGTTAAAATAACTATTTATAAAAAAAATTAAATGCCATACGTCGCCAGCATTCACATCTATCCAGTCAAGTCCCTAGACGGCATAGCTGTAGATCGAGCAATGATTCTGCCCAGCGGTGCGTTGGAGGGAGATCGATCGTTTGCCATATTTGACGATCTCGGTCAATTTGTTAACGGCAAGCGCAACAGCGGAGTTCATTTTCTGCGCTTCTGGTTCGATCCCGAGAATCGTACTGTCTCCCTAAAAATTCAAGGTACAGAAGAAGAATTTTTTTTTCACATAGATACAGAGCGATCGGAAATAGAATCTTGGCTGAGCAATTACTTCGGTTTTCACGTCAAGTTAGTGGAAAACTTGCTAGTTGGCTTTCCTGACGATACTGCTTCACCCGGTCCGACGGCAATCGGCACAGAAACAATTGCAGAAGTTGCATCTTGGTTTCCCCGAGTTAGCGTCAGCGAAATGCGGCAGCGCTTGCGAGCGAATATTGAAATCGGAGGCGTACCCCCATTTTGGGAAGACCAACTATTTGGAGAAGCGGACGAAATTGTGAGGTTTAAAATAGGAACCGCAATATTTGAAGGAATTAATCCCTGCCAGCGGTGTATAGTACCCGCACGACATCCTCAAACAAAAGAAACTTATCCCAGCTTTCAAAAAATATTTACAGCCAAGCGCAAAGAAACAATGCCTGAGTGGGTAAAAAAGTCGCGTTTCAACCATTTTTACCGACTGAGCGTTAACACGCGAGTGTTGCCCCAATCAGCCGGTACAATTGTAACAGTAGGAGATCGAGTTGAAATTCTCAGTATTAGCAAAGCCAAGGTTTAAAATTATCTGCCTTCATCTCCGTTTATCTGCCTTTATCTGCGGTTAGATCCAGTGCGATCGAACTTGTAAAAAGAAATTAAAAAAAAATAGATCTTGTAATTATCAATGAACTTGTAAAACAAACAGAAGTCATTGCTTTAGGAGCTTAAGCTTGAACTTTGCAGACATTAACGGCAGAAAGCTCGGATCTCACTTGCCAAAAACGATCTTCCACAGTGTTTCCGGCAGACTAATTATATACTGAAACAACTGACTCGGCCCGATGCCAAACATTAACTGCATAGAGAGCACGATTACCGCCAAAGCGATCGCCGTACTGATACTCGCTTTCAAAACTTTTACAGCCCAATTAAATACCAACCAAGATACCAGCAACGAAGCAAGCAAGATAATTAATTCTAGCGGCATATATAGTAGTTGATAGTTGATAGTTGACAGTTGATAGTTGACAGTTGACAATTACATAGTACGGGAATCAAACTACCTCAAGCAATGCTGCCCCGCTTCCGAGTTTCCTTGTAAGAAATTCCCACATTTTTCAAACCAGCCTTAATCATTTGCTGCTCCAACAAAGCAAAAAAGCGACTTCGATCGCCCCCCGTCACCACGGCTTGATTGTGAGCTTCCGCTAGCGTCACCGGATAGCCGCCGCCTTTGTGAACCTGAGCCAACATCATTCCTAAAGCTAAATTTAGATGCGTTGAATCTAGAGCTACCCATTCCGGCACTTCTATTCTAGCAATTTCCGTTCCCACATGAACGTAACAGAAATAAACGCAATTAACACCGTACAAATCTAAAATTCTCGATTGGGATTTCCACAGCGGGCTCCTTTGTCCGGGAGATAGAATTGTCGCCCACAAAATCGCATCGCGCAAAGGTTCAAATACTTGACAAGGTGCTTTATCCGCCCAATCTACAGTAGCAGCAAATCCGACATTCGGGCAATTAGTCATGCAGTCGGGGACTTCGTGGGTGCAAGCTGGAAACCGCAAAAAAGATAAGCTTTCACTGCTACGAGAAGCGCTCAAATATCCTAACAGCGGAATTCCGGCTAAACGCAAACTATCCCAAGCTGCTAAAACTGGCTGCAAAATAAGATCGCGCGCTTCGCTGGGCAATTGTTCTAAAAACCAATAAATTAGCGAACCATCTACCATTGCTAAAGTTGGCACTGGCAATTTACCGCCGTTAATTTTCGCCCAACTGTCGCCCATTTCGGCCAAGGTAACTGCTTCAGAAACAGCGCGCCGGTAGCCCATCCATTCTTCGGTTCTAATTCCCCATTGTCTGGAAACATACAAGTCTTCGGGTTTGTAAAAAACTTCGGGGATGCTGTCTAAAACTGGATGGCGGCTTTGTCCGTAATGCAGCATGACTCTGCCGACATTTAGCAGGTAGCAGTAGGCAATTTCGTGATGGTTGGGAGCAATTTGAGATCCGTCTGTAGCAAAGACTGTGTGGGCACCTGGAGGTACGGGAATGTAAGTGCGATCGGACAAAGATTCTACGGGTACAGCAGCATTAAATAACGTGCGATCGCTCCAATTTGCTTGCAATTCCACCAACTTTGTTTGCTGAGTTGCCGCTTTTTCCAGCAATTTTTGAGCCACTTCCAAACGCTGGCGAGCAGCAGTCGCCTCTACATTTAAATGTTGGCTCATTCCCTGCATTGCTTTGGCTGCTTTTGTTAAGTCGAGCATTAGTTTTATAGTTGATAGTTGACAGTTGACAGTTGACAGTTGACAGTTGACAGTTGACAGTCGATCGTTGATAGTTGACAGTCGATCGTTGATAGTTGACAGTCGATCGTTGATAGTGCGAGCCTTGGAGATCGCGAACGATCGTCGATCGTCCTGTAGGGGCGGGTTTTTCAACAATAGTCGCCAATAATTGACAATCTCAAAAACCCGCCCCCACCCCACGCGCTTTATTGACTGACATTGGTGCAAAATATCAATTCTAACCGATGTGGTAGTTGCTATAATTTTAGAAATTTTTCACTCAGAAATTTTCAAAAAAATTATCAAAAAAAAACCTAAATTTTTTGTCGATCGCTTGCTTTTTTCTGGACTTTTTGTTATTATTATCTCATAATGGGAATCCGTCCCAAAATAAAATTTTTGCAACCATCCCATTATATAAAATATACCACGCCAGCGCAACTAAAAGCAATAAAAAAATGTAAAACTTTATGCGCCGGCCAGCCAAAAAACTCAATCTTCAAACATTTGGTAGTGAGGACTTCAGGCCGCAAACTCAGAGGGCTAAAGTCCTCACTACTAACTAATCTTCAGCCAAGCCGGAAAATCTGCGGCGAATGGCGACAGAGAAAGCAATTGAACGGGCGGATTTTGAGCTACAGATTCCCGTTCCGCTAGCGTATTGTAGCCCCAATCAGCTAAAAATAACTTTACCTCAGATAAATCCGGCTGCTGTTTTACCGACAGCAAAGTTTTTAACCTATCTTCCACAAACCAAATAGTTGTATTCTCCCCCGCAGCAGCCAAAAATTCCCGCAAAATTTGGTGTTTCGGCTTCTTGTATTCCTTGCCAAAAATCAAATCAGAGGGCATTTCTACACCAGCTAGCTGCAAAAGTTCCCGAACAAAACGACCCTCTTTAGTCGTGACGATCGCAACTTTCACCGCCCCTCCCTGCAACTCCTGCAAGCGCTGGGCTACCCCCGGATAAAAGCGGTGCAAAGACAGCCATCCTGCCAAATCTTTCGCGATCCAATCATCGCGCAAACCATCTAACATCGCCCCAACTTCCGCAGCCTTTAAACCATTTTCTGCCAACAATTGCGGTACGATATTCGGCCAATCTAGCAAAATTTGTTCGACAGTAATTCCGGTTAGCAGGGCGCGGATCAGCAGCGGCATTTCCCAACCAGTTTCGATCGCGGGGCGCACTCGATAAAAACTCTCAGCCAAATTCGGTTCTGGTTCTATTTCTGCAGGTTGCCAAATTTGACAGTAGGTGCGCCAAGCTGTTTGAAAATATTCGATTAATCCGTCACAGATCACACCGTCAAAATCTAGAGCTAGAATTGTAGGAAAGTTAGCCATGCGATTTGAGATTTTAGATTTTAGATTTTACAGGAATTACGCGCACGGCGCAGCTTGTTTCACAAGTCTTACGCACGCACTTTTATCGGTAGGGTGCGCACTGCGCACCTTATGTAGAAAATGTTTCATTTTTTGACTAACTGGTAAAGATATTACTGCGCTTTGTCTGCGACACTTTTTAACCGATCGCTGAAGATTTTACCGCTCTTTTTTTACAACATTCCCGGATTTAACATCTCTGGCTAAATCCGGGAAAAAAGTCAACCTTCCGATCGTATAAAGCCGAGACAAATCTCGATCGCCAGCCAAAATCAGACAGGTTCAAGCAGCGGTTGAGTCGCGATATCCTCAAGTTTTTGCGATCGCAACAATTTCTGCCACTCTGCTGTCAGTGCCCGATCTTCAGGAGCCTTGCGCAGCATTTGGGCTAGAGTAGAGACAGTCTCGTACCAAATTCCACTGTTAGCATAGGCGATCGCCCTTGCCATCGGCTCCGCATTTGCCAAATCGTTTTTAAGTTTTGGTGCTGGTTCTACTCGCTGTACGAAGCCTTTAACAAAATAATCTCCGGAGCGATCGTTAGGATTGCAAATCACCGAAAACGACCATTGATATCGCTTGCCAACTTCAAGAGATTTCTGCTTGCCAGCAGCCTCCGGCATCCGCACCTCAACAATTCCAGGTTTGTCAACTTTAAAATCAGTAGTGTAAACCTCTGTTCCGTCTTCTGCTTGCAAAGTAAACTCGACGGAAGTAGATTTTTGAGAAACGTAAGCAAAGAATGTTGGCGACTCTGCTACCGTTAAACCGCGATTGCTTTCTGGTATTAAAGCAATAATAGATAGCTCTTTCGGACAGGCTTCACCTCGATGTGTCGCCCCTTGCCTGTTGTCAGGAGCACCGACATCTGGAGGTCGAAAATTCACATTTTGACTGACGAGAATTGGCACAGTTCCTGCCAGCAACGGTGCCGGAAAACAGGATAGAATAGTGGTAGTAGATAGCGCCGCTGAAACAACGGCAAAATGTAGAAAACGTTTCATTTTTTCTCCTCTTTGTAGAGATATTACTCTACTTTTAGCCCGGACAGGACTTGTGCGCGGGGAGTTAAAAACCGGGTTTCTGCCTAGATACTTTGCTGCCAAACTCTGATTTTTTGTCGGAGGTGGGCGATCGCAAGTTTTAGGGATGTTAAACTCTTTACTGCAATCTGGGAAATTTGTCAACCTTCGCATCAGATCGGGTAAAGACCAAGCCTTAAATAAAGCGTTTCATGTTTTTTCCAATTTGTAGATTTTACTCTACTTTTAATCGCGATAAGACTTGCGCGCAGAATCGGAATTCCGTTTCTTTGTAGCTGCTTCACTACCGAATTAAGATTTTTCGCAAGCAGCGGTCGATCGCAAGTCCTAAACCGAGTAAAACCCTTGCTGCAACTGGGGAAATTAGTTAGCCTTCACATCAGACGAGCAAAGACAACACCCTGGGATACAGCTAGCACTAGAGAGGCTGAATCAGCGGTTGAGCTGCGATCGAATCCAGCCCTTGCGACTGCAACAATTTCGTCCACTCCGCTGCTAGCGTCTGGTTGTCGGGAGACTTGCGCCGCAGTTCGGCTAAAGTAGCAAGAGTTTCGTACCAAATTCCATTTTTAGCATAAACATTCAGCCTTGACATCGCGTCGGTATTTTCCAAATCCTGCTTGAGATTGGACTGCGGTTCTATGCGCTGGACTAGCCCTTGAACGACCACATCGGCCGATCGATCTTGAGGGTCGCAAACCATAGAAAACGACCACTCGTATCGCTTGCCAACCTCAATAGACTTTTTGTTGTCGCTAGTAGCAGGAACGGTAACTCCCACAATTCCCGGTTTGTCAACTTTAAATGCAGTTTCGTAGACAATTTCCGTTCCATTTTCTGTTAGCAAAACAAACTCTATTTCCGCCTCAGTTTGAGGAACGTAAACAAAAAATGTGGGAGATTCTGCTAATGTTAAACCGATATTACTCTCAGGTATCAAAGGAGTAATAGATAAACCGGCCGGACACAACTTAGCGCCCCGATGAGTTCCCCCTTGCCTGTTGTCTGGGGCCGTTACGTCGGGAGGTCGAAAATTCACGTTTTGACTGAGCAGAATTGGCTGCGATTGGGCCAGTACGGGGGCAGGCAAACTAGCGACAACTGCGGCGATGGCGGATACAGCCGCAGGCAGCAGAGCAAAATGTAGAAAGTGTTTCATCTTTTGGTGTCTTTCAATATAATGTTCCAAACACAGATGCTCCCTGCAGGCAAAAAATATTTTCGAGTAGCTAGCCTCGGCAGGTTCCGAGACTTATACCCAATCTATCAATAACACATTATGAGTTACCGCAAAATCTTTGACTCCTAAATCTATCCCTAGCACATTGCCGACCGTTGAAACTGTTGGGCGATCTACCTCACTCTCAACTAGGATTGACGCGAAGTATTTACCTGTCGGAGTTTTGCTAATGTTAACTGTCTTTACTTGTCCCTCAATTTGTTTTTGTAACTCAGCTTTTACCTCGCCGATTCCACCTGGGATCTTAATAACATTATTAGCTAAGAGCTTGACGTTTTGAGGGTATTGGACGGACTGCTTACCTTTCCTTGATTTGAATCTAGGGAAGCTAGCTCTAAGAGCAAAGAAGTTTTTATAAGCGGTTACTAGGTTGAGAGTAGTAGCTTGCAGTACCTGACTGTAACAATCAGCTAACCATGAGGTTTCTTCTTGTTTTTTTAGTTGAGGTAACAATGAATTTAGAGCGATTTGCCCTAAACTTTTTACTATAGATTATAAATTTTCATAAGATCACTGTCAACGTACTGTCAACCAAGGGATGAAAGCTCGTCTCCTCCCCAGGTTTTCATTTCACCACCCGGCGTGAGTACGCGCTGGGCGGGGGACTTCCCGCCTGTTCAGTTAAATTGGATCGGCAAGTGCGCTCTCGATCGGTAAAATTTAGCTGTCGGACACGCCAAGGCAGCAGCACGCACTCCCAGCAGCCGACTGTAAAATTTTGTTACCAGCGGTCAAAGCGGGCGGCTGTTCTAAGATAGAGAAGGTCGATCGCTCTGGGTTGCTGTCGCACAGCAAGAAGCTTAACTGTATCTGGGCTTAAAGTATCTGCTACTAAAAAATTCAGTGAAAATTATATCGGTACTACACTATGAGTAAATTCTCCGACAAAATTCGATCGGTCCGAACGCAATTGGGCAAACTGTTCAAACCATCCCTAGCATTTGCCAGAATCGTACTGATTGCTAGCGCCGTTGTCACCGTACCGTTAATTGCCGTCAGACAGGTAGGAATACTCGAATCAGCAGAATTAAGCGCTTACGACTTGATGCTGAGGTTGCGTCCCGACGAAAGTCCCGATCCGCGCTTGCTAATTGTTGGCATCACCGAATCAGACATTCAGAGACTGCGACAGTGGCCGATATCCGACGGCAAAATAGCTGAAATCTTACAAAAACTAGAAGCAATGCAGCCGCGAGTCATCGGCTTAGATATCCTGCGAGATGTACCTCAAGGAGAAGGCCGCAGCGAATTAACTGCACTTTTACAAAAAAGCGATCGGATTATCGGCGTGTGTTTAGTCACCGACGGCAGTACGGACAATCCCGGTTCTCCCCCTCCCCCTGGCATCTCAAAAGACAGCTTTGGATTTGCAGACTTTTCAGTCGATCGGGGCGGCATACTGCGCAGGGCTTTATTATTTATGAAACCACCGGCAATTGACGTAAATCCCAGCGAAAAACATCCCTGCAACGACAGTTCTGAAGTATTATTTTCCTTCAACCTCCGACTCGCGCTCCGCTACTTGCAATCTGAAGGAATCAACCCCAAACTCGATGCCAACCAATCTTTATGGCTGGGTTCAACTCAAATCAAACAATTAGCAGATAATGAGGGAGGATACAAAAATGCCGATGTCAGGGGATATCAAGTATTGATTAATTACCGTTCCCGACGCCAACCAGCAAACCAAGTCAGGCTTACAGATGTTTTAGAAGGTAAAATTGACCCGAATTTAGTCAAAGATAAAATAGTTCTCATCGGTTACACCACAGAAACCGTCAAAGATTTGTTTTATACGCCCTACAGTGCTGGCAAACAAAAGAACCAATTCATGCCCGGTATAGTTGCTCACGCGCAAGTAGTCAGCCAACTTTTGAGTGCTGTTTTAGACCAGCGACCGTTATTTTGGTTTTGGCCGGAATGGGCAGAAATCCTGTGGATTTCGGGATGGTCGATCGTGGGGGGTACATTGGCTTGGCGGATCGCGCACCCCGCGCGCTTGGCGCTAGCATATTTAGCTATGCTGGGAGTATGCTGCGGTATCAGTTTCGGGATTTTTCTGTCGGGAGGGTGGTTGCCTGCAGTCGCACCGAGCTTAGCATTAATCGTCACCGGTAGCAGCATCGTTTCCGCAGACAGGTTCAACAAATCTGCATACGGGCAAGCAATTAGTAAGAAGGTAAAACAAGTCTTCAAAATTGAAATTAACGAACAGCAAAAAGATGACGAAGTTGAAGAAGTCCTCAACAAAGCATCGATCGAGAAATTAAAGAAAGTTAGAGAAGAATTCAAAACTTCCCACAAAGAAGCCCCTGCAACAGAACCGTACCAAATCCCAGAATTAAATGTCGGTTCACCAGAACCCTCAAAGGCACAAACTTCGCCAGAGGATCTCTCACCAGAACTCGCAAAGACACAAAGTCTGCCAGAGGATTTCTCACCAGCAACTGTCGGTTCCTCCGATTCCTCAAAGACACAAAGTATGCCAGAGGATTACTTAGCTCAGTTGCACCAAAAAGCCAAGGAATACAAACATCGCAGTCCTCTCGTCCGATCGAACCACCCTCAAACTGATGTCCCAACGAACACCAACGGCAGTCCTAGTTCTGGCGAAACTCAGCCCGATGAGGACTTAGAGCGATCGTTGCAAGCCAAAGCCCAAAAGATCCGGGAACGCAGAGAAGCAGCCAAGAGGGAAGCTCGCAAGAGCCAGGATTTACCGGAGACGGAGGATTGACAACTCCACAGCATCAAGAATTTGAGCACAATTAATGAGCATAATTGATAAGTTGTCGCGCATTTAACAGGCGCGAAATTGCCCACTATACTTTATACATTCGGAGAAAATATTCCCCTCGAACACTCGGATACTCTATATTTTGCCTCCTGCGTACATCATGTCAAAAATCATTTCTGTCCACTCCTACCGGGGCGGCACCGGCAAATCGAACACGACTGCAAATCTGGCATCGATTATTGCTCGCGGTGGAAATCGGGTCGCTATTGTAGACACAGACATTCAATCCCCCGGCATTCACGTACTGTTCGGCTTCAGCGAAAACAACATGGAGCGCTGTCTCAACGATTACCTGTGGGGTCGCTGCGCGATCGCCGATGCGGCCTACAATGTCAGTTCTCAACTGCCAAAACTAGGCGGTAAGGGCAGCCTTTACCTGATCCCCTCCAGCATTAAAGCAGGCGAGATCGCGCGAGTTTTGCGCGAAGGCTACGATGTGGGGCTGCTCACCGACGGCTTTCAAGAACTGATCGATGTTCTGGATTTAGACTATTTATTTATCGACACTCACCCGGGCCTCAACGAAGAAACTCTTCTGAGCATTACCATCTCCGACATCCTGCTGTTGATCCTGCGTCCGGATCAACAAGATTTTCAGGGAACGGCTGTCACGGTAGATGTCGCTCGCAAATTAGAAGTGCCGAAAATATTGATGACGATCAACAAAGCTCCCGAATCCCTGGATTTCGACGATTTGAAGCAGCAAGCAGAAAGTATCTACGGCATTCCTGTTGCTGGGGTGCTACCCCACAGCGACAAAATGATGCTGCTGGCGAGTAAAGGAGTTTTTGCTCTGAACTTCCCCACCGATCCCCTAACTCAGGTAGTGGAAGGGATTGCCAAAATGATTGTCGGGCGATAGATCTAAATTTTCTAGAGGTGGCGCTGCGGGGCGCTCTCGATCTAGCAGGAATCAGATCCTTACAGAGCCGAGGTTTCAGCAATTACAGTTCCGGACGCGCGAGGGGTCAAAAACCCGGTTAATGCGTCAAAACTTTCACATCGCAGCGACGATTTTGCCAGAAACCGAGTTTTTTTGCGTCAGTCCTAAATTACCAAAGTCCTGACTGTCCTGGCGCTTGCCATAGCTGCCGATCGACCCAAGCGGGCGTAGCGCTTTCTCCAAATACAGTCTAGAGAATGATGCCAAAATGAGATACAAATAGATTATGAGAAATCGTTAAAAAACTTTAGGAGGAGAACCAATGGATTTTGACTTCCGCATAGTGATAGTTTTGCTACCCCTAATCTTGGCCGGCGGCTGGGCTGTGTACAACATCGGTGCAGTCGCTCTGAGACAAGTTCAAAACTTTTTGAACAAGCAAACTTGAAGCAACAGCAGAACTGGTTTCCGGAAAGGGGAAGGAAATACCTTCCCCTTGTGTTTGTGAATTTTTATCTCCTTGTTGCCGGGAATACAAAATAGTTGGCTTTCTCATGCGTTGCCTTTGGGAAACTCTATTATCCCGGTATATTTTGCAATCCTGGACGGAAATAGTAGCTCGATCGACTACTCATAACTACTGTAAGACCCGCAATTAGCACCCTACCTAAAGAGTAGGTGCGTCCGGGACTGTTTCGATCGAGAGTGCGAGCGTCGCCACTCGTTAGCTTTCGTTGCGAACTCCGACGCTCGCACTCTCATAATTGCGATGTTACAAGATTCGATATGATTTTTCGCTACAGATAATTTACCCCCACAGACAAACTGGGATTTGGCAAAAGAAAAGTTATGATATGGTGATTTTTGTTCGCGCGCTCAGCAGTTGTCGGTCAATTAAAATTAAAATATTTGCCAAGCTCATTCCAGCAGAATATGAGACAATAGCCAAGGCATCTTTTCAGACAAAAACCATATCAACTGCAAGGTCTTACCTGAAAAGAATGCCGATCGAACTGTCAATGTTTAATTCCTATATCTTTAGATAGATTATGCTGTTTCCCAGAGCTAGCGGTATTCTACTCCACCCCACATCTTTTCCCAGTCGGTTCGGCGTTGGGGATATGGGAATAGAAGCATACCGCTTTATTGATTTTTTAGCAGAAAGCGACCAGCAATACTGGCAAATACTGCCCCTCGGTCCGACAGGATACGGCAATTCTCCCTATTCGTGCTATTCGGCAATGGCAGGAAATCCACTGCTGATTAGCCCGGAATTGTTGCGGGACGAGCAATTGCTGTCGGATGAAGATTTAGCTCATTTTCCGGAATTTCCCCCCGATACTGTAGAATTCGATCGGGCGATCGCGCACAAAATACCCCTGCTAAAAAAAGCCTGCGAAAACTTCAAAGCGAAAGCATCCCCCATACAGCAAAGAGAATTTTCGACTTTTTGCGAAATCAAAGCCCTTTGGCTGGAAGATTATGCGTTTTTCATGGCCCTAAAAGACTACTTTGGTGGCGGTAGCTGGCACACTTGGGAACCGGAAATTGCCCGCAGAAAACCCGAGGTTTTAGATAAGTGGCGGCAGCAGCTAAATTTGGAAATTTATTACTACAAATACGTCCAGTTCGAGTTTTTCCGGCAGTGGACGGAATTGAAGCGCTATGCCAACCTGCGCGGCATTCAAATTATCGGCGACATTCCGATTTATGTAGCTCACGACAGCGCCGATGTATGGTCGCATCCCGAAATATTTTGTTTGGATGAAGAAACTGGGGAAGCAGCTTTAATGGCGGGAGTTCCGCCGGATTACTTCAGCGAAACAGGTCAATTGTGGGGGAATCCAGTTTACAATTGGGAGGAGCTGCAAGCAAATAATTTTCAGTGGTGGGTGCAGCGTTTTGAGGCGATTTTCGATTATGTAGACGTGACTCGGATCGATCACTTTCGCGGATTTGATGCTTACTGGGCGGTGAAGCAAGGGGAAGAAACGGCGATCGAGGGAGAATGGATTAAGGCACCGGGAACGGCTTTGTTTGAAGTAATTAATGAAAAGTTTGGCAACTTGCCGATTATCGCTGAGGATTTGGGCGTAATTACTCCTGAAGTGGAAGCTTTGCGCGATCGGTTCGAGTTTCCGGGCATGAAGATTTTGCAGTTTGCTTTTGGTGCCGGTCCGGGCGATCCTTTTTTGCCTTTCAATTACGTTCGCAACTGCGTAGTGTACACGGGCACGCACGACAACGACACGACTGTTGGGTGGTTCAATAGTTTGCAACATTACGAAAGAGACGAGGTGCTGCGCTATTTGGGCTGCATCGATCCCCAGGGAATTCACTGGTCTTTAATCCGCATGGGTTGGATTTCTATTGCTAATTTGGCAGTCGTGCCGTTTCAAGATTTATTGGGTTTGGGTACTGACGCGCGAATGAATTTTCCGGGGAAAGCAGAGGGAAATTGGGGGTGGCGCTACCGACCTGAAGCTTTGAATTGGGAAGTGCGCGATCGACTCAAAAACATTACTTACATCTGCGGGCGCTCGCCTCAGAAAAATTGACAAGGAGGCATCAGTCATCAGTCAGGAGTACGATGCTTAACTATTAATTAGAGCGATCGTCAGTCTTCTAACTGCCCGAGCAACGATCGTAACACCACAGAAATACAAAGGAAGAGGCAAGAAAGAAAATTGATTTTTCCCTCTTCCCTCTTCCTTCTTCCCTCTTCCCTCTTCCTTCTTCCTTCTTCCTTCTTCCTTCTTCCTTCTTCCTTCTTCCCTATTGCGCTTCCTGCTTCGGCTTTTCCAATGGTTTGAGCTCGTCAGCTTGAAAAACTACTTCTTTAACAGCGCCCGGATCTCCAAGTTGCTGTGCTTGTCCGTTGTTAACAGCAACCAGTACGCCGCCGGCGTTGCCAGCTATAACCACCAACCGCTCTCGCGCCTGCCAAGTGCGCACAGTCCCTGAAGGCAAAGTTCCTTCAAATTCTGTTTTGCCATCGACTTCCACCTGCATCCAGGATTCATCTTTAAAACTGACACTCACCATCACCGGTTTATTTCCGGCTGGATCTAAATTTTCACCAGTTCTTGTTGTTTCCACAGCTTTGTAAGTATCCACCTTACGACTTTTAGAGCCTGCAAAATTAACAGGTTCGCTGCCTAAATTTGGTGGCGGTGCGAGTTCTACCGATCCCACGCCGGTTTGGGCTGTTTCCTGGGAAGCGTTCATCAACTGAGACAGTCCGCTTACAGAACAGATAATTAGAAATATGTAAAACAGGTAGAGGTGCATCGGGCGCAGTTGAGGCCAATCCCCCCAAGAACGCTGGGGCTGGGATCGGAATATCGGTTCTGCCGGGTAAAAGTTGGCGAACTCAGACCCGTCCAAGCCCATTGCTTCGGCGTAACGCTTGATCAAACCTTGAGTGTAAACGGGTTCGGGGAGTTGGTCGAGTTGGCCTTCTTCGATCGCCTGCAGCAGATCCCGGCGAATCATGGTTACCAAAGCTACTTTTTCCAAACAAATCGAGTGCTGTTCGCGGAACTGTCGGAGTCTGGCCCCGATTTCGGCTAGCTTTTGAGCCGGTTCTGGTTCTGGGGAACGCAGACTCTTTTTAGTGGTTTTGAAAAATAAAAAAAATAAATTCTTTGTCATATGCTGTGCTCCTCGAGATTTACTGGCACATTTATTGATGTTAGGTTGACTTGATTCCACAAAAAAATAAGTTCCGAATGGTTAAGGGGTCGATAGCGGCCTAGGGGGAGGGCCGGTTCTCCGGGGGGTTGCAGTTGGATCGGACCGATCGCCGTGCGGTGCAGCTTCAGTACGGGATGTCCCAACAATTCGGCCGTTCGCCGGATCTGTCGGTTTCTCCCTTCCGATAGCACCACTTGCAACAGCGTTTGGTCTCGCGCGCGATCGAGGACTCGAACCTCAGCAGGCAGAGTCTTTCTGCCAGATAATATAACGCCCTGACGCCACACTTGCAGTAGCTGTTCCGGGGGACTGCCTTGCACCCAAACCTCATAGGTTTTAGGTACCGAATGGCGCGGATGGGTCAAACAGAATGTCAGCTTACCATCATTCGCGAGCAACAAGGCCCCTGTTGAATCTGCATCCAAACGTCCTACCGGGTGAATGCCTTGGCCCGATCGCAGTTTGGGCGGTAGCAAGTCGAGGACTGTGGTTTTGGCCCTGGGATCGCTGCAAGTGGAAACTACTCCTGCCGGTTTGTTGAGCAACAGATAGACTCCAACCGGTCGATCTGATGGCTTAAAGAGCACTCCATCAACTTCGATGCGATCGCTCGCCGGATTTGCTTTTTGTCCCAATTGAACGATCTTGCCATTAACTCGCACTCGTCCAGCTACAATCATCTGTTCGGCTTGACGGCGAGAGGCAATGCCCCACTGGGCGAGAATTTTTTGCAGCCTTTCATCCATATATTCAGACAGTTGCTCGATCGAAATCCCCTGTTAATTAGGCTTGCCGAGTACAGCGGCCGTCGGACGGTTGCGGTTATTTTTGTCCGATCGAATAAATCATTTATCGATCTACCTGCACAATTCCTTCTGCCAGCAAAAGACATTTTGTACTGCTCAATTCTGGTTTGGCAACAAATTATACTGCGGGCTAATCCGTGGAGGAAGTTGCGTCCCAGCAGTTTGCGGTTATGCAATAACCCTGAGAATTCTGCGAAAACAGAGAGTTTGGGATCGCGGTTGACTTGTGCGGGTGCTGCTGATTTGCCACTGGCTTCACAAGTGCGTTGTTCGATTTAGAACCATCATACACCAAGATTATCACAAATCTTGTATTGCCACTCGACTTAATTAGAACTGACGGTCGGTGAACTACCCGACACCAACTGCTAACGCAGTATGGTACGGGCTTCCAAATTCACTGGGAGTAGCCTTAGATTCAGATAGAGCGCGGGACTTCCCACGAGTAAGTTAACTCGGTCGATCGCCCGGTGCGCCCGGTTTTGGATCGCCACCGTGAATTTTCGATCGAGCGACTCGATAGTGCAAAAAAACCTCACCTTCCACCTGTTTTACTGCCAAAAGCTGCAGTTTCGGAGCGCAGGATGCTAAAAAACCCTTTCCTGCAACTGGTGTGGGTGCATCGGTGCCGCCCAAAATTAACGGACACACCGTCAACCAGAATTCATCTATTAAGCCTGCAGCAAGTACCGACGCTACCAGTTGCCCTCCTCCCAGAATTGCCAAGCGTTGAATGCCGAGATTTGCTAGCTGTCCGAAAGCATCTAGCCAATCAATTTCTCCTCCTGCTATTCGAGCAACTAAGGTTCGATCGAACATTCCAGGAAGAGGATCGTTAGTTGGAGTTTGAGTGGGAAATTCGGCCGTTTCCCAGTCAGCAGCCAGCGGGGAACGGGCTGCTGAAAAATCGCAAATTCGGGTCAAATTGGCGCGATCGCGAGCACACGATTTGCACCGGTTGCGGTGACTTTCCTTGCTCTTGTCTCTGTTCGAGCAATGGGGGTGAAGTTACTGTCAAAGTGGTTTTGTAAGCGCGTAAAGTGCCGTTTCCGAACAAAACTGCGTCCGCCCGAGCGACTTGCTGTTCGAGGTGGGCTTTGTCATTTGCAGAACCGAATCTAGCGGGCGATCGGGCTGTATCGGCAATTTTACCGTCAGCAGAGATTGCCAGTATTACTGTTGCGTGAGGTCGATCGATTCGAGCTGTCATTAATTTTTTAAACTTGCGCACAACATCTTTAAAAATTCATTTTTTCAAGTCTTCCTTGAATACTAGAACTAATTGAATCGATCGAGCCACAGCGATCGCCCGATTATTGTTGGTGCCGCGATGCTGCTGGGGACTGATTCGGATTCCGTGTAAAGTTTTTTATAGATTTCGCTCGTGCTGCTTTTATTTGACGGATAATAATGGACTTTTTGTTTTTTCTACCGCTCGATCCCACGGGCAAAAAAGTTTACTTTTCGTTACAAACAGCGAAGAAAAAATGACGCCGAGACAAAAAATAGCTTGCAGACTTTAAATGCGTCGCGCGATCGATTAGAGTGAAAAAAATGGCTTTATCCGTTTATTCATCGCTAAGGAAAAAAAGCTCATGGTTCAACGCGGTTCTACAGTCCGGATTCTCCGCAAAGAATCCTACTGGTATCAAGAAGTGGGTACCGTTGCTACGGTAGACCAAAGCGGCATTAAATACCCAGTTATCGTTCGCTTTAACAGCGTAAATTATGCAGGCGTCAACACCAACAACTTCGCCCAAAGCGAATTAGTGGAAGTTGCAGGCCCGAAAGCTAAAGCAAAATCAACCGCAGCAACAGGCGGCAAGCAAACCACGATCGACGAGAAAACTCGGAAAACTGGCAGCGGAGCAGCCCCCCAGCAGCCGAAAACTTCGACGGGCAGCAAACCGGGAGCAGAAGTTCCCGGCAGCGTGGAAGGTGCGCCAAACCAAGGAACAGAACAGCGCTAACAGTGCCAGAACTGCCAGAAGTTGAAACTATTTGCCGGGGTTTGAATCAAGTAACCCCCGATCGGGAAATTGTGGGCGGGGACGTGCTGTTAAACAGTTCGATCGCCCGCCCGATTTCTGCAACCGATTTTTTGGCAAAACTTCAGGGAAAGTCGATCTTCCGTTGGTACAGGCGCGGCAAATACCTCCTGGCAGAACTGTCTCAATTCCCAGCAGGGGAGGGGGAGAGGGAGAGTGCGAGAGGGGGAGATGGGGAGATGGGGAGATGGGGAGATTTTCGATTCCAAACTCCGATCGATTCTCAACTCGATTCTCAACTTTCTGCTTCTTCCTTCCCCCTTCCTCCAGGCTCCTTCGGACCTTCAAAAGCCGGTTGGTTGGGCGTTCACCTGCGGATGACAGGCCAACTGCTGTGGGTGGATCGATCGGAACCCCTACCAAAGCACGCCCGAGTGCGACTGTTTTTTGAAGGAAATAAGGAACTGCGATTTGTAGATCAGCGCACTTTCGGGCAAATGTGGTACGTGCCGGCTCAAACAGAGGTGGCAAATACAGTTACCGGGCTGAAGCTTTTGGGCCCCGAACCGTTTTCAGAGGAATTTACCACAGCATATTTGACCCGCAAGCTGCACCGTCGGAGGCGATCGATTAAAGCGGCTTTGCTAGATCAATCGCTCCTGGCGGGTTTGGGGAATATCTACGCGGATGAAGTTTTGTTTGTGTCGGGCATTTTGCCGGCAACTCTGGGCGCGGATTTGACAGCAGAACAAATCGAGCGCATCCATTCAGCAATTATTCAGGTTTTACAGAAGGCGATCGAATCGGGCGGCACTACTTTCAGCAATTATCTCAACGTCCAAGGTGTTAACGGCAATTACGGTGGCGTCGCTTGGGTGTACAATCGCACCGGTCAACCGTGCCGCCAGTGTTCCAGTCCGATCGAACGCATCAGATTAGCAGCGCGATCGACCCATTTTTGCCCCCAGTGCCAGCATTGAGAAGAGAGGGGGAGAGTGGGAGATACAAAGTAAAGAGGTGCTGTAATGACAAATTTCTATCAAAACAATACGGGAGCGTGAGAACCCCTGCCTTTAAAGGAGGGGATGAAACGATCCCCGGCTGGTTAAAACCCGTCGTTCATCTTTTTCTGGAATATCTCTATCATAGTTGCTTATGATGAGATAGGAGGTAATAAACAGTGTTAACTTTAACTTACGAGTACAAAGCCAATCCGACCAAAGAGCAAGGAAAGCTCATCGAACACACGCTAACCATTGTTCGGAAAGTGTGGAAATTTGCCCTGCGGGAACGCAAGGATTGGCCCAATTTTCGTAAATGCTCGGTTAACGCTATAGTTCAGTTGTCTGAGGGGGGACGCCTCTTGGACGTTAAAGAAAATGCCTGTGGAGATGGTCTGACGGGGACGGGCAACCGTCTAGTTAAGAATCGAGGAAGCAGGAAGAAGAAAGCATGAAGGCGCGGTTTTTAACCCGCCTTCATGCAACCTTTGAGAATCCCCGTCGATTCATCGCGGGGAGTACGTCAATAAAATTTGTATGGTTCGATCGACAAAATAGAGCAAGTTATGGCAATCAAAAAAGGCAGTATTGTCCGTGCCGTGCGGGAAAAATTGGAAAATAGTTTGGAAGCCCAAGCCAGCGATCGGCGCTTTTCCTCCTATATATTTGAAACAAAAGGCGAAGTGATGGATGTTCGAGGAGACTATGCTTTTGTAAAATTTGGCAAAGTTCCGACGCCGAATATTTGGTTGCGGGTAGACCAACTCGAAGATTTCAAATAACTGAATGTAGGGTGCGCATTGCGCACCTTATTTCTGTAAATGATGTATTGTAAACAATCGAACAGGTATTTGCATAAGTGATGTAAAATCTAAAATCTAAAATCTAAAATCTAAAATCTAAAATCAAATGAATTGTCCTTCAACCCGCGTTTCAATTATCGGTGCAGGCAAAGTCGGCAGTAACTTAGCCCAGCGGATTGCCGAAAAGAATCTTGCCGATGTAGTGTTATTAGATATTGTACCGGGTTGGCCGCAGGGAATTGCTTTAGATTTAATGCAAGCGCTCGCTGTGGAACGCTGCAACCGCAAAATTACTGGTACTAACAATTATGCAGATACCGCAGGTTCAAATATTGTAGTAATCGCCGCAGGAATTCCCCGCAAACCGGGTTTGAGTCGGGAAGATTTGCTGTCAGTAAATGCTCGAATTGTTACCGAAGCTGCCAAACAGGCGATCGCCCATTCTCCCGAGGCGATCGTAATAGTAATTACCAATCCCTTGGATGTATTGACCTATTTAGTTTGGCAAGCTACAGGCTTGCCGGCAAGCCGAGTTATGGGGATGGGAGGAGTTCTCGACTCGGCCCGCTTTCAAACTTTTATCGGGATGGAATTGGGTATTTCTGTGGCAGAAATTCACGCAACTGTTATCGGCAATCACGGCGCTGCAATGCTACCTTTGCCCCGGTATTCTACTGTCAGCGGCATTGGGATCGATCGACTGATGGATGCCGGGACGATCGAGCGTTTGGTAGAGCGAACTCGACACGGTGGCGGGGAAATTGTCGAACTAATGCAGACTGCTAGCGCTTATATTGCACCTGCATCTGCTGCTTGTTTGATGGTAGAATCAATATTATTAAATCAGTCGCGAATATTGCCTTGTTGCGTTTATTTGCAGGGCGAATACGGCGTGAAAGATATCTTTTTGGGAGTGCCATCTCGCTTGGGATGTCAGGGTGTAGAACAAGTGTTGGAACTTGAATTAACCGATTCGGAAATGGTGGCTTTTAGGGAGTCCGATCGAATCGTGCGACAAAGTATTGAGGACGCTAAGGCAATACTCAAAGTTTAGATGGGAGTCGATCGAGAGTTTTGAATTTTGAGTTTTGAATTGCAGAAAACTTTTGAATAGTTTGGAGGCTTGTCGGGAGTTTTGAGTTTTTAGTTACCAATGGTTAAAAACACAATTTATAGCGGTAAGGTGCGCAGTGCGCACCCTATGTATAAAATCGATATGTATAAAATCGATGCGTAAGTTTTAATATTGTAAATACTGCTACAGTTCCCAGATTTGCGCGCAACCTCGTGCTATGCAGGGTATGTATGCCGTACTCACTTTACTGCCAAACAGCAAGAAAACTGCCATAAAACCTTAGATTGCTCCAAATTCTTTGTTAAACGGGTTTTAGCTATCGCAATTGCAGGCGCAGCATTAGATGCTATCGAATATTGCATTCGATCCTGAACGATCGAACCGGGCACCGATAATTAATCTACAATTTAAAACATCCAGTCGATCGACCGCTTCCCCATACAGCTAGTTCAAGCAGGGGAACGATCGATTACAGCCATCTGGTGGTAATCGAGATACAAGCCCGATCGATTACCAATTACCAATTACCAATTACCAATTACCAATTACCAATTACAAAGCTTTAGCGACACAAATGTGATATTTAAAACAAAATATTATCGCCAAAAATTGTCAAATTTAGTAAAATGTCGAGAGAGTGATATTTGATTAAGCGCTCGATCGGCACTCAATCAAATAAGTAAATCTACGGAATAACCACCACCTTAAATCACCAAAAATTTAAGATAAAATACGGATATGCGGTCAGGGTAGCTGCGAAGAGCCAGAAGAAGTGCCAGAAAAAGGAACAGAAAGTGCCATCAGTCCTTCCCATTCATTAGAGTCAAGTTTCATAACATCACGTTTCATCACATTAGTGGGATTTACCCGTACAGCCGATCGCAAAATAACTAAAGAAATAACATATGTTTCATGAATTTCTGTATCAAGAAGTAACCAACCTCCGGCAGAAGCTAGCTCACCTAGAAAGAGAAATGCAGTCTCAAACTTGGTTCAAAAAACTGCAAGCCTTGATGGGAGTTATTAGCAAAATTCGCGAATCCCTAGACCTAGAAACAATATTTAAAATCACAGCCACCGAAGTCAGGCAACTTTTAAATGCCGATCGAGTCGCCGTCTACCGCTTCCTCCCGGAGTCCGAATGGAACGACGGCGAAGTAGTATCAGAAGACGTGCTGCCCCAATACAGCCCATCTCTAGGAACAAAAGTTCACGACCATTGTTTCGGCGAACAATTTGCAGCCAACTACGCTAAAGGTTACGTTCAATCCGTCAGCGACATCTACAAAGCCCGGTTGAGCCCGTGCCACCTAAAAATTCTCAAGCGATTTCAAATCCGAGCTAACTTAGTCGTACCCCTGCTGCAAGGGCAACACCTGTGGGGATTGCTGTGCATCCATCAGTGCGGTCAACCGCGCGATTGGCAAGAAGACGAAATCGAATTTGCCAGACAAGTCGGGGATCACTTAGCAGTCGCCATCTACCAAGCCGAACTGCACCTGCAAACCCAGAGACAGCTTGCAGAAATCGAACTCGCCCAGCAGCAACTGCGCGAAAGCGAAAAAAAATACCACCAAATACTCGACTCGATCGCCGACATGGTATTGGTCAAAGGTCCGGAATCGAAAATCGTCTGGGCGAATCAAGCATTTCGCGACTATTACGGCATGAGTCAAGAGGAACTCAAAGGAATTGTAGACGCGCCTTTCGCCCATCCCGACTACACCCTCCAGTACGTCAGAGATGACGCCTTTGTATTTGAAACCGGGCAAACCCTGCAAATTGCCGAAGAACCAGCCGCGCGCTACGACGGAGAAGTGCGACTTTTCAGCACCGTCAAAACACCCATCCGCAACGAAGACGGTCAAGTCGTGATGACAGTCGGCGTTTCCCGCGACATGACGGAACGCAAGCAAGCAGAAGAAGCCGTCAAAGCCAGCGAAACCAAATACCGCAGCTTGGTAGAAACCTCTCAAGACATGATTTGGTCGGTCGATACTTCGGGACGTTACAGTTTCGTTAACCCAGCAGTCAAACGCATCTACGGTTACGAACCAGAAGAAATGATCGGGCGACCTTTCTCCGACTTTATAACTCCCGAACAAATGGAGAAAGATGTAAAAGTTTTTTCCCGCTTGCTGGTTGGAGAATCGGTTTTCCAGCACGAAAGCGTGCAAATCGCCAAAGATGGCAGCTTCAAATATCTGATGTTCAACGCGATCGCCCTGTACGACGAAACCGGAAATATCACCGGCACTACAGGTACAGCTACCGACATTACCGATCGCAAATTAGCAGAAGCAGCCCTGCAAGAGAGCGAAGCTAAATTTCGCCACTTTGTCGAAAACGCCAACGACTTAATTTACGAACATTCCCCAACAGAAACATTCACCTACGTTTCTCCCAAATGGACGGATTTATTCGGACACAACTTCTCAGAAATCCCAGGTAAATCCTTTGCTGAATTTATCCATCCAGAAGACTTGCCCGCTACGAGGGCTTTTCTCGATCGCATTGTAACAACAGGACAACAACAAGCAGGACTCGAGATTCGCGCCCGACGCGCCGACGGCAGTTGGTGTTGGATTACTTGCAACATCTCGCCGGTCAAAGATGGCGGAGGCAATATTATCAGCTTTCAAGGCATCGCCCGCGACATTACCGATCGCAAACTAGCAGAAGAGGCATTGCAGCGGGCAAATGCAGAACTAGAAATCAGAGTCGAAGAACGCACCGCCGAACTGCGGCAGACTCTGGCAGTTCTCACCGCCACCCAAACCAAGTTTCGGACGATCGCGGCTACCATTCCCGGAGCTCTGTTTCAGTTTTGCAGCCGGGGCGGAGTTTGGCAGGTTGACTATATCAGCGATCGCATTTTCGATATCACCGGCGTGACAGCAGCACAAATAATGCAAGACTTAAATACATTCATGTCTTGCATCCATCCCGAGGATTTGGAAAGCTATATCACTTCCGGCATTGAGGCTGTCGAAAACCTCTCCCCCTGGCACTACGAAGGGCGCATCATCAAGCCCGACGGTGAGATCCGCTGGTGGCAAGGAAACTCAATGCCAACTTCCAGCGACAACGGCGAAACCGTATTTTGCGGCGTCCTCCTCGATATTACCGATCGCAAACTTGCTGAAACCGCCATCCGCGAAAGCCAGCGACAGCTACAAGCAGCCCAAAGACTCGCCCATGTCGGTAATTGGGAACTCGACCCAGCTACAGAAACCGTCACTTGGTCTGAGGAACTCTTCCGCATCTTCGGGCTCGAACCGGCACCCGCAGCGCCCAACCGCGAACAACAAACTAGCGCGATCCATCCAGAAGATCTGGAATTGTGGTACGGCGAAGTGCAGCGGGGGATCGACTTCGGCATTCCCTTCGATTTTGACTTCCGCTTGTACCGCCCCGACGGTACTTTGCGCCACATCAACTCCTTGGGCGAGGTGGAAACCGATGCGAACGGCAAGACAATCAAACTATTCGGTACTGCGATGGACATTACCGATCGCAAAAACGCTGAAGCAGCCCTGCGGCAAGCAGCAGCCGAGTTAGAAGATAGAGTAGCCGATCGAACTGCTGAATTGCGACAAGCAGTCGCCCAGCTAGAACAAGAAATTAGCGATCGCAAACAGGCAGAAACAGAATTGCAACACGCTCAAAAGTTCCTGGAATCGGTACTCAATACCATACCAGTAGGAGTAGTTGCCAAAGAAGTAGAAGAGTTGCGATTTGTACTCTGGAATCCTGTCGCCGAACAGTTGCTTGGTTTCCGGGCAGCAGAAGTTTTGGGCAAAAATGACTATGACTTTTTCCCCAGAGAACAAGCCGACTTTTTCACCGCAAAAGATCGGGAAGTGCTCGCCAGCGGGCAAATTATCGATATTCCTGAAGAACTGATTCAAAATGGCGAAGGCGAAACTCGCATATTTCACACCAAGAAAACAGCAATTCTCGATTTAGCAGGCAATCCCCAATACCTATTAGCTATTACCGAAGATGTGACCGATCGCAAGCGGGGAGAATTAGCCCTGAGGGAATCGGAAGCCCGACTCAGACAGCAAGCCGATCGAGAAAAATTGCTCAACATTCTGACTGCCCAAATTCGCAATTCCCTCGATTTCGACAGCATCATTAATGTTGCCGTCAAACAAATTCGCGCTTTCATGCAGGTCGATCGGTGCAGTTTTGCCTGGTATCGCGACAGTGAAGACGATGCTTTCTGGGAAATCATTCAAGAATCTCGCAGTCGGGAACTTCCCGATTTAACAGGTCGCTATTCGGCTGCCGATTTCGGCCACCTCGGACAGCAGCTATTGCGTTTGGAAATCCTGCGGGTAGATGATGTCGCACAAATCTCCGAGTCTGTTTGGCGGCAAACAGTTCGTTCTATGGGCGGTCAATCTGTACTGGTAATTCCGGTGCAAGCGCTTTCGGGAGTAGTCAGCGCGATTAGTTGCAGCAATAGTAACTCCGCGCGCCCCTGGACTGATAGCGAAGTAGAATTGCTGCAAGCGATTACAGTTCAATTAGCGATCGCCCTCAATCAAGCCGAACTTTATACCCAAACTGATAACAAAGCCCGCGAATTAGAGCAAACTTTACAGCAACTAACTCGCACTCAATCTCAGCTAATTCAAAGCGAAAAAATGTCATCTCTCGGTCAGTTAGTGGCAGGAGTCGCTCACGAAATTAACAACCCAGTTAATTTTATTTACGGCAACCTCACCCACGCTAACGAATACACTCAAGATATGCTCAAATTGATAGAACTTTACCAAGACCACTATCCCGAACCAGTTCCAGAAATTCAAGAGGAAATAGAAAATATTGAACTAGAATTTTTGATGGAAGATTTGCCGAAATTGCTGGCTTCGATGAAAGTCGGTGCAGATAGAATTCAACAAATTGTTGCTTCTTTGCGCACTTTTTCCCGCATGGACGAAGCGGAAATGAAAGCAGTTAACATTCACGACGGCATCGACAGTACCTTGATGATTTTGCAGCACCGCTTGAAAGCAAAACACGATCGTCCCGAGATTCCGGTGATTAAAGAATACGGTCAATTGCCGTTAGTAGAATGTTATGCAGGTCAGTTGAATCAAGTATTTATGAATATCTTGAGCAATGCTTTGGATGCTTTGGAGGAACGGGATTTGCGGCGTTCTAATGAAGAGATTCGGGCACGACCCAGCCACATCCGAATCTGCACTGAAATGCTAAATTCCGAGCGAGTAATTATTAAGATTGCTGATAACGGTCTGGGAATACCGGAGAGTGTCGGCACTCGACTTTTTGACCCGTTTTTCACTACTAAACCCGTCGGTAAAGGTACTGGAATGGGTCTGTCAATTAGCTATCAAATTGTTACGGAACGGCACGGAGGGTTGCTTTACTGCAATTCTTTGCCAGGATGCGGTGCAGAATTTGCGATCGAGATTCCACTCAAAGCTAATTGAGAGTTGACAGTTGACAGTTGACAGTTGAGAGTCGATCGTTGAGAGTCGATCGTTATTTTTCTGCTGGCTAATGACTAATAGTACCAAATCCGATGGCATCAGAATTATTCATCTCTCTCTTCTCTCGCTCTTCCCCCTCTGCGCTCTGGAGCGGTTAAATAATATCGATCCGCGAGTCAAAAACCAATGAGTGAAATATTTATTCATGTCTATATGGAAAACCAAATTATTTACATCTAAAATGACGGACTTTGGGCGAAGCAAAGCGGAGAATTTACGCTTGTTCAACCCAACCTACCAACTGTCAACTGTCAACTGTCAACTGTCAACTGACTATCGATCGCCCGTTGTAAAAGTTCAGAGATCGCCGCACTATCCAAAGGTTTAGAAAACAAATATCCCTGAGCCCGATCGCACTCGAGTTCTCGAAGCTGTTCTAACTGTTCGACAGTTTCTACACCTTCGGCGATCGCTTCCAAGCCCAAATTGCGCGCCAAAGTCACGATCGCCCGCACAATTTGCAAAGGTTGTCCGCCGCCGTCGCTGCTTTCTTTTGTCCCCAAACGGCTGACAAAAGAGCGATCGATCTTCAACGTATCCAGGGGAAAGCGGTGCAAATAACTTAAAGACGAATAACCAGTACCGAAATCGTCGATCGACAGCCGAATATTTCTTGCTTTTAATTCAGCGAGTACCGTATTAGCTTTCTTCACATTTTCCACGATCGCGCTTTCAGTAATTTCCAATTTTAAACAAGCCGGATCGCAGCCTGTTTCTGCCAAAATTTTATCGATTAACTCGATCAAATTCGGTTGACCTAGTTGTTTTGCTGAAAGATTGACACTCATTGTTAATGGGGAATTGGAAATTGGAAATTGGGAATTGGGAATTGGCAATGGGGAATTGGTAATTGGTAATGGGGAATTGGTAATGGGGAATTGGGAATTGGTAATTGGTAATGGGGAATTGGGATCGATCGAAACATCTCCGTTTTCTACTGTCTCCCCTCCTCCTTCTTCCTTATCTTCCCTGTTCCCTGTTCCCTCTTCATTCTTCCATCTTCCTTCTTCCCTCTTCCCTCTTCCTTCTTCCCTCTTCCCTCTTCCTTCTTCCTTCTTCCCTCTTCCTTCTGCCTTCATTAAAAGTTCTTGCCAAGCGCGCAATTGGCGGCAAGCTTCCCGCAGTACCCAAGTTCCCAGAGGCACGATCAAACCCGTTTCTTCAGCGACAGGAATAAAACTAGATGGAGGCACTAAACCCCGCACCGGGTGATGCCAGCGCACCAAAGCTTCAAAACCCTCGATCGAGCCATCTGCGATCGAAACAATTGGTTGATAGTGCAAGACAAAATGCGAAAGTTCCTCCTTATTTTTCTCCAATTCATCTTTTCCCAAAATAGCCAGCCGCAGGTCGTTTTCTAACTGCAACAGCGACAGAGTTTGGTCGTGCATTGCCAAATTAAACACCTCGTAGCGGGCTTTTCCCAAAGCTTTAGCGCGGTACATGGCAATATCAGCATCCCGCAGCAATTCTTCGGGGTGAAGTTGTGCGGAACATTGCAAGCAATTCAAGCTGTTGTTTGCTGTTGCCTCATCCCTGCTAAAAACAATGCCAATGCTGGCCGTAGTAAAGACTTCGTGGCCTTCAAGATTGAACGGCAAAGTCAGTTCTTTTTGGATTCTGTTAGCTGCCAGGGTAGCGTCTCCCACGTTTTGAATATTGTCTAGCAGGATGGTGAATTCATCTCCCCCCCAGTCGCGCCACAGTATCGGAAGCCCGCACGCACGCTTGCAGCCGCGCAGAAATCGCCACTAGCAATTTGTCGCCGAGAATGTGTCCGAGAGAATCGTTAACTACTTTAAAGCGGTCTAAATCGAGGAAAAGTACGGCAAATTTGTAATCGCAGGAATTTTTCGATCGGCGGATTGCTTGTCCCAACCTGTCAATGAACAAAACGCGGTTCGGCAAACCCGTCAGCGCGTCGTGAAAGGCGTCGTGCAGCAGTTGCTGTTCTACTCGCTTGCGTTCCGTCACATCTCTAATAATAATTTGGGCGGCGGCACAGCCTTGATAAGTAGCGGGTATGCCGGCAACTTCAACATCAATTATCTGTCCGTCAAGCCGCATGAATTTTTCTTCAGCAAGGTCGATCGGGGTGTTTTCTTCCTCTACTTTTCGCATTCGCTCTTTAGCTATTTGCACGCAGTTTGGATGGACGAAATTCAATACTGGAAGGCCGATCAGGGCTGCTGGAGAACTGGCACCGAGAAGTTTAGCGCCGGCGGCATTGATATAGGCAATTTTTCCTTGACTGTGAACGGCGATCGCTTCGGGAGACAGTTCGACCAAACTGCGGTAGCGATCCTCACTTTCCACCAGAGATAATATTAACTCCGATCGCTCTTTTTCTGCTTGCTGGCGTTCGACTTCCATTTGATGAGCTGCTAGGAATTTCCCCAGGCTTTGAGCCATGAGTTCAATTATTTCTAGTTCTTCCGGTTCAAATTTTTTCTTCCTGGGTTCTGACGCACAAAAACTCAAAGTGCCGTAAATTTTACGTTCGACAAATATCGGAGTACCGATATAAGATTCCAGCTCAAAAATTTTATAAGTTTGTTTTTCTCCCATCAAACTCGATTTGGCAATATGAGAGCAAGCTATGGTTTTTCTTGAGTCGATGGCCGCCGCGCAGTAAGTATCGTTGAGATTTAATTCTAAACCTTTAACAAATATTTGCGTTTCAGCTTTGACCGATCGCACGATCCAACATCGATTTTCTACTTGAGCGACGAGACCGATCGACAGTCCAAAAATCAAACAGCCGGCTGTCAGATAATCATCAACCAGTTCTTCAAAATTTTGATAGTGATAAGTTGTAATTCGGTGCAGGTGTTTGAGATTGGCACTAAAAGTTGCTAAAGCTTGAGACTTTAAAAATAATTCTTCTTCAGCTCGTTTGCGATCGGTAATATCAGTTTGAACTCCAATAAAGTGAGTTAAATGGCGGCGCGAGTTGTAAACCGGAGCAATAGAAATTTCGTTCCAAAAAAGCGAGCCATCTTTCCGAAAGTTCTGCAATATAACTTGAGAGCTTCTGCCTTGTTCAATAGCATTGCGCAGCTCTTCTCCAGCATCCCTGCTGGTGCCTTGACCCTGCCAAAAATGGCAACTTTTACCGATTAATTCGTCTCGGCGATAACCCGTAATCCGCTCAAAACTGGGATTGACATAAATCATCGGATTGTCAGCCACAGTAGCGTCGGTAATCACAATGCCATTGCTGCTGCTTTCGATCGCCCGTTCCATCATTTGCAAGCGTTCCGAATATCTAATCCGCTCGATCGCCGCAGCTAACAAATTGGCGATCGCCTCCATAAAATAAATGTCATCTAATGTAAACACCGATCTCGGCTAGTGTGAACCCCCATCACCCCCCACACAGAAGACTGAGATGGAGAATTATGGGGCGGTTCTGCTTGCCCCCAATTGCTTTTTTCCTGAGTTCTATTGCCAGGGACGATCGCAGTAACACCGCTAACAACCCGGTGGTTGTGCAGCAGCGGCGACTCGCTAAACCGCGTTTCCACCCGCAAATCTCGAACAACAGTCGGTTCGCCCGCTAACAGCGTATAGCCCGCTTGAGACCGAGCCGAAGCGGTAACAGTAGCCCGGCCGACGAGTTCGGGTTCCCACCCGACACCGGATCGCAGCAAAAAAGCCTGGCCGGAGGGCAAAAGTTCCAAAAACTGGCAGTAATCGACATCCAGCGTTTTCGCAATTAACACTGCAGCTTTGTCCATCAGCGCCGACAAATCCGTTTCGGCCAGGGCCTCCTGTCCCAAAAGGGCGACAGCAGCTTGCTGGCGAGCTCGCAGCCCGATCGACTCCAGCATTTCTCGCTCTAAAGCTGCGGCTCGCTTGCGTTCGGTAATGTCGCAGAACACAGACAGCACGGCTTTTTCCGCTTCCAAAGTCAAATACCGCATCGATACAGTCGCCCAAAACTCCGTACCGTCAGCCTTTTTCAGGCGAACTTCTGCTTCGCGGACATATCCGTCGCGTGCCAGAACCTCCAGCAATTGCCGGCGATCGGCGGGATTGCTGTACAGCGTTTCAGCGTGTTGGCGGTCGATGAACTCGGATGCTGTCACTCCGAAAGCCAAATCGCATAAATCGTTGCAGTAAAGAATAGTACCCGTTGCCAAACTGCTGACAACCAGCGGCACCGGCATTGAGTCAGCGAAGGCTAAAAATAATTCTTTAGTTTCTTCAAGGGCTTCGCGCATTTCTGGCTTAAAGCCGCAACCCTGACAGTTTTCAGGGATAAAATTTTCAAGTTTTCGATCGATCCATTGCAACAGTCGATTTTGCACAAAACTGGACTCCTATAATTCCGCAGCGAAGGACTCTGAATTGGCGATAACAGGGGATTTCCGATGCAGGGCGATCGGCATTCATATCCCCTTACAACATCAATCTTAACCGTAAGGATGCAACAGAATGCCCTCGAACAGAGCTGCTCGGATTGCTTCTCGCTACAAAAAACATCTGTCATAGGTTGTGTACTTAACTGTTTCTGAAGTTGCGTTAAGTTTTGATAAGGGCAGTATACTATGCCCGATCGGACCTCAACCCGTAAGCTAAAAAATGAACCGATTTGCCAGCACTTAGCAAATGCCATCCGAGGAGAAAGAAAAATGCTTGAATCTTACCGCCAACAAGCCGCACTGCGCGCGGCACAAGGAATTCCCCCATTACCGCTAGACGCGCAGCAAACATCGCAACTGTGCGAACTGCTGAAAAATCCGCCACCGGGAGAAGAAGAGACCTTAGTAGAATTATTGCGCGATCGAGTTCCCCCCGGCGTAGACAGCGCCGCCTACGTCAAAGCAGGTTTTTTAACCGGCATCGCCAAAGGCGAAATCCGCAGCCCGCTAATTGCCCCCAAATGGGCAGTTTACCTGTTAGGAACGATGATGGGCGGCTACAACGTCCAATCTTTAATCGATTTGCTCGATCCCACAGCCGAAGCCGCCATTCCCGCTACAGCAGCCCGCGCCCTGAGCAAAACACTGTTAGTATTTGACGCTTTCCACGACATTCTCGCGCTGTCGGATACCAATCCCTACGCCAAGCAAGTCGTCGATTCTTGGGCCGATGCCGAGTGGTTTACCAGCCGTCCTTTGCTAGAAGAAACTATTACCGTTACCGTCTTCAAAGTACCCGGAGAAACGAATACCGATGACTTGTCTCCCGCACCTCAAGCTACCACGCGGCCGGACATTCCCTTGCACGCTTTAGCGATGCTAGAAACTCGAATGCCAGGGGCCTTAGAAACCATTGCCGAGTTGAAGCAAAAAGGTCATCCCGTAGCCTATGTCGGCGATGTTGTCGGTACCGGTTCGTCGCGGAAATCGGCGATTAACTCGGTGTTGTGGCATATAGGAAACGATATTCCTTTTGTACCCAACAAGCGGAGCGGCGGGTATATTTTAGGAAGTGCGATCGCGCCAATTTTCTTCAATACGGCGGAAGATTCTGGAGCATTGCCGATCGAATGCGATGTCTCCAAAATGGAAACAGGCATGGTAATTACTATCCATCCTTACAAAGGCGAAATTACCAATGAAGCCGGAGAAATCATCTCCAAATTTACCCTGAAACCCGACACAATTTTAGACGAAGTTCGCGCCGGCGGTCGCATTCCGCTGTTAATCGGGCGCACTTTAACCGACAAAACCCGCGAAGCTTTAGGATTGGAACCCAGCACGATTTTCACCCGCCCCAGCATCCCCGCAGATACGGGTAAAGGCTACACTTTAGCGCAGAAAATGGTAGGAAAAGCTAGCGGTTTAGCAGGCGTTCGTCCCGGCACATCTTGCGAACCAGTAATGACAACTGTCGGCTCCCAAGATACCACCGGGCCGATGACGCGAGACGAATTAAAAGAACTTGCTTGTTTGGGATTTAGCGCCGATTTAGTAATTCAAAGTTTCTGCCACACAGCAGCTTATCCGAAACCCGTCGATGTCAAAACCCATCACGAATTGCCCGATTTTATGTCTCAACGGGGAGGCGTAGCTTTGCGGCCCGGAGACGGCATCATTCACTCTTGGCTGAACCGGATGTTATTGCCGGATACAGTAGGAACCGGAGGCGATTCTCACACTCGTTTTCCGTTAGGAATTTCCTTCCCGGCGGGTTCGGGATTAGTAGCTTTTGCTGCGGCTTTAGGCGTCATGCCTTTGGATATGCCAGAATCGGTTTTAGTGCGGTTCAAAGGAGAATTGCAACCCGGAGTAACGCTGCGGGATATCGTCAATGCCATTCCCTACGTAGCGATTCAGAAAGGATTGCTAACTGTCGAGAAAAAGAACAAGAAAAACATCTTTTCCGGTCGGATTATGGAAATTGAAGGCTTGCCAAATTTAAAAGTAGAGCAAGCCTTTGAATTAACCGACGCGACAGCCGAACGTTCTTGCGCGGGATGCACGATTAAACTCAGCGTCGAAACAGTTTCCGAATACATTCGTTCCAATGTAGCGCTACTGAAAAACATGGTAGCGCGGGGCTATCAAGACGCGCGCACCATTATGCGCCGCGTGGCGAAGATGGAAGAATGGCTGGCAAATCCAGTGCTGCTAGAAGCTGACGCCGATGCCGAGTATGTCGAGATAATTGAGATCGATTTGAGCGAGATAAAAGAGCCGATCGTCGCCGCTCCCAACGACCCAGATAATGTTAAATTATTGAGTGAAGTTGCGGGCGATCGAGTTGACGAAGTATTTGTCGGTTCTTGCATGACAAATATCGGTCACTACCGAGCAACTGCGAAGGTGTTAGAAGGCGAAGGAGCCGTACAAACTCGCCTGTGGATTTGTCCGCCAACTCGCATGGACGAACAGCAATTGAAAGAAGAGGGATATTACGGCATTTTTGGAGCAGCGGGCGCGCGCACCGAAATGCCCGGTTGCAGCCTTTGCATGGGCAATCAAGCGCGAGTTAAAGATGCGACAACAGTGTTTTCAACTTCCACTCGCAACTTCAACAACCGCATGGGCAAAGACGCGCAAGTTTATCTCGGTTCTGCGGAATTGGCGGCAGTTTGTTCGCTGTTGGGTCGCATTCCGACAGTGCAAGAATACAAAGATCTTGTAGCGAAAAAGATCGATCCATTTGCCGCAGATTTGTATCGGTATTTGAACTTCGATCGCATTGCCGGCTTCGAGGACGAAGGGCGAGTAATTCCTTTAGAAGATATGCCGCGAATTGAGGATATTTTGGGAATTCCCGAAGGAGTATTGAGCAACTAAAATCCTTGTTTCAAAACTTTTGAACCGCAGGTAAAACATCATCCGCGTTCATCTGCGTTAATCCGCCGACATCTGCGGTTCAAAAACTTCACAAAATTTGGATCGGTATTTAAACTTCTGATTTTGTTGCGCGATCTACTGCGTCGCAATTTTGATTTTTTCGATCGCAATACATAGCAGTTATCATGAAGCGTGAGGTACAATATTAAGCAATTACCAATTACCAATTACCAATTACCAATTACCAATTACCAATTACCAAAGTGTATCTCATCTATTACAAAAGAGGCTATAGCTACTTCTTAAACAGCTTCGCTACATAAAGTAAATGATGCGCAAGATTTTGAAAAAGCCGCAAAAATCAGAAAAATTTTATCTGGCTAAATTCTCTCAAGTAGCGGTTTACCCAGCAATTCAGGAAATTTCTTCATGACTGTCATTCAGATGCAAAATCGCCTCCAAACTGAGGTACGAGAGTTTTTTAAATTAGCCGTTCCCCTCGCTAGCGCCCAAGTCGCTCAATCGGCCACAGGATTTGCAGATACTGTCATGATGGGCAGAATGGGAGCCGATGTTTTAGCAGCAGGAGGGCTTGCCGCGATCGTCTTTCTTTCGATAATGACAGCCACCAGTGGCATCGTGATGGGAGTAAGCCCGCTGATTGCTGAAGCGTTTGGTGCGGGGCAGAAAACGCGCATCCAGAATGTTGCCCGTCAGGGGTTGTGGTTGGCAATTTTAGTTTCAATTCCGATGATGATTCTCACCGCACATCTAGATAGCTGGATGAGCCATGCAGGACAAACTGAAACAACAGTAAAACTTGCCAATACTTACCTCGATATCATGTTGTGGGGCTTGTTTCCTGCGGTGGGGTTTGCGGCGTTACGAGCGACGGTTTCAGCGTTATCTCAAGCGCGTCCGGTGATGTTCATTGTGGTGGCAGGAACTGCCTTTAATATTGTTTGGAACTATATTTTAGGCTTTGGTAAATTTGGTTTTCCGCAGATGGGATTGGCGGGGTTAGCATTGGCAAGCGTGATGGCACTGTGGGGAATGTTCGTCGCTTTGGCGCTGTATGTTTTCATCAATCCGAGGCTGAAAAACTATCGAATTTTTCAAGAACTGCATCGCCTGCGACCGAGAATTCTGTGGGAATTAGTCTGGGTGGGAGTGCCGATCGGCCTGTTTTCAGGACTAGAAACTGGCTTTTTTATGGTGATTATGTTCTGGATGGGAACGTTGGGAACAGAAGCTTTAGCGGCGCATCAGATCGTGTTTCAAACAATTATGGTGGTGTTCATGGTACCGTTGGGTATTTCCTATGCAACGACGGTGCGAGTGGGGCAATGGTTGGGCCGGAAAGATTTTGTGGGAGTTCAACAGGCAGCTTGGGTCAGTATGGGGATGAGTACAACTTTATGTTTGGGGTTTCGATCGCCCTGCTGCTATTCCCCAAACAGGCGATCGGCATTTATTTAGACGTGCAAAATCCAGACAATGCAGCTATTATTGCCCAAGCTGTGCCATTGCTCGTCATTGCCGCGATCGCCCAAGTTCTCGATGGCTTTCAGAAGGCTGTGTACGGCTCCTTGCAAGGGCTGCAGGATACGCAAGTTCCTATGGTACTGAATGTATTGGGCTACTGGGGCTTTGGCTTATCCGCTTGTTACGGGCTGGGCTTCAGTCTGGGATTAGGCAGTAAGGGCTTGTGGATCGGGCAGTCAGTGGCGATCGCGGTTGTAGCGGGACTGTTTCTGTGGCGGTTGCGCAGTTCGATCGTCCAATGCAAATCGCGATCGCATTAAACAATCTCTCACTTTTAGCTAAACAGACGGGAATCCCCACACTATACCGCCTCGGTTAGTGTGGGATGAGAGTCGCGTGAGACTCCGATTCCACCCGTAAGCAATCTAAAAATTGTAGACTTTAGCAGGGGACGGGTGGATGAGGAGACGAACAAACTCTCGATCCAATAAATTGTTAATCAACTTGCAAGGCGAACGCGATATAATAACGCTTGCCTTGCAGCGTCAAGAGCGTAACGCAATGAAAGTAACGTATCAGTATCGATTCTATCCAGACACCAATCAAAAACAGCAGCTCAATCGCTGGCTGAGAATTTGCCGTTATTGGTATAATCGCCAGCTAGGAGATCGCTTCGACTGGTGGCAGATGAACCGTACCGATATTGATGCCTGTCCGCTAACAAGCAGTATTGCTACTCCCAGACCAAAGCCTAATTATTACAATCAAAAAGCTGCACTACCATCAATCAAAAAAGATTTGGTAAAAGTTTTTCATAGTGGTGAATTGTTGGATTTCAAGCAAGTAGATTCAACGGTTGTGCAAGACGTGTCCAAACGAGTAGACACAGCCTTTGAGCGATTTATTGTTGGTGATAGTAAAGGTGGTAAGTTTGGTAGACCTCGCTTTAAAAACAAAGCAAGCTATCGCACGATGACTTTTGCAACTGCTAGTAACGATTGGATTAAATGCTGTCGAAATGACTGGATTTATATTCGATTGCCCAAACTAGGAGTTGTCAAAGTTCGGATGCACCGCCCCATCCCAGATAAATTTACCCTCAAGCAAGCTAGTGTTACTAAAAAAGCTGATGGTTGGTTCATTCAATTAATGCTTGAAGATCTGGAGGTGCCTGAATTCACCCCTGACGAAATTACTCCGACTTGGGGGAACTCAATTGGCTTAGATGCAGTGCTTCATGAAGATGTCTATTTGGCAACATCTGAAGGTGATAAACTACCTTCACTTAAGCCACTACGCAAAAATCAATCAAAACTAGCTCGGATCTCGAAGAAACGAAACCAACGGAAACGGGGGAGTAAAGCGAGGCGAAAACTAGCAAAAAGAGAAGCCAAGCAGCATCAACGTATTGCTCGTTCTCGCCAAGATTTTCAATATAAAATTGCTCATAAACTTGTCAAAACAGGTGCTAAATTCTTCTTCCATGAAGACCTAAACCTTAAAGGCTTAACTAAGCGCAATAAGAGCGAGCAAAATGATGATGGGGCTTATCTGACCAACGGTCAATCAGCAAAATCAGGACTGAATAAGTCTTGGCTAGATGCTGCATTCGGTCAATTTTTTAAGACACTGGACTACATAGCCTCAAAAGCTGGAGCAGTTGTTATTGCACAAAAACCTGCTTATACTTCAATGGTACTGTGTTATCGGAATGAAATCATTTTCACCGATTGCAGTATTCGAGACTATTGGGATGAGCAGAACTCTCTGATGGTCGATCGCGATATTAACGCCGCGATTAATTTAAAGAGACTTGGGTTGGACATTTTCCCAAGTATAAAACGCCGTAGCGGGAATCTTTCTGTAGTAGGAACTATGGATAACAGTACCGTGAAGGAAATTTTGTATACCCTTCATCGGGCTGCAAAGATGCCCACGTCATAGCGTACTCGCTTGACGTGGGAGTATGTCACCGAGTGTCAAAGACGAGATCGAACCTGCAGAGATATCCTGTATTCTGATAGGTGGGAGTTGGCGAACAGGTTCCTCAAAATTATCTGGCCCATAGACTTGCGACATCTCCCATTCCCCAGATACAATATTGCTAGCAAGCTTTTAGCTGGCTTCAAAAGTTCCGCAGCTAAGTTCCAAAATTCCCTCTAGTCCTTAGTTTGGGCTGTCGATCGAGGATACTAACTCAGAAACGTAAATTTGGGACTTAAATCTGGGTACGTAACTCAGTTGGATAGAGTAGCGGATTTCTAATCCGCCTGTCGCAGGTTCGAGCCCTGCCGTACCCGTAGCAAAATTCAAAATGGCTGACAGTCAATGGTTGAGTGTTGTGTTGACTGTGGTGTTGACTGTTGTCAGGATGCTAGCGGGCTGACGCGATCGCCCGCATCTAAAGTCGTCCCGCCTGCGCTTCTTCTGCCACTTGCTTTACTTCGTCGCGGGCTAGTTTTTCCAAAGCAGCCTCAGTTTCGGTGCCGCCCAACCTCCTGAGAGCTTGAGCGACTCTGTAGCGGATCAGCCAATCGGCACTTTCAGCGTAGGGAATTAGCAGCTCGATCGCCCGACGCTCGCCCAATTCTCCCAGAGCGCTGATGGCAATGGTTTGAATCAACTCGTTTGGTGAGGCGAGGGCTGTTTCTAAAAGCGGAAATGCTTTCGGTTCGCCCATTTCCCCCAAGGCTGCGACAATGCTGAGCTGGATCAGCCACTCAGATGTACTGCTGTAAACTTGCTGCAAGTCGTCTAAAGCTTCGGTTAATTTCAGGGCACCCAAAGCATCGGCTGCGGCTGCTTTCACATCGGCTTCGGGGTCGTTGTGCAGGCTGTTGAGCAGTATTTCTAAAGAAAGGGATAAATCCTGTTGGCCGAGGGTTGACATTTGGCTGACGGCTGCATAGCGGACGCGGACGTTTTTGTCCGAGATCGCTGTTTGGATCAGCTTGAAAGCGATCGCTGGTTCTAACTGCCGCATTTGGTTGACTGCACGCAGTCGATCGCCGAGATCCTCGGAACTCAGCAATTGCTCGACAGATTCGGGGGTAATACTCATAAAGAAGAGTTGACAGTTGACAGTTGACAGTTGACAGTTGGTAGGGGTGGTGTTCCGCGCTACCAGTGCGAGCGTCCTCGCTCGCGCTCGTCACCAGTGCGAGTGTCTGCGCTCGCTATCGTTATCAGTCAGAAGGAAGAAGGAAGAATTCCAACAAGCGCAAGCTTTTGGCTCTTGCCTGGTGCCAAAGTTTCCAGGTTCACTAATTAGTGATTGCTGGCTGTTGCCGTGCTATTCCCAATTAAGCTTCGGCTGCCATCGCTCGGATGATATCTCCCCGCGTGAGAATGCCGATTACTTTGCCGGAGGCATCAAGTACGGGCAACCTGTGGATGCTGCGTTCGTGCATCAGTTGGGCGGCTTCTCTGACAGGTTTGTCAGGGGCGATCGTCACTGGCTCGCCGCTCATTACTTCTCCAACTGTCTGCCCTAAAGCTTTGTGGAGGTCTCGCTCGTAGCGGCTGGGATTTTCCAAGTAAATCACGCTGTCGAGCAGCATGATGTAAGCCGGAGGAGTGACGCCTGTTTCCTGCCACATCAAGTCGGTTTCGGAGATGACGCCTACTAAATTGTTGTTTACATCTACCACTGGCAGACCGCTAATGCGCCGATCGGCTAAAATTTTAATCGCTTCGTTCAGGGGCATTTCGGGTCTTGCCAAGATGGGATCGCGGGTCATCACATCGGCTACGGTTTTAGGCATGATCGGCGGTTGATTGAGTTGCTCTCTAATTCGATCGTATCAGGAAAGAGCCGCACGGACTGCTCCCCCTAAGGATATGCCAGGGCGATCGTATTGTTAAGATAGGTTAAGTATCTTGCGATCGACATCGACCTTGAATGATGCCTGAACCTGAAGCCAAAGAACCGGACTCCCAGCCAGAATTGCCCTGTATACTGATCTGCCAGCACCAATCTTGTTTGAGAAATGGCTCGGCGGCCGTGCTGGCTGCTTTTGATGCCGAGCAAATTCCAGGGGTGCAGGTGAAAGCTAGCGGCTGTCAGGGACAGTGCAACATGGGCCCGACCGTGCGAGTTGTGCCGGAGGAAATTTGGTATTGTCGGGTTAAACCGATCGACGTGCCCATAATAGTGGAACAGCACCTCAAGGGCGGAAAACCTGTAGAGGCGCTACTGAATCCGAGAATTCATTTCCGTTTTTATTAAGTTGCTTTGAACCGTCAAGAATTACCGTGGCTTTAGCGGGCGTGAGTATGTCAAAAAAACTTGCAATAATTCACCGCAACACCGACAACAAGGTAGTCACTAAAGCATTTTCCCAACCTCCATAGTAAGGCGCGCAAACTCGGGCTATTTCCTTGGGAGAACAGTCCCAATTAGAGAAACTAATAATATTTCCATAAACGGCATTCTCGTGAAATAGAGTATCGGCATCTAAACTCGACGATTGTAAATTAAAAATTCGCTCTCTATCCGTCTGCGTATAATCGATCGCGATGCTAAAACCATAGCCGCACTGTTTTAAAACCGATAAACAATCAAGGGTCGCTTTGATGAACTTCGGCGACCACCCTCTTTTCGCCTGTTTACGACTCACGCCGCCGCCATATTCAAACATGACGATTTTGGGGAGTAGTGTCTCGGGAAGTTCGACAAATTGCTCGATAATGGCGGACTCCCATCCTTCAATATCCAGCTTTAAACAAGTCAGCGTTTGGGCTTGAAGTCCATCCAGTAAGGTCGAAAGTCGCATTGATGGAACTTGTCGCGCGATTTGGGAAGAGCCAAACCAATCGGGAGATAAAGAACTAAAATTCCGATTGAAAAAACCAGCAAACGTGCCGAGATATAAAGACCGATCGCCATTAATATCGGACAGGCAACTTTCGATTAAAGGAATGGAAATTTTCTGACAAAGTCGGCGCAGTTTAGTCGTAGGAAGGGGTTCTACCGCTACCGTGGGAAACCCCAAACGAGCAAACAGTTCGCAATAAAAGGCAAAAGTGCCAACACCCACATCAAGACATATCCCCTTGCATTCGGGATCGACAGCGGGCAAACAATGAGCTAATAAGGCTTTACAACAATCTTCAACGCGCATAATTAGATGGAGAATCTTTGAGAAAAACAGCATTCAAATAAATGACATGATAGCTGAAGGCTTTGAGCATGAAATTAAAGAGTTGATTGCTCAAAGCATAGCCGACTTTGCCCATCAATTAACTTCCTTGGGGTCCCGTCCAGACATGGTAGAACCAAATCATTGAATTCTGGCTCGTTTTTCTCCAGTTCGATCGAGCACCCAGACAACCTTTTTTCTTTGAGAATGATTCTACTGGACTGGCGCTCTTGCAGTTGATACTACCCACTCGCGAATTAAGTTGTTTACCTGTTCCGGTACTTCGTCGTGGGGACAGTGACCGGCGGTAATAAAGTGTTCTGTCAATTGCGGGTAGTGTTGGCGAAATTTGGCGCTTCTTTCTGTAGAATTCATCCAAGGGTCGCCTACTCCCCACAGCATTAACAGGGGACAGGTTAATTGACTCAGCAGCACGTCGATTTTTTCCCCTTGGGGCGTTCTGAAAACGGAGGCGAATACTTTTGGGGCACCCCGATCGCACGAAGGGCGGTAGATTTCCTCTACTAATTGGTCTGTAACTGCGCTTTGGTCCAAATAAACTTTTTCGAGGGTTTTCCGAATGGTCGATCGCCCGCGCACGTACTGAAACAGCAGAAAACTCGCCCAATCTTGCTGAAATAAAGTTTTAACTACCGCAGACAAAGCTTTTTGCATTGGTGGGGCTTCGGGTGCGGGCTGGGGTTCGCTGAAGGGGCCGGCGCTGTTGATTAAGATGAGTCCGGCGGCGGATTCGGGGCGTTGGGCGGCAACGCACAGGGCTGCGTAGCCTCCGAGGGAGTTGCCGGCTAATACGGCGGGCCGGCCGATGACGCTGGTGATGAAGTCGTGGAGTTGGTCGCGCCAGAGATCGCCACTGTACTGCAAGTCGGGTTTTGCCGATCGCCCGAATCCTAACAGGTCGATCGCCCATACTTCAAAGTCTTTGCTCAGGCCGCTGATATTTTTGCGCCAGTGATCTGTGGATGCTCCAAAACCGTGAATTAACAGCAACGGCGGGCGCTGTCGGTTGTCGCCCGATCGCACGTAGTAGATTGAGTGTCCCCGCCACTGCCAGTACGTGCCTGGTATGGGGGCTGCGGTGATGGCTGGGGTTGTTCGCATGATGTAAAGAAATAAATACTTACATTAACTATTGTATCGCAGTTTTTGCAGTTAGAAAATTGCGATCGAAGTGCTGTTCCAACATTAGCAACCGATCGTCGGTCAACGGAGGGCGGCGAGAGGACGGCAATCCGAGTGCTAAGTTTGAACGCAAAAACATAAGTTTTGTAACGATTATTAAAAAGAGCGGGGCAGTTGGCAGGGCGATCGCGCGTTGGAGGTTTGCTGGGGAAATAACTGAGGGTCTCGATCGCCAGACACCAGAGGATGATAATTTTGGTTGTCAGTGGCGCAGACAATAGTGAAGCGGTGACAGCCAATTGAGGGGAGCAAAGCAGCTCTGAATTGGCGATCGGCTCGGGGAGCAACTTATTTAAGTCTAATTAAGGCTTTTTAGGGATGGGGATCTTTAAGTAACAACTTGGTTGAGGGGAGTGGAGGAGCAGCCGACAACCAATTGGACGCTCTATCGGGCATCAAAAATTTCGATGTCAGTGGGATTTCTAGGTAAAATTGCTGAGGTCAATAGTAGCGAGAGTTCTGAGAACAGCAGAATATTTTTTGACATTTTTGACATTATTGTGTTTTGTTAAGTGCTGTGATGAGCTAAAATAGAGATAGAGCAGCAGCGCTCAATTAACTAGCATTTTTAATCATATTCGTCTGCAAAAGGGAGCCAACAATGCAGGGTGCGAACACGATCTACCTGAAAGTTAGGGAGTTTTCTGAGTGATTGCTATTTCACCCCGTCCGGTAGGACGCAATTGGATTACGATTAGCTTCGCTTCTACCCTATACCTTTGTCCGATTTTGGATCTGCTTCTAGCAGAGGTTCCGACTCAGTGGGAGGCGGAACTGCGGTTGGGACTTCAAGAAGCTTTGGTAAATGCTGCTAAGCACGGAAATAACTTAGACCCCAGCAAAACAGTTGGAGTCCGCTTTTCGATAGTACAAAACCAATACTGGTGGGTAATATCGGACGAGGGTTCGGGTTTTAAGGCCCCTTGCAGTTGCACTCTTCATCAAAATAATTGCGGGGAAATTCACCCCCCAGATGACTCTATTGACTCTATACTCCCCCACGTAGAAAATGAATGCGGCAGGGGGTTATTTATTCTTTACCAAATTTTCGATCGGGTGGAGTGGAACGATCGCGGAACAGAACTCAGGCTGTGCAAAGAACTTCCCAGTCGCTATCGATTGCCTAGATTGCGTTAGAGAGTTGACAGTTGAGAGGGGATTGGGGCAAGTATGAGTTGAGAGTTTCAGGGGGCGACAAGCGCCCCCTAACCTTTACAGGGAAATGTTGTCGTGCGGGCTCAGTCACGAATCAATACTAGGCTTAAGACCATTTTGGAACGACACCTGCCTTCCAACATTCTTCGGCTGCTGGGAGTAGCCCATCACACATATCAGACCAAAAATGCGTATCATCAGGTGTCATACCCTGATTCCACATATTGTCTAGATCTTTGAGTAGGGTAGCAAAACGCTTCTGAAGATTGTCCAAAGCATTATGCTGCTTATTTTTGGAGGCTTCATCAGTAGCTGTAGAGACATCATAGACATCGGGAAACTTGCGATCGAGAATACTCTCTTGATTCTTGCTCTCCAGATGTCGATTCTCGATCTCCAGAAGTCTTTCATAGTGAGAGTGTTCATTTAAAGAACCACTATCGTCCTTATCCTCCAAACGGTATTTTGGAGGTATGGCATATCTCCCCTCAGCAGTAGTTTTGCCCTCGCCCTGTAAGCTGATCGTCGTTACAGCGTCGTGTACGTCCCCAGGCACCTCGATTTTCTGTTTGAATGGCTCTTTGTCCCACAAAGCCTGCTGATTGGTAGTCTTCCAAGAAAACTGATTTTCGCCAACCTGTTTGATTCCTGTAACTAATGCGTCGTACATATCGCCAATGCTATCGTAAGGATACTGTGGAGTCGTGTGATGCTTCATATTCCACTTCTCCTCCAAAGTATCTTCGACACGCCGAATAATTGCCCGCACCCCAGGCTCTGGATGACGCTCATCCTCTAAACCGCTAGGAGTCTCAATGTCGAGCATTACGTCCAGGGTTGCTTGATTCAGGGCATCCAACTTTACATTGATCAGCTTATAATGCCCAGTGGTTGGATTTTTGGGATCTAAGTATGGAATGGGAGTACCGTACTCAGGTGCGGTAAATATCGGTTGAGTGTCAAGTGCTAGGCACAGATTAGCTGCCAATTGCAGGTGGAGCATCTCCTCAATGCAGATACTCAAGATAGAGTAGTAGTCAGGATGTTTTTTATCCTTGATAGAGGTGAGTACAGTTAGATAGAAGGGCAGAGTGTACAGCTCCACCATCACGGCTACCTTGGCATGATCTTGTACGAGTTCCTTAGTCCATGTCTTCGGGTTTGTTGTCATAATTCTCCTCTCTAATTTCAGACTGAAAAGCCCTATCATTAACGGTTCCGCTGAAAGCCTGTTTGAAAAGTTGATAGCTGCAGATAACATTCAATGGGAACAGTATAATGTCTTAATGGTAAGTGCGATCGTTACAAAAAAATACATTTACTATATTCACCGACGCTGTTAGATCGACAAGGGGCTTCTAATTTGGTCTAATAGCAACAAGTGTTATAGCATTTTCATAAAGTAATATAGCGATCGCAAATGATTTGTAAATTTCTTACTCCCTCGCCCTTAGTAAGGGGAGGGTTGGGGTGGGGTAAAAACTTTATAAATGATTTAGGACTGCTATAGTACAAATACGATGTACCGAATCAAGCTCGATCGCTAAAAAATATCTACTAACTGTAGTGCGATTTTATGAAATTGGTATTACCTGCTACAACTCAAAAAACCTGGTTTTTTATGGAAAAACCCAGGTTTTCGATCGCTGGTGTCGGTGTCGCACGGCAACTATTTTTTGCCGTGGCTTTCACAGGGAGGGGCAGAAATCGATCGATCGAGCCATCCTGCTGCTTGATTTAAGCGCGGGAGGGCTTCTTCTGGCCGATCTTTGACTAAAAAGATCAAAGCAGCCGCGACTTGCTCGCTGGCCCGGGCAGAACGGTTAGTTTTCAGTCGGTGCCAATCTTTTTCGGAGATGGCGAGGCGCGCGGCGAGAGCTTGGGCGAGTTCTAGCGTGCTAAGCTCGTTGAGATTGACAGTTTGGGTTGTTGGTGCGGTTTCAAGCATAGGTGGCAATTATTAAGCGACAATTGTAGCGATTTGGTGTTGTTCAATTAACAAAATATACTGCAAGTAATAACAACAACTCAGTTACCAATCGGTTTTTTTAATCATTTTCAGGTTTGCAGATCGAAATGCCTCAAGAGCCATCAGAGTTAAATCGGCAGGAAAGTCCGGGAGAAGATGAAAGCGAGTTTGCAGCAGCGATCGCAGCAGCAGAAAGATCGCTCGCTGCTCTCAAAGAACGGTACACTCAAATTCAGGTCGATCGGCAGCGCCAAGCCGAACTCGGCCACCGACGCGAAGAAATCCGCCAATCCGCACGTCGCAATCCTTTACCCCAACTCAAGGAGGAATTGCGGCAAATCGATCGAGAATTGGAGTCGATCGAGTTGAATTTGGAAAGCAGTTTGTTTTCTTGGGGAAGCATCAAGCAACCTTTTTGGCAAGCTGTTCGTTTTGGGGGACTTGGCATTTTAATCGGTTGGCTTTTGAAATCTTATGTGGGTTGAATTATTGAACCGCAGAGGGCGCAGAGAGCGCAGAGGGAGAGAATAAAGAGAGAGAAAATCGAGAGAGGAACAGATGCAAACCATACCAAAAACATTCACTTTTGACGAGTTCGTTGCCTGGTATCCAGAGAACTCTATCCGCCGTTACGAACTGCACAATGGAGTAATTGTTGAAATGCCTTTAGGACCCGGCGATCGTTCGGAAGTTACAGGCTTTATCTGGGGAGAAATCGGCGCAGAAATCAGACGACTGCAACTGCCTTACTTTATCCCCGGTAGCTGCCTGCTTAAATCCGTTCGTAACGAGTCAGGTTATCAGCCAGGTGTAGTTATCTTAGACCGACTCGCGATCGCAAACGAACCTCGTTGGAAAAAAGAATCGATCGTTACGATGGGGTCTTCAGTTCGACTGGCTGTAGAGGTAGTGAACGCGAATTGGCGGGATGATTACCATCTCAAGTTCGCTGATTATGAGGAGATAGGAATTGCCGAATATTGGATCGCGGACTATCTCGGTTTGGGCGGCCGCGAGTTTACCGGCAATCCCAAACAACCAACCCTCTCGGTTTGCCAGTTAATAGAGGGGGAATACCAGGTCAAACAGTTGAGGGATGATGACACAATTGAGTCGCCGACTTTCCCAGAATTGAACTTGACTGCCGAACAGATTTTTCGGGCTGACTTGCTTCTAACCGAGCAGAATTAGAAGTAATTAGGCAAAGAGGTAGCAATGTTCGATCGCTATATTGTAAGGCTGCACCGCAATTTTCGATCGAATGTAGAAACAGTAACTAAATTGGAGTAGACGAGATGACGAATCAACGTATTGCTGCTATTTTACGATCGGGCGAACCTGATGAAAATGTAACTGTTAAAGGATGGGTTCGCACCAAGCGGGAATTGAAAGAATTTGCCTTTGTTGAAGTCAACGATGGTTCGGCGATGGCTAATTTACAAGTAGTTATTAATGCCGATTTGCCGGATTTTGAGATTATATTAAAACAACTGAATACAGGTGCTTCGGTAGAAGTTTCTGGCGTGTTAGTAGCGTCTCCGGCTAAAGGACAGCGGATTGAGTTAAAAGCATCTGAAGTTATAGTTTATGGTGATGCTGACCCGCAAACTTACCCTCTGCAAAAAAAGCGACATTCTTTTGAGTTTTTGCGGACGATCGCGCATCTTCGCCCGCGGACAAACACTCACGGTGCTGTATTCCGAGTGCGCAATGCTTGTTCGGCGGCGGTACATCAATTTTTTCAAGAACGCGGTTTTTTGTGGGTGCATACTCCGATTATTGCTGCTAGCGATTGTGAAGGTGCGGGGGAAATGTTCGCCGTTACTAATTTCGATTTAAAGAAGGTGCCGCTGACTGATTCGCAGGAGGTTGATTACGCTCAGGACTTTTTTGGCAAGCGCGCTTATTTAACAGTTAGCGGTCAGTTGGAAGCGGAAGTTATGGCGATGGCTTTCGGTAATGTTTATACTTTCGGACCGACTTTTCGAGCGGAAAATTCCAATACTTCGCGACATTTGGCTGAGTTTTGGATGATCGAACCGGAGATGGCTTTCTGCGATTTGCAGGGCGATATGGATTTGGCTGAGGCGTTTTTAAAGTACATTTTTAAATACGTTTTGGAACACTGCCGGGAAGATATGGAGTTTTTCAACGAACGGATCGACAAGACTGTTTTGGCAACTGCGGAAAATATTATTAACAATCAGTTCGAGCGGATTACTTATACAGAGGCGATCGGGCTGTTGGAAAAGGCAAATAAAAAGTTTGAATTCCCGGTAAGTTGGGGTTTGGATCTGCAGTCGGAACACGAGCGTTATTTGGCTGAGGATTTGTTTAAAAAGCCGACAATTGTCAGCGATTATCCCGTCGAAATTAAAGCATTTTATATGCGTTTGAACGATGACGAGAAAACGGTGCGAGCGATGGATGTTTTGGCTCCGAATATTGGGGAAATTATCGGCGGTTCGCAGCGGGAAGAAAGGCTGGATGTTTTAGAGAGGCGCATGGAATCTCAAGGTATGAATAAAGAGGAATTGTGGTGGTATTTGGATTTGCGCCGCTACGGTACTGTACCTCACGCTGGGTTTGGTTTGGGGTTTGAAAGGTTGGTGCAGTTTATGACGGGAATGGGAAATATTCGTGATGTGATTCCGTTTCCGAGAACGCCTTTGAGCATTGATTTTTAACTCAGTTTGTAGTGCGGGCTTGAGTCCCAGTCGCTGTTTGTAGTGCGGGCTTGAGTCCGAGTCGCTGATGAGTTAAACTATAAATCTAAATCCACAAGTTCGATCGCTAACAAATGGAACCTTTACAATTCTGGTGGCACACTGTTACGATGTCTGCTCAATACAATCCACCACGATTTGTGGAGTTGGTGATGTTGACTTTGGCGATTATTTTGCTGGGGCTGTGGAGTATGACTGCCGAGTGGCCGTATTTAGTGCTGTCTCTGAGTTATATAATTGGTTCGTCTTTCTCAATTTTGGTGCGAGAGTCGATCGGTCCGCAGCCCCAATTTCAGCTAACTCATCTCACAGCAGTGCTGTTATTAATTATCAGTTTTTATAGTTTTGCGGAACTGATGAGATAGTTAAAAGTGTCTTGAGTTTCGATTATCAAAGTCTCTATAGGTAGGGCGTGCAGCGCAAGCCCTAGGACGTATTTTCAAAGTCTTCGATCCCCCCCAGCCCCCCTTAAAAAGGGGGGAGCAAGAATCTTCAAGTCCCCTTTTTTAAGGGGGATTTAGGGGGATCTAAATTTCTAGGAGTAGTTTGAAAATATACCCTAGCTCGATCGATCCTGCGAAGATTGATGCAAAATTAGGCGGTTACCTGCGGGGTCGAAAGCATAGATTTCTCGCCCGTGAGAAGCTGTGACAATTTCACCGGGAGGCGGACATCCTAAGGCCCAAATACGGGCGATCGCAGTTTCTATATCGCTGACTTCCAAACACAAACTCATGCCTGTTTTGGCTCGATTGGCAAACTCCGATTTGTGGGAATCTTTGGGTTTGAAGATGCCGAGTCTCAAGCCTGGTAGTTGAAATTCGGCATAACTATTGGGAATGTAGGGATTTGGTTCTAGGTCGAGAAATTTTGTGTAAAATTTCACGAGAACTTCTCGATCGAGGTCTGCTAAAGTTACTAGGGAGGAGCGAAATAGGAAACTCATATCAAAAATAAATTGTTAACAATTTTAAAATCCTCCAAGCCTGGCGACTATTTGGATTTTACCCTGTCGATCGCCCTTGAGAATAACTGCTTCGCCACTTTGCGGTACGATATTGGTAATGGCGGTAATATTGACTTGATGGGTTACTAAAATAATAACGCCTTTTGTATTGCGGTTGTCAACAATTAACTTGCGAATTGCCGCTGTTTGTCCCGGTGCTTTGCTGCTGTCGTTAAAAAATGAGTTAAGTGCTGGAAAAGGTTCGACTTTGCCTAAATTAATCAATTTTGCGGTTTCCAAACACCTGCACCACTGACTGGATAAAACTCTGGCAATTTTGATTTTACGCTTGCGAAATTCGGCTCCAATTTGCTGGGCTTGATTTCTTCCTCGTTCCGACAAATTGCGTTGGGTGGCACAATCCCCCAATTTAAAGTTAGCAGGATCTCCCGTGCCGGGGGCGATCGCGTGTCGCATTGCCACTACCAATCCCGCATCGCCTCGCTGCAACAATTGCCAACCGGTTTGAGTTGGCGCGTTAGTTGTCGCATCGGAACTTGCAGTTGCTATAATTAGGGCGATCGACAATCCTAAAGCTAGTAATCCGAGAAACCATTTGCCATTAAAATAATTGCGCGCCGCCATTGCTGTCAAAATTTGTTGTCAAAATTTGCTGTCAAAATTTGCTGTCAAAATTTGTTGCAAAACTTAGAAATTATTTTATTATATTACAATATCGATCGCACAAACCAGCGGGTGAAGCATTCGGGTAGGGAGCCTGAAATTTATTGCAGATATTATCGCCCGAAGGCGTTGCCTGCCCGAAGGGCTTATGCTTCACCCCTACAGATACATACAACCATTTTACGGATACAATATAACTGTCCTTTCGTCAACTTGCAACCGCTGATTGAGGCGGATAGACGCAGATCGACGCAGATAAATTTCATCAACTGTCAACTGTCAACTATCAACTGTCAACTGTCAACTATCAACTATGGAACTCACCAATTTTATTGCTTTGTCTGTAATTGTTGTCGCTGCACTCGGAATTGGCTTGGGAACAATGACTTGGGCTTACTTCGGCAAGGGCAGCATTTCCATACTGTTTAAAGAACCAATTTTAAGTTCGCCAGAATTTCCAGATAGCGATAGCGGCCGCCAAGCAGCAACTGATTTTAAACAGGGAATAGAAGCTTATCAATCAGGAAAATATCGCAAAGCTAGAGATCGATTTACCAGCGCCCTGCAGCGAGTTGATACTTTGGCAGAAGCTTACCACAATCGCGGTTTGGTATTTGCAAATTTGCGATCGGACAGCGAAGCGGTTGCTGATTTGCTGCGCGCTAGCGAATTGTACCAACAACAGGGAAATGGCAGCGCGATCGGTCTTATCAAACAAAATCTTGAAGCTTTGAAGCAGCGCAAACTAGAGCGAGAAAAACAAAAAGCAATAACCGCAGGTTGAAACAATTTTCATCGTAAGGTTCGCAGTGCGCACCTTACTGTATAGATCGACCTTCGCTATTATTTATTAAGCAGTAGAATATGACCCGTTGCGGGGAAAGACTCATTGCCGTTAAGTTTTCCTGTTTTCGTCTGCAACACCAACAGAATCTCTCAATTCATCCAATCGGGCTCGATCGTGAATAGCTGCAATTGCATCCCAATCTGTCGATCGATATTTCCTTAGCTGTATCATCACGTCCCGTACAAAATCCTAATGCAAATTTTCGTCCCAGACGCCGATGTAGATTCGATCGTACTTGTTGCGCTCGATCGTCCCTTCAAGATTACCCTTCCTGAATGTAAATCGATCGGTCCGGCGCTGGTGTACGTCGCTAAATCCCTGCAAAACCTCCTCGCTAGCCCCGCCCAACATCCCGTTTAAAGTTGTTCGCACTACTAAATCGTTTACCGACTGGGCGAAAGAACCCTCCGTCTGCACCAACTCGCCGGAATCGCGATCGTAAATGTAGCCCAGAGTAATCCGATTCGGCAATATTTCGTAAATTGCGGTGCGAGTATTCGGCCAATAGCCCCTGGCTTGAGTTTCTGTCGGATCTCCCAAAGCCCCGACAATTTGACTTTCCGGGGTTCCCACCGCAAACCCAGGTATGGCGGGAATTCTGCCGTCAGAGTTTGTGCGTTGTTCGCGATCGGGCGCGGGCGATCGATCTGGTTCGATCGGTTGTTCGACAGGCCTTTCTTCCGGTGCAGGTTCTCGATCGTCAGGAGAAGGCGTCGGCGTTGGTGTCGGTACGGGAGTTTCTGCTGCTGGCGGTGAAGTTTCTACCGCAGGTGGCGGGCTTTCCCTGGGAGTTTCTCTAGGAGTTTCTCGGGGAATTTCCCTGGGAGTTTCTCTGGGAGTGATTGTGGGAATTGGTGAGGGCGGATCGCGCGTTTCAGTTTCTGTGCGGAGAGAAGGGCGATCGATTTTTTCTGCGGTTTCCGGCGCTGGCGGGCGGTTGACTAAAATCCGCGCGATCGCCACAAATCCCGCTACTAAAGCCGCGATCGCTGCCAACCCCAAAATCAACCAAATTTTGTCATTGCGTCGGTCAGGGGCGATCGCAGCGGGCGTAGTTCGCGAATTTGCAGGCGACTGATTTCCGTGTCCCGGAATTACTGCCACCGTCGGCCCGGTATTTTCCACTTGCGCGCCCGAAAGCAGGGCCAGCCACTCAGCAATGCTAGCGGGGCGATTTTGAGCTTCTATTGCCATCCCCCGCATCACTGCTTGACTGACGATCGAACTTACTTGAGGCTGCAAATCGCGAGGTGCGGGCAGCGGCTGACTGGTGCGGAAAACAGCAGGTACGGGGACTTGTGCTGTCAGCAACGTGTAAAGCGTCGCCGCCAAACCGTAAACATCCGTTGCGGGCGTGTATCTTCCTTGGGCTAAATATTGTTCTGCGGGTGCGTAGCCGTCGGACACCATATTAGTATGAGTTTGCGTTGCACCGGGAGTAAATTCGCGGGCGATGCCGAAGTCAATCAACACGACTTCCTGAGTGTTTTGGCGCAAAATAATGTTTTGCGGCTTGACATCTCGATGCAGCAAACCGTTTTGATGAACTACTTGCAAAGCCGCCCCAATTTGACGGATGTAATGAACGGCTGTCGCTTCCGGTAGGGGGCGATTTGCACCTACAATATCTGCCAAGTTTTGACCGGGAATGTAATCCATTACCATGTAAGGCTGCCCGTCTTCGACAAAGAAATCGCTGACGCGGACGATATTCGGATGGACGCACAAAGCCAACCGCCTTGCTTCATCTTGAAACTTGCGATCGAACTCGGCAAAATTGGGATGCCGCCGCAAGGATTCGTTTAAGGTTTTAATAACTACAGGCTGTCCTAAATAGCGGTGAGTTGCCCGGAAAGTAATTCCAAAGCCGCCTCTGCCTAATTCTTGTTCTATGGTGTATTTGCCACCTTGTAAGCTTTTGCCGATTAGCGCATCCATAGGTTCGGGCGATCGCGTAGCAGATTGTATTCCAGATTGTATTGCTGATTATGGCACGTATGGTCGGCTAATTTACCAGTTTTAAGGGCGATCGACCTCTATATTATTGAACCTGTTAGAAACTCTACTCATAATGCGTCCACATTCGCAAAATTTTTACCGTATTCTCTGACTCAATTACCTCGTACACCAGACGATGCTGAATGTTGATTCGCCGTGAATATGCACCTTCCAAATCTCCCACTAATTTCTCGTAGGGTGGCGGATTCACCAAACGGATTGATTTGAATGAGATCGAGTAACTCTTGCGCTTTGTCTCGTAAATTACTAGAAGCGAGTTTTTTGGCATCTTTCTGTGCCTGTTTGGTGTAGACTAGATTCCAACTCACCACTCTAACTCCCGTTAGCGAAGCCCTCGAAGAGGATCGCACGCCTCAATTGGTGTTGCCAGTCCTTCTCGAATTGATTCCCGCATTCCAGGTATTGAGAGAAGATAAAGTGTTTCCTGCACCGATGCCCAGTCAGCTTCAGATAATAATACTGCATTGCCCGTTTTTCCTGCAATTACGATCGGTTGATGCGACTCACTTACCGAATCGATTAACTGCTGCAATTGCTGTTGAGCTTCCTTAATTGGGATCATAATTTTCTACTCGTTTAAATAGGCTTTTTTAGAAGATCGACCTTACGCCACATTTATATTATCAAAAATTCTCCAGGAATGCAGTTTTAGGTTGTTCGTGGAAAATATATTTTGCCATTGTCTAGCTTTCAAGGTATTTTATTGCGATCGAATTTTCCTCTTCGTTCATAACCCTAACTTGGCTTTGGCATTCTCCCAGGAAATAGTTTGACCTCGATCTGCTTGAGCGATACTTTGGCGCAGCTTGGTAACAAATTCAAGATCGGTAAGAATATCCAAGGTTTCCAGTAGTTGAGTCAGATGGGTGTAACTCATTGCTGCCATAACAGGAATTCCATCTTGAGTGATGACAATTGGCTCATAGGTGAGTTCCTCTGGCAAGTTGGGTAGTTGCTGCTGGGCTTCGGCAATGGTGAGTTGTTTGGGCACGATCGCAGTCAAATTATGGATATTTTTAATTTAGCATTTCTACTATAATAATGAAAGAAGCAATACATACATAATGCCTAGAGGGGTGGTCGATCGATCGCGATCGCCCCAAAACAAACAATCTCAAAAACCCGCCCTAACCCCACAAACAATATCAATGTACATTCAGATTTACCGTAGGGCGGGGCCGATCGATCTAAATTGTCGATCGCCCTTATGTATAATTTAACAAATAACAAATCCCACTGTCAGGCTACGATCGAGGTTTAAAAATGGTTTTTTTGCCACGGAATGCCACGATTGCAGAAAAAAAACTAACCCAGTACCTCCTTGTGTCATTGCCGAAAGATGACAAGTCAAAATTTCTGGCTCAGGCGGGATATACATTGGAAAATTGGCAGCAACTAGAACAGGATTTGCGCGCTCAAATCTTAACGCAACCTGCCCGATCGATTGAAACAACTCGCTACGGCGATAAGTATGCAATTCGCGGTTGTCTGCGAGGAATTAACGGCGTTGAACTCCAAATCCTCAGCATTTGGATGGTTGCAAACGGTACGGCTAAATTTGTTACTTTAGTGCCAGATAAAGGAGGCAATTTATGAAGTCAAAATACTCTTTATTTTCCCAAGTTGCCTTGGCTGGGGATTTGCCAGAATACAACTTGAAACGGGGAGATATAGCAACTATTGTCGAACATTACCCCATGCCAGAAGGGGAAGAGGATGGGTATAGTTTGGAAGGATTTGATGTGCCGCAAGTGACGTTAGAAGTAGCAGCTTCGCAAATTATCCCCATTACCCAGTTGCAGCAAGAAGAAATGATTTTAGTCAAATTGCGTCAGTTATCTGAAGCCAGACTTTTACAACTGGAAGATTTTCTGGATTTTCTGTTGCAAAAACAGAATTCCGAGGGCGGCGGGTTGATATGAATTGTCGATCGCCCTTATATATTGTTGGTGAACCCGCCCCTACCGAATTTGTCGGAGTGGGTAATATCGCAGGCGATATCAAAAAGCTTTCCTCGGCACCCTTGCCAATTGATAAGCGCCCCGACTATCTATCAATTTATATTCATCGGGCTGCAATCCGGCTTCCACAAATTTTTTAGGATATCCCAACACCAAAACATCGGGAGTCGGAGGATTTTTCGACTCTCGGATGTAGTTTACCGCCCCTCTGGTACTTCGGTAATAAGTCACCGGCCCTTGAGTGTAAAAAACTAAACTCGGTTTCCAAAAACCGATCATCATGAATTCTTCCCCAGGCTGTTTTTGCTGCACTGCAATTTGCGCTAATTGTCGCAGCGGTAACTGGCGGTGAATATCGACTAAATTGTAGGCGGGAGTGAGACCAAAAATGATAAATGCTACTAATCCGATTAAGTTAGTTGTTAAAATCCATCTTTCCTGGCGCTTCCACAATAACAACCCGATCGCACCTGCTGCAATTATCCAAATCGTACCGCCTGCTATTAGCAAACCGGATTGTTTAATTGCTTGCGGAAAATCAGGCATTGCCGGATCGTCTCCCAACCAATTGTAACTGTACAAAATTGCTCCGGCTAAAATCAACAAAAATACTGCATTGATGCTGATATTAATTAAGAGCGATCGCGGCAAATTATTCTGCTTTTTTTCTAAATGTTCTCGCTTGCTTTCGATGATTTTACCAGTAATAATATCCTGCCAAAATAGCGATACTAAAATTGCAGCAGCGGGCATTAAAGGCAGTACGTAACTGGGCAATTTAGTTACTGCAATTGTAAAAAAGCCGAAGATGCAAGCAAACCAAAATAAAGCAAACAAACCCAATCGATCTTTTCTCGCTTGCCTCCTCCAATAACTGCGCTGCCAAAAACGAGTCCGGGCGATCGCCAGCGGCAAATAAATCGACCAAGGTGCAAAACCAACTAACACCACAATAAAGTAAAAATACCAAGGTGCAGAGTGTTTGTTAACGACTTCTGTAAAGCGCTGAAAATTGTGATAGCCGAAAAAACTGTCAATATAAGTTTGACCGTTAGCTAAAGTAACGAGGACGTACCAAGGCAGCGCGATCGCCAGAATAATTAAGATTCCAGACACCGGACGCATTTCCCGCCAAAGTTGCCAAAAATCCCCCAAGTACAGCGCAAAACACAAAATAATCAGCCCTGGGATGACAATTCCTACAGGCCCTTTAGCCAGAATTGCCAGCGCAATTAATACATAAAATGTCAGATACCATTTATTGGGAAATATTGCCGATTTCATGGCAGTAATTCCTGCTTTTTCCCGCTGTTCTTCCAGGACGTAACCGAGAATAAAAGCTAGCAGTGCCGAACACATACAGCCGCTTAACAGCATATCGGAAACACCCGTTCTTCCCCAAGCAATCGTGTGGGCATTTAATGCAATTAGAGCCGAACCAATCCAAGGGAGAGAAAGAAAGAAAGGCGGATTTTGTAGGGGCGGTGCCCCGTGCCCGCCCCACGTGCCCCCGCGCTCGCCCCGAATGGGGGAATGGGGGAGGAAGAGAGTTTTTCTGCTTCCTGATTTCTGATTCTTTCTATCTTTGATAAAGTATAGAATCCGAAACAAGTCAGGGCGATCGCGGATAAAGCCGAAGGAAGGCGTGCCGCCCATTCGTTAACGCCAAATAACTTATATCCGAGCGCCATCAACCAGTAAACTAAAGGCGGTTTGTCAAAGCGAGTTTCGCCGTTGAAATAGGGCGTAATCCAATCGCCAGTCACAGTCATTTGGCGGGCGGCTTCAGCAAATAGCGGTTCGGTTTCGTCAACTAAACCGATGTTGCCTAAGTTCCACAAAAAACCGATCCCGGCGAGAAAACACAGCCATAAAATCGATAACAGCAAAGGTGCGATCGAGCGTTTCTTACCAGATTCTGACAAATTTTTAATTACTTCCTTCACCCTAAAACTTCCTGCGATTTGAGAGTTTCTAATTTTTAGTCCGGGACTCACCGACAGCGCAATTATATCATGTTGGGTCGATCGCGGGCGATCGATAGGGTTCGCAGCCAGGACTTCAGTCCTCATTTTCAGAGAACTTTAGTCCTCGCTACCAACTAATCCGATTGCGGGAATTCGATCGGACATGATATTATGTCATTATCGGACACAATATCAAGCGATCGACCCTCAAGTGTCAACTGTCAACTTGCAACCGCAGATAAAGGCGGGTAAACGCAGATAAATTTCATCAACTGTCAACTGTCAACTGTAAACTGTAAATCTGATGATGCTTACAGATTTTCAGGCTGATTTATAACTCACAAATTTTGCAGCAGCCGCTTGCACGAAAGCTCGAAATAGTTGAGCATTGGGAATGCTATTTGGCGACATTTCCGGGTGCCATTGGACTGCTACCATCCAAGGATGATTTTCATACTCCATTGCTTCTACTAAACTGTCAGATGCCCAAGCTGAGATTTGCCAGGAAGCTGTCATATTTTTCACCGATTGATGGTGCCAAGAAACTACTGTTGTAGATGTTGTTCCCATAATTTTTGCCAGCCTGCTATCTGGATCGATTTTAATGCTATGCTCGATCGGGCTTGTGGGATTTTCTTTGCGGTGATCGATTTCTTTGCCGTAAATATCCGGTACGTGAATTATCAAATCTCCGCCGCTGGCTGCGTTTAAAATTTGCATTCCCCGGCAAATTCCTAAAATCGGGATGTTAGATTTTAAGGCTAGTTTGGCTAAGGTTAATTCAAAGTTATCGCGTTCGGAGTCAATCCCGTAAACTGTTTCCTCAATGCAGCCTCCGTAAATTTCGGGATTGATATCGCCGCCGCCGGAAAAGATTAAAGCATCTACTATATCAAAAATACTAGCTGGATCTAATTGATTGGGCGGTAGCAAAATCGGAATTCCTCCGGCTTTTTGCACGGCATCTGTATAAGCTCCGTTGAGTGAATATTCGCCTGCTTTGCTGCGGCTGTAGGTGGTAATACCGACGATCGGAAATTTTTTCATGCGATTGCGATCGAAAGCGCTAGATAATTATTGATAACATAACTTACATACTTCGCTCGCAGAAACCCGGTTTTTTACCTTTTCTGCGGACTTTAACGCAGTTTTTTTTATAAAAAACCCGGTTTCTAGGCTTTGATGTCTAACTCCTACATGACTTACCCATAAGTTTGTAGTTGCGATCGGGCACTGACAGCACAACTACAAACATTGGGTGCTAAAGTGAAACTACAATGAAACTACAAACAGCGATTTGATGGTTTGAGTCGATCGAGCCAAATCTTAGACCGATATTTTACCGCCGTGCTGTCTAATTTGTAACAGTTTCCGCAGCATTTTCCGGCAGGGATTTACGCGCGCACAAATAAGCCAATGGCCCGAACAACGGTACTAATGTTACCGCCCAAAAAGCTGCAGTATTTTGCATTCCCCGGCGCGCCATATCGTCACCAAGCAATGCAGGAAATACCAGACACAGCATACAAAAATCCAAACTCATGACGTGGATGAAACGGCTGGTTTGCCACTGTTGAATAAAATCCGACCAATCGCCTTTTGTCAAGCCAAAGGCAACTAAAGCAACAGCGCCTAAAGTTAATAAAATGGCAGTAAAACGGGAATCTAATATCTTTAAAAAGACTGTTTTATTGCCGGGAAATTCGGGATTCGGTTCGCGCAATGCTAAATAGGGCAGCAAGGCAAAAGCGCCGACGCCGAAGGATAAAGCTGCAAAAACCCATGCTGGGATTTTCTGTCCCCTACCGTCAGCAAACAGCACGCAACTATAGATTAGCGGCCAGACTCCCATGATGTTGAATAGGGCGACGATTAAAGGGTTAATGCCTGCGATGTTTCCGGTGGAAAGGTTGGTAATTAAGGTTAATGTTTCCGGGCTATCGGGAGGGGAAAATACGAAAGCGTAGGTGCTAAATGCAATCCAGATGAGTCCAAATCCTATTTTGCGGAGCATGGTTACTTGTATTTACTTATGAATCATTATGCCATACAATTATAATTTATGCTGCTTGGAAAGAGTAGCAAACTTTTGTGGAAATAATTCTCAGATAGCCCGTCGAGGGAACCCAGGTCACGACATCACTATTAATGGGGAAAGGTTTTCTTTGAAAACGCAGGCAGAAGCGAGCGTAAATTGCAAGTAAAGCGTTTACTCAAAAAATATTGCTGCGTTCATGCGAGATGGCGATTTCCTCCTGTTGATTTATACGCTCAACTTTAGCTGAATATTCTTAAGACGATCGTCCGCAATATCTATATACTCAGAGTTTACTTCAATACCTACACATTTTCTGCCAAATTCCAAGCAAACTTCACCAGTAGTACCGGAACCGAAAAAAGGATCGAGAACGAGAGAACCTTCTTGACTGCCAGCCAAAATGCAAGGTCTAATTAGGGAAGGCGGAAATACGGCAAAGTGAGCACCTTTAAAGGGTTCTGTGTTGATATTCCAAACTGTTTCTAAAGCATTTATCAACCAAACACTTCGTTTATTTTTTTTCTGACCGTTGGTGTGAGTAGGTTCTTTTATCGCCTCGCCATTGTAGTAGTAACGTTCTGATTTTGAAAAGAGAAACATATATTCATGAGATCGAGTCGGTCTATCTTTAACTGATTCAGGCTGACAATTAGGCTTATGCCAAATAATATCCGATCGCAGATACCAACCATCAGATTGCAACGCGAACGCGATACGCCAAGGTACGCCTATTAAATCTTTAGGTTTCAGCCCATTAGGCGTAGGCGGTCTGTAGTTCATTCCACGGGCTGGGTTCTTCTTGTCATTATCTCGCCAAGTTCTATTTCCACTCGTGTAAGAGTCGCCAACGTTCAGCCAAAGCGTTCCATCATCAGCTAGAGTTCGTCGAACTTCACGAAACACCAGTACAAGATTTTTGATATAATCTTCCAAACATTCTTCGGCACCGATTTGATTATCGGTTGCGTAATCTCGCAATCCCCAATAAGGTGGGCTTGTGACACAGCATTGAAAAATTTTATCAGGCATTTTAACTAATTCAACGCGAGAATCACCATGAACGATCGTGCAATCTTCAGCAAGAGTAGCTGCGCTATAAATACTCTCTTGCGATCGAGACGTAAATTTCATCTTTCCTGGTTTCCTTAATTAAAACTACCTATTCTTTGAGCAACAAATCTATAATGATTTGCGATCGCTATATAAGTTAAGTTCGATCGAACTTGTTCTATTTCTGAGTTCGATCGATAATTTTTTTCATTTAAATCTTTTCATCTAAATCTTTTTATCTAAATCTTTTCATCTAAATCTTTTCATAAACTGTCGATCGATCCAATCTTTCCAATACCACAATAGCGGTGATTCCCACATCCAAGAACCGCGAGAGGCGATCGCACTTTTATTTGCCGTACCGATTAAACTCAAATATTGCTGTTGCGGTACAAATGGTTTTAAGGGTTTTCCTAATAAAAATTGCTGCAAGTTCTCAAACAGCGGTTTGCCCTGACGCACTGCAAATACGCCTGCTTTGGGGCGCGGATAATTAATCATTGCTGCAATGTCACCTGCCGCAAATACGTTGGAATGCGAGATAGATTGCAAGCAGTCGTTAACTTGGATAAAGCCCTTTTCGTCGGTGGATAAATCAGATTCTTCAATCCAATTAGCTGCTGCTGCTTGCGTTACCCAAAAAATGCGATCGCACTCTAATTCTAAACTAGATTGACAGTAAATTTGATAATCGGGCAAGGGGAATTTGGAATCCGAGGCTATTTCCAGCTTGGCAGTTTTTTCTATAGCGCTTACTTTTTCCATCAAATGCAATTGAATGCCTCGACTGACGAGAATTTCTTGAAGTCGCAACCGCACCCGGTTATTGTGTCCCGGCATCAATTCATCACCGCTATGAAACAAGTGAATTTCCAATAATTTATCTAATTTTTCTTCCTTCTTCCCTCTTCCTTCTTCCCTCTTCCTTCTTCCTTCTTCCTTCGTTAATCTAGCTTGCATATTTAACGCCAATTCAACACCGCCGGCACCGCCGCCGACAATAGCAATTCGCAACAGCATCTCGGGATGATTTTGCCGCCATGCAATCAATTGATTCCAATTAGCTAAAAATTCCGGTACTGGCTTAGCTGGAACAGCATATTTTGCCGCCCCCGGTACGGATAAAGTTGCAGGAGTGCTGCCGATATCTACAGACAGCAAATCAAAATTAACCGGCGGGCAGTTTTGACAAATAACTTGACTTCTGTTAAAGTCGATCGCGATCGCCCGATCGACAACTAATTCACAGCCAGCAAATTCAGCGAGCGATCGCAAATCGATATGACATTCATCGTAACTGTAAAACCCGGCAACGTGTCCCGGCAACATCCCCGAATAAGGCGCGTGCGATACATCGCTAATCAAAGTCAAACGCACTCCCGGCAGCGGTTTTGTGCCGAACATTTTCAATACAATAGCATGACTGTGACCGCCGCCAATTAATACTAAATCTTGTGGCATTATGTTCGATCGAGTTTTTCCCGCACTAATATTGTACGATCGCTGCGCCGCTCCAAATTGTCCGGTTTTTGCTGCTCGCACCGCGTAATTAAAAAATGGCTAGCACCTTTACCAAATCTTCTCACTTATTCTGTGTGTTGGCGATTATACTTGCCTGGAGTGCGATCGAAGCGCAAAAATCCAGTAATTTCACTCAATTTCACTGAATCAATTTACAAATAGTTACACATGGCTGTAGACTGGTTAGCGAGCAAAATTCATCAGCAAATTATGCCCTGGTGCGCTTCTGTAGTTAACGCACCATTCAAAACTATGACAGCAAGTATCTTTTCCCGAAATTGGCATCGATCGATTAAAAAATTTTTTCCCCTGTTGTTTGCAATTTCACTCAGCGCAGTATTGCTGGCAAATAACTTATTTATGCCCGCCCAAGCCCAACTACCGCGTCAGGAAATTCGCGGAGTTTGGCTGACAACAAATGACAAAGATATTCTCCGCGATCGCCGCAAATTGGGAGATGCTCTAACTAAGTTAAAGCAGTTGAATTTCAATACAGTTTATCCCGTTGTTTGGAACTCCGGCTATGTCATGTATCCCAGCCCGGTAGCGCAACAAAGAGAGATTCAACCGTTTGTTTACAGGGGCTTAGAAGGACAGGATATTATCCGCGATTTAATCGCCCAAGCGCATAGCAAAGGATTGTTAGTAATTCCTTGGTTTGAGTTTGGTTTCATGACGCCTCCCACTTCGGAACTAGCCTTAAATCATCCCGAATGGCTGACAGAAAAACAAGACGGAACTCAAACCTCGATCGGGGCTGGTGGCGAAGTAGTTTGGTTGAATCCTTTTCATCCAGAAGTGCAACAATTTATCACCGATCTCGTGTTGGAGATTACAACTCAATACGATTCTGATGGCATTCAATTTGACGACCACATGAGTTTGCCCGCCGAATTTGGCTACGATAAATACACCGTCGAACTCTACACCAAAGAAACCAAAAAAGCACCGCCAACCGACTCTCAAGACCCCGGATGGGTGAAATGGCGGGCAGATAAAATCACGGCATTTATGTCAAAATTAAATCAAGCCGTCAAAGCTCAAAAACCCGATGCAATTTTCTCGATTTCTCCCAATTATTACGATTTCGCTTACAAACTGCACCTGCAAGATTGGTTGAATTGGGTGCGTTTAGATATTGCAGATGAATTAATCGTGCAAGTTTACCGCCCCAACTTAGAATCATTTGTGAAGAAAATCGATCTCCCAGAAATGCAAGAAGCGCAGCAAAAGATTCCTACGGGAGTGGGGATTATGACGGGTTTGAGGAATCGCCCAGTACCGATGCAGCAAATTCAATCTCAGGTACGGGCAGTTCAAGAACGCGGTTTTGGCGCGTCTTTCTTCTACTACGAAAGTCTGTGGGATTACTATCAAGAAGCGAAGACCGATCGCCTATCTGCATTTCGCACTTTCTTCCCGTTTTCCGCATTCCGAACAGCCCAACAAATACCCAGACGCGCCGCTACTTTTCCACCGCCTCCACCGCCGGCAGCAAATGCGAAAGATAAGCCTGCGGGCAATACAAAAGATACGCCGGCAGCGAATACGAAAGATAAGCCCGATCGACCTGCTAACAACCGGAGAAATGCGCCTTCTCCAACAACTCAGTCGATTTTAGATTTTGGATTTTAGATTTTGGATTTTGGATTTTAGATTGTTAGATTGGGAGATTGTTAGATTGGGAGATTGGGATAATTACCAATCACCAACTATCAACGATCGACTTGCAACCGCTGATAAAGGCAGATAAACGCGGATCAACGCAGATAAATTGCATCAATCGATCGACTGTCAACTGTCAACTGTCAACTGTCAACTATCAACTATCAACTATCAACTCCCGAACAAATGCCAAACAACCAACTTTACCTACCAATAATGGGCTGCGGAACTTGGGCCTGGGGCAACCGATTGCTGTGGGGATATGATGAAAGTATGGATGGCGAATTGCAAGCTGCTTTCAATCTCTGCGTCACTAACGGTGTCACTTTATTCGATACGGGAGACTCCTACGGAACCGGAAAATTAAATGGGCGCAGCGAGCAACTTTTAGGGCAGTTTTCCCAACAATATCGAGGCGTACATCAAGACAATATTTGCATCGCCACCAAACTCGCTGCTTATCCTTGGAGATTGACGCGACAGTCGATGGTATCTGCTGGAAAAGCCTCAGCTTCCCGCCTGGGGAAAAATATAGATTTAGTGCAAATGCACTGGTCTACTGCTAACTACGCACCTTGGCAAGAAAGCCCTCTTTTAGATGGTTTAGCTGACCTTTACCAGCAAGGATTAGTCAAGGGTGTGGGCTTGTCTAATTACGGCCCGAAACGGTTAAAATGGGCGCATAAAAAATTGAGCGATCGCGCCGTTCCTATTGTAACATTGCAAGTTCAATATTCGCTACTTTCTACTTATCCAGTTACCGAACAAGGTTTGAAAGATGTTTGCGACGAATTGGGAATTAAATTGATTGCTTACAGTCCTTTAGCTTTGGGATTGCTGACTGGGAAATATTCGGAAAACGGACCGTTTCCTCAAGGTATCAGAGGTTTGGCTTGCAAGCAGCTATTGCCGGGAATGCGATCGCTCTTGGAGTGTTTGCGAGAAATAGCAGCATTCAGAAATAAGACAATTTCGCAGGTAGCACTTAACTGGTGTATTTGCAAAGAAACTATTCCCATTCCGGGGGCTAAATCTGCCCGACAAGCGAGGGAAAATATCGGCGCTTTGGGTTGGAAATTAGATGCGGGGGAGCTTGCAGAATTGGATAAAGGGGCAGCAAATACAGAGAAGAAAATGGTGCAGAATATCTTTCAAACGAAGTGATTGGTAATTGGTAATTGGTAATTGGTAAAACTGTTGCCTGTTGCCTGTTGCCTCGAGCCCTGTTGCCTCGAACCCTGTTCCCTAACCCCACTAAAAGACTGATTCAGCAAGCCCTATATAGCCCTTTTGATAGCCTCTGCATAGAATTTCTTCGGTTTCAAGCCAGGGATGCGTTCCAGGATTTCTTCCCCTTTAATCAACATCACAGTGGGGGCACTACGCACGCCCAATTCAATTGTCAAATCCGGGTATTCTGTCATGTCGATCGTCACTAAGATAATCTTGCCAGCAAAATCGGTCACAAGCTGTTGCAGTACCGGTGCCAGCGTTTTGCAAGAGGGACAGTGCGGTGTAACAAATTTAGCCAGAATGGGAATGTCAGATTCAAGCATTAATTGTTGTAGATTGTTGTGTACTTCCGCAAAAATTTCGTTAGTTGATAAAGACTCTGACACGATAATTTCTCCTTTGATTGATTTCAAGACAGCTTATATCGATCTAACCTCCGAAGAACCATTTAGTGCCAGTAAATAGGTAGTAGGTTCCAGTTAGAATCAGTGCCAGACTACCGAAGCGGATAATTCCCTCGGAATGGTTCAATAACTGTTTGCTTTGTTTTGCCATTCCTGTAAACAAACTCGCTAGAAAAATCAGGATTGTATATCCCAAAGCGTAGCTAACCATCGTCAACGTACCTAAAATTTGAGAACCTGTGGCTGCTGCCGCCGCCAACACCGCAAACAGCACCGGACTCGCACAAGGAGAACTTACCAAAGCAAAGGTTAAACCGACTCCATAAGGTCCTGCCTTGGGTAGATTTACATTCATTTGCGGTAAGGGCAATTGAACCACTCCCATCAACCACAAACCCATCACAGCCATAATCAAACCCACAACAATATTGATATAGCCTCGATACTCCACCATCACGGCTCCAGCGAAGGATGAAACTAAACCAAACAGACTTAAAATTGTGACTGCCCCCAGCACAAACAAGCCAGCTTTCGTAAAAGCATCCCAACGGGATTCAATTTTTAAAGTGCCGATGTAGCTGAGGTTGACGGGCAAAAGTGCCAAAATACAGGGGGATACACTAGCAATTAATCCGCCAATAAATGCTAAGGGCAATAACACAAATGGATTTGCCGTGTCCTGCTGGTTAAACCATTGCTGATAATTGTTTTCGATGATGGAAATCACCTGTTCGATCGGATGACTGACGATCGGTCCTACGGTGAGTACCAGAACTAGGGATAGCAATCCCAATCCACCGTAAAATAGCCATTTTTTTGATATTCTAAAGCCTTTAGAAGCGTTTTTTCGGTTGGTGACTGAGGTATTTGTTCCATTTGTTATTAATTCCTTAAGAGACTGTAAATTGTGGCTCGATAAATTGTGGCTCGATCGGAGAAACCAGGTTTCTCGGAAAAATTTTGGGTTTTCCCGTTAGATATCCAGGCATATAGCAATGCTCAGGTAAGTGAGGTACAAGCTCGATCGATTACCAATTACCAATTAGCAATTACCAACCCCCGCGATCTACCTCATATTACCGAGAAAGGCTATAAACCCGGTTTCTTTGTATCCCGAAGCGACTATTTTTTGGCGAGAGCAGCGTTAAGTACCGATGTGTAAGCCGATTTGTTGGCATTGTTGCGATGCTGGGCCAAAATATTACCCGTCGCTGGATCGATGATAGCAATCATTCCTGTTTGCGATTTGTTCTGAGCGAAAAACGCACCTAATCCTAATTCTTTAGCTTTGGCTTCTGCTTGGCTAGCTTTGGCTCGATCGCTCACATCAAGAATGACAAAATTAACTTTTCCGCTGTACTCCTGCTTCAGTTGAGACATGGTAGGAGCAATATTTTTGCACGCCGCACACCAGCTTGCATAAATGTCAACTACAACCGGCTTTCCTTGCAGTTGTTTCGCCAGAGGTGCACCGACATTTCCTGCTTTAGATGCACAAGGATTTTTAGATGCACAAGGATTTGTGGATGCACAAGGATTTTTGGAGGCGCAGGGGTTCGTTTGCGCGATCGCCCGATCGCTCGCGGCGACGGTTCTAGCGGATGTTACAGCTACAAAAGATACTGACATCGCCAGACTGCTCAGACACAAACTGAGCCAAAATGCTGAATGTTTACGCATATTAAACCTCAAAAAGCTAGGATTGTCGTTGCAAAAAAACAGTGAAATCAGGCTGAAATCTCAAACCAGAAAACTGTCAAAGGTAATTGTACGTGTCTCTGGTTTCAAGTTATTTTTATTAAATTCTAGAAAAATGAGTGCCAGATGAATGCCAGGTGGGGATTGGATAAAACTTGATATGGCTTCGGTAATGTTGCTCATTTTTCTCGTAGATTGAAGGTGAGACAATCAATTGCTAGCGATCGAATCACTAATTGCAACAACTATGATAGGAAAAGACTGGTTCGCGACGGATGATGGGCGGTGCAATGCTTCTGAGGTTGTCAGTCAGGCTGAAGAGTTGACCGAGCCCTATCGGCTTTACCGCTTTTTGACGGATCTGGAAGATGTATTAAATCGAATTGAGGACGATCGTTTGCGACTCCAGGCGATTTGTCCCCTGGTTCGCCAGTTGTTGGCGAGTTCCTCTTGGCTGCAAATCACTCCCCTGGAACCCGATCCTCAAACGGGTTGGGAAGTGTCGGTTTTGTACGATGAACCGTTTTTTCCGCTAACGGTGCAGTTGGTAGCTTGGGCACCGGGCGTGATTTCGCCGATTCACAATCATGGCTGTTGGGGGCTAGTGGCGCTGCTGAGTGGAGAGGAAAAAAACACTTTTTGGCGGCGTTCTTCGACTGCAAAATCTCCAGATACGATCGAAGCTGCGGGCGATTGTTTGCTCAATCCCGGCGACATCCTGTGTTTAATGCCCGATGCGATTCACCATGTAGAAGCAATGGGCGATCTGCCTACAATTAGTTTTAATTTGTATGGCGAAACAAACTACGATCGGCGGTTTGAATTCGATCCAATTCTCGGCACTGCGAAAAATTTTTAATTCTTTTCTGGGGCGTGTTTTCACAGCGGGAGATCCCCCCCAGCCCCCCTTAAGAAGGGGGGAGCAAGAACGTCACAATCTCCAAGCTCTAATTCCAAAAATGAGGGAGCAAGAACGTCACAATCTCCTATCTCCAATCCCAAAAATGAGGGATTAAGAGCGTCACAATCTCCAAGCTCTAATTCCAAAAATGAGGGAGCAAGAGCGTCACAATCTCAAATCCGAAATCTAAAATCTAAAATCTAAAATAGTATGAGTCGCGCTTTTAGAGGAGTTATCAATTATTTCACAAACCAGCGAATTTCCACTTCTTCGCTTCAGTTTCGCCTAACTCTGGAATTGGTGGTACTCTCGATTATGGGACTTGGCGGTGTAGCGTTTTGGGCTGGCTGGCAAATGGAACAAAATCTAGTTTATGCCCACAAACAAACGCTGGAATACATCGCGATGGGGTTTCCCGATCGAATTAAGCTTTACAGCGAAATGGGTATGCTTGAAGTTGGGTTGGAACGTACCATCAATAAAGTTTCGACATCGGGTTTATTAGTCTGGGTTAAGAGCGATCGAGGTAACATCGTGGCACATTCTCCCAGTATGGACAGTTCTTCGCCTGCAATTCTTGATATGGATTCATTGGCACAAGTTCCTGCAAAACCGAGTGTAGTTCGTTTTGGCGATCGCTATGTCGTGTTGTGCGGCAATCCTTTGGCAGTGAACGATCGAGCGTTGGGTATGGTTTATTTATCCCTAGATATCACCGAAGATCGGCAGAAATTCAATTCTGCATTGAGTCGTTTGTTGTTAGTTAGTATGCTCACAATTGTCATATTAACTATTGCGATCGCCCGACGAATTCGTAAAGCCATGCAGCCTTTAGAGCAAATGAGCCAAGTTGCGAGTGCTATCTCCGCCGATGATTTGAAACAGGCTCAATTGCAACTGCATCGAGCACCTGACGAAATTCTGGGACTGGCTACAGCTTTTAATCAAATGTTATTCCGATTATCCGGCTCATGGGAACAACAGCGCCAGTTTGTCGGCAATGTTTCCCACGAATTGCGCACTCCCCTGACAATTGTGCTGGGTTATCTGCAAAGTTTGCTGCGACGGGGAACTAATTTAAGTGCTTATCAAAAGCAAGCCCTAGAAACAGCAACGGCGGAAACCGAACGCACGATTCGGATGTTGCAAGATTTGCTCGATCTAGCGCGGGCAGATAGCGGTAACTTGCACTTTCGGCTGAATCCAATTATGCTGAATACTCTGGTGATGGAAGTAGCGGCGATGAGCCAAAAGGTTAGCAATCGAAAGATTGCTGTATCGATCGCTGATGAGGATGTTTTCACCTGTGCCGATCGCGATCGCTTGCAACAGGTACTGATTAACCTGGTAGATAATGCAATTAAGTATTCATCAATGGAGCAATCTGTTGATTTAGTGTTAGAAAAGAGCGAGAAGTATGCCATGATTCACGTATGCGATCGAGGCATTGGCATTTCCCTGCAACATCAAAACCGCATTTTTGAAAGATTTTATCGAGTAGATGAATCTATGACCCGTTCTAGAGATGGTACGGGATTGGGATTAGCGATCGCCAAAAGCCTGATTGAAGGAATGGAAGGTCGAATTACCCTCCGTTCCAAACCGAACGAAGGAAGTATTTTTACCATCATCTTACCTGTTTGGAATCCGCCACTTTGACATCCTCCCCGCCTTCTTAACGGCGAGGATTCCCAAGCCTCACGACTTAGGTTTCTGCTTCCTTCCATTAAAGTTTTTCGCACCAGCCATGACCGAACGCATTCTTTTAGTTGAAGACGATCCCAAGCTAGCAGGATTCATCGAAGCAGAACTCAGCCTGGAAGGATATCACGTCACCGTTGCTCGCAACGGGATTGATGGTTTGACGGTGGCTCGCGATGCACAACCAGATTTGTTGATTTTAGACTGGATGCTTCCCGGAATTTCTGGATTGGATTTATGTTTGCGATTGCGAAAAACCGGCATTCAAGTACCGATTATTATGCTAACAGCAAGAGATGAAGTACCCGATCGCGTGGCTGGATTAAATGCGGGAGCTGATGATTACGTTACTAAACCTTTTAGTATAGAAGAACTTTTAGCAAGAGTGAAAGCCCGCTTGCGCCGCGCTCATCCTGAAGATCCAGATACTTTGGAGTTTGAAGATTTGACTTTGAATCGCCTCACCCGCGAAGTTTATCGGGGAAACAAACTGATTGAATTAACTGCAAAAGAATTCGATTTATTAGAGTTTATGATGCGGCATCCCCGACAAGTGATTGCGCGCGATCGAATTCTGGAACAAGTCTGGGATTACGATTTTATGGGGGAGTCAAATATTATTGAAGTTTACATTCGTGCTTTGCGGATCAAGTTAGAGGCTAGCAATCCAAAACGGTTGTTGCATACTGTTCGGGGGGTGGGATATGTGTTGCGAGAATATGCTTAGAGCGATCGCTGGACTCTTTTAATATACAGGAGCCGCTTCGCCTTTTTTTCCGAGAAACTCGTTTGGAGCAATCGTTTTAAAGCTCTTTCACTTTTACGCAAATACCGAGGATTTGGCACCATTTCCCCATTACTAATTGATTTTTCGCCGCCTTTCCCAGGCCCGAAATTGCCTGACGGATCTGCTAATCCAAATGCGATCGATCCGTTCGCCTATGCCTGGTGGGGTCCTTTGGTAGGGTCTTTAATCCGTCCTGTCGGCGGTTGGTTATCTGATAAACTAGGTGGAGCAGTGGTTACTCAATGGGATACTGTTGTCATGATTGGCTCTACCCTGGGTGTAGCTTATTACATCCAAAAAGCTACAGCATCCCCAACTCCTGAAGTGTATTTCACGCCTTTCCTGATTCTCTTCCTCATCTTGTTTATTACAACAGGTATTGGTAATGGTTCAAAATTTAAGAGCTAATATTAAGTAGCTAAATGTTTGCATAAAAACATCAAAACCCAATCAAAGCAAGGAGCTCAGACTGGGAAACTTTCGATCGCGCGTGGAAGTTCAAACTGATAATAGTTGGGGTTCTAAATCGCAAACTTGCACTTCCCGACGCGAGATTATCCGCAATTCATGGGGATAGCGGGGACGCGGATCGTCTACTAACCAGACGGGAGGAACCATGAGGGCTTCGTAATAATCGATCTGATGCTCGACTCCTGGTTGATTTTTGAGTTCTACTATCGTCCCCGGTAGATACTCAAACATTTCATCCCAATCAATAACTGATACTAATTCGGTGTTCATAAGACTCAACCAATTTGATACTTGAAATTCTTGCTTTGCGATACCGAATTCAGAAATAAGCAATGCACGATCGGGCTGGCGGTGGCTGTGGCTGCTGCTGCGATCGTCCGTTTGATTGCCAATCGATCGCAACAATCAACAATAGAAATGGCTTCTGTCCAACACCACCTCGCCACAATCCGGTATCCAAGCAATCCAGGTATTGGGGGATTCTTGACAGAGCAATTTTGCTTCGCCAAAAGCATACTCGCTGGGCGGCTGGAGCAACTTAACCCAAGCATCCCGGTTGTAGGTGATATGGCAAACCGGGTTCCAACCTGAAGCGATCGCGCTTTCGAGTGCTGATGGATCAACTGGATGGCTAGTTTGAAGGGACATAGTTTTTCTCCGTCTACAATCTATTAAGTTTTGCGAAAACACTTCTCGTCAACCAAACTAAAAGGAAGTGCGCAAACTAATTTCTGTATTCATTTTTACAGAATTTGAGTGGGAGCGCACAATTTCCGCAAAAAGTTAACAGATCGTGACAAAGAAGAGGGGGGAGGGGGAGAGGGGGTAAGTAAGCCGGATTTGCTATAACACCCCAATTCTTTTCAAAACAATGTTTCTAATTCGGTACTAAAACTACAGTAGTTTGTCTCGATGCTGCTGCGGGAATTATTAGAATTGGTAATTGGTAATTGGTAATTGGTAGTTGGTAGTTGGGAATCATAGTGCGATCGTCAATACTGAAGCCGTTTATAAATCGCGTTTTTACCACAGTCTAGATCCCCCTAAATCCCCCTTAAAAAGGGGGACTTTGAGAGCGCTTCCGGTTACTAAATTACCCTTAAAAAGGGGAACTTTGAG
>JAAUPF010000065.1 GCA_012034575.1 Richelia sp. CSU_2_1 | reverse complement strand
AGCTCGTCTGAAACGGCTTCAGATTATTGCAATTAACCTAAATCCCTATCAGGGATTGAAACCCAGTGAGTAGAGCTTGTTGTTGGGCGGGATCTATTGATTCGACAATTAACCTAAATCCCTATCAGGGATTGAAACCGAGACGAATCCGATAAAGCACTTTGGTCAAATCTATTGCAATTAACCTAAATCCCTATCAGGGATTGAAACTACGAATTCGAGACTGACGCTCCATCATGGAGCAATTGCAATTAACCTAAATCCCTATCAGGGATTGAAACGCTGAATCAGCTGCCACGCAACACCAGCGCGGCCGGCTAAATTGCAATTAACCTAAATCCCTATCAGGGATTGAAACTTCAGCCAAGCGATAACTTCGCAGGCTATTTTGTATTGCAATTAACCACACTCCCTATGAGGGATTGATATCAAATCTAGTAGCCTCGGAATTATCCACCTCTCTCCTCTTTCTCCCCTTCCTCTGCGCCCTCTGCGGTTAAAAAAATCCGATCGAACCCAATATCAAATCAAACCAGAAAAATCGGAATAAAATTCAGCTTCACCAACTACCCGCAACCAAAACCCGATCGCGCGTCGAACAACTAATACTCATTATCCTCAGAAAACAACCCAAGTAAAGGCCCGAGAATCGCACCAAAAACAAATCCGCCTGCGTGCGCCCAATAAGCAATTCCCCCACCTTCCATACCGATATTTGCCGGAGCATTTAAAGAAACTAAACCGTTAAATGCTTGCTGTACGAACCAAAATCCTAAAAAGAAGAAAGCCGGAACTCTAACTGTAGTAATGAAGATTCCTAAAGGCAGTAAAGTTAGAACTTTAGCTTGAGGATACCGCAGAATGTACGCTCCCATCACGCCCGCGATCGCCCCGCTAGCACCCAGAGAAGGAATCGCCGATCCTGATGAGAAAAACCACTGAGTTAATGACGCTAAAACACCGCAAGCAAGGTAGAAGATTAAATATTTAACGTGTCCCAAACGGTCTTCTACATTGTTGCCAAAAATCCAAAAAAACAACATATTTCCCGCAATATGCAGAAAGCCTCCGTGCAGGAATTGGGATGAAATTAGCGTCACCCATTCGGGAAAATCCGATGCGGGTAAAGCTACCCGACACATATTGCTTAACTGACAAGGAACTACGGCCCAAGCATAGAAGAATTGAGTTAATTCGCGATCGGGCAATGACAGCTCGTACAAAAATACTAATATATTTGCCGCCACCAATCCGTAGGTGACGTAGGGAGTGATGCGCGTGGGGTTTTCGTCGCGTAAGGGAACCACAGCCGTTTTTTCCTCAACATCCAAAATATTAGGATCAGGATAGCGCATTGAGTGGCAAGATGTCTTCTGTCGGAAGGAAGAAGAGAGAAGGGGAGGGGGGGGAGAGGGGGGAATTTATAAATTTAATAGAGGTCAATGCGATCGTTCGGCGGTTGAAACCGCTGAATTATTGCAACTTTAATTATTAATTTTTTCGAGGTTCCGAGGCGCGATCGGACACGGCATTGCCGTGTCCCTACCCGCAATATTTATGGTAGGGACACGGCATTGCCGTGTCCTTGGGGGAATTGTTCGATCGGCGGGTATACTTCATTCTGGAGGCTGTTACTGTTTCGTGTTGGGGTTTGAGATTGAGGATTTTGGCTCGCGTCCGTTACCGTTACATCGATCGTAAATCATTTGAGTTACTTTAGGCGGTTTGTCTCCAATATGAAAGGCACGGGCTGTATCTTCGATCGCGCGATCGGAATTGGTAACTCGCTCGAATTGTCTTTGATGTTCTGCCCAAGATTCCACTATAATTGTTTCTACAAATCGCTGGCAATCTGATAAGTCTTGATACAATCCCCAGTGAATTGCCCCGTCGCGCTTGCGGGTGTGGCTGAGTGCTTTCATTGCTTGTTTGAAACTGTTAGCGTTCGCCGGATCGATGCGGTATTCTAAAGTAATTAATACCGGACCGTCGTCGGGACATGGTTCAAAGGAATGGGCTGGCTGCTGCCAGTGCAAAGAAGCAGTTAAATCCATTTTTTCCGCACATTTTAGGCGGTAACGGATGCCAAGAACTGTACTCGCGATCGCCCCGACTGCTGCGACATTTAAACTAACAGAAATTCCGAAGTTTTGGGCGATCGTTCCCCACAGAAAACTGCCTAAAGTCATGCTGCCTTGAAATACTAATAAGTAAGTTGCTAAAGCTCTCGATCGCACCCAAGTAGAAACGGCAGTTTGAGCGGCTACATTCAAGCTTACCATCGCCGTCAAAGACGATAATCCGACGACTAACATCGCCGCACAAACGGCATAAAAATTGCGCGAATAACTCAAGACTAACATCATCATGCCAAAAGTTGCCGATGCGATCGCTACTGACAAATCGGTAGAAATTCGCTGCCGGATTTTCGGCAAAATAAACGCTCCCGCTAAGCCTCCAATTCCCCAAAAACCGAGAATGATGCCGTAGCTAAAAGCATCCAAACCTAACTCTTTTCTACCTAAAAGTGGCAGCATGGCAAACAAAGCGCTAGCAAAGAAAATGTAAGCCGCAGCACGAATTAGCACTTTTTGAAAAGGTGGGGAATAGCGCACGTAACGAATTCCGGCTTGCATCGCACCGATAAATCTTTCGGCGGGCAAAGCTGTTTCTTCTGTCTTTCTTTGCCACAAAAAAACTACTAAAATTACCCCGACAAAGGAAGCTGCATTCAGCAAAAACACGAAACCAGTCCCGGCGGAAGCGATGACAATTCCTGCTAAAGCCGGCCCGATCGAACGCGATAAATTAATAACAATTCCGCTTAAAGTTACTGCTGATGGCAGTTGTTCTTTAGCAACTAATTCGGGGGTAATTGCTTGCCAAACGGGCATATTGATAGCGCTACCGATACTGATAGCAAAGGTTAATGCTAACAGTATCCAAGGAGTTGTAATATTGGCAACGGTGAGAATTCCCAAAAGTGAGGCGGCGGCTAGCATCCAGCCTTGGGTAAATAATAGCAAGCGGCGTCGATCGACCACATCCGCGATCGCGCCTGCAGGCAGTGCTAGCATGAAAAATGGCAAACTCGATGCTGCTTGCATCATGGCGATTAACAGCGGCGAAGGGGAAAGCGATGTCATCAACCATGCAGCCCCGACATCGTGCATCCAAGTACCGATGCTGGAAACTGCGGAAGCCAGCCACAGGGCGCGAAATACTGGCTGGGCGAGGGGACTCCACATAGAGGGGGGTTTTGCAGCGGTAACACTCATTTTTAATTTAAATTGCTGTAGCAAGCTTGCTGTCAAATCTGAAAACTACCAACTTGCAACCGCAGATTGAGGCGGATTGACGCAGATAAACGCAGATAAATTCGATCGACTATCAACTGTCAACTGTCAACTATCAACTGTCAACTATCAATTATCAACTGTCAACTGTCAACTGTCAACTATCAAGCTAGTTTGCCATCTTCCATATTAACGATGCGATCGGCAATATCTAAGATCCGATTGTCGTGAGTTACTAACAGAATCGTACAGCCTTGTTCTTGGGCAAGTTTCTGCATTAAATTCACTACTTCGCGGCCGGATTTGCTGTCGAGGGCTGCTGTCGGTTCATCTGCTAACACAATTTGCGGGTGACTGACTAAAGCACGGGCGATCGCAACTCTTTGTTTTTGTCCGCCAGACAAGTCATCGGGATAATAGTTAATGCGTTTTTCTAAACCTACTAATTCTAGCATTTTTGCCGCTCGATCGCGCATTTCTGTTCTGGAAAATTTGCCGTGAACTTCCAATCCCATTTGCACGTTTTGCACGGCCGTTAAACTGCGGTGCAAGTTGTGCGCTTGGAAAATATAGCCGATTTTGCGGCGTATTTTGACGAGTCGATCGTTACTGGCATTGCACATTTCTTGACCGAGAATTTTCAAGCTTCCCGATTGGCCCGATCGCAGTCCGCCAATTAAAGTTAATAACGTTGTTTTTCCCGAGCCGGAAGGTCCGGTCATGATTACGATTTCGCCTGCATTGATTTCGAGGTTGATGTCAATAAGTACCTGTTTTTTCAGTTGTCCTTGACCGAAATAGTGGTCTAATTTATGGGCGGCAATTACAGGTTCTGCAATTTGTAATTTGTTAGTTGTTTCGCTGAGAGTAGTGGAATTCATGGTTTATTTTTTGAGGTTTGAGATGGAATTATGAACCGCAGAGGGCGCAGAGAGCGCAGAGGGGAGAGGGTAGAGAGAGGGCGATATTATCGAGATAGGTTATGGATAAAATGTTAATCAAATTATCCCAAATTCTGGTTGGGGTTCTTTCGATCTTTTAGTCGGCGGAGGCCGACTTTGTGCGTGTAGAAGCGGTTTCAACCGCCGATTCTAAAAAATATTTGCCGGATCTGCTTTGTCGATTCTTGTTAGTCGGCGCAGGCCGACTTTGTGCGTGTAGACGCGGTTTTAACCGCCGATTATTTTGAGTTTTTGTACGTGTATATGAAATTTCAACCGCCGAGTTTAAAAGATATCTGCCGGATCGGCTGCTTGCAATTTGCGAGTGGCGATCGAACCTGAAATTACGCACATAATCATCGTCATAATTAATACGGCAGTTGCCCTAGCTAAAGTCATGTACATCGGCAAATTTGTAGCGTTGCGGGTTAAAGCGTACAATCCTACAGATACTCCGACGCCGGGAAGAAAACCGAGAATTGATAAAATTAGCGCTTCTTCAAACACAATTCCTAGCAAATAAGCATTGCGATAGCCCATTGCTTTGAAAGTAGCGTATTCTGCCATGTGGTCGCTAACATCAGTTGACAGCACTTGATAAACTATAATTACTCCGACTACAAAACCCATCGCTACGCCTAGGTTAAATACAAAGCCGATCGCGGTATTTTTTGCCCAGTAATCTTTCTCAAATTGGATAAATTCTTGTTTAGTTAATACCTTGACATCTGTCGGCAAGTATGCTTTTAAAACTTGTTGAGTTTGTACCGGATCGGCACCCGATTGCAATTCAATTAACCCGGCGTTAACGCTGCCAGAATTTTGTCTGGCAAACAGTCGCAAGTAATTTTGATCGCTCGTCATCAAAATGCCGTCGGCGGCAAAAGATGCTCCAACTGTAAACAAACCGCTGACAGTAATAGTGCGTTTTTCGATCTCTGTTTTAACTGGTTTTCCTGCATCGATTTGGGCGATCGACTGTTTGTAATCTCCTCTAGCGGCTCGATCGAATAATACCGTATCTGGCAATTTAATCGCCTGCAAATTTTGATTGACTTCCGGTAAGTTAAATGCAGGGCGATCGGGATTGAAACCCACTACCATAATTGCGGTATCTTTCCGAGTATCGGGATTTTTCCAGTTGGCAGTTTTTACGTAAAGCGGTTCGGCATTTTTCACGCCCGGTACGTTCATTGCTTGATACAGCCTGCGCCGGGGAAAGGATGACAAATTAATTAAATTTCGAGCTTGGGGGCTAATGACAACTAAGTCGGTTTCCAAAGTTTGGTGCAGGCGTGTATTGCTGCTGTAAAGCGCGTTTTGAAATCCCAATTGCATGAACATCAACACGTCAGCAAAAGCAATTCCTGCCACTGCTACGAGCATCCGTCCTTTATCGTGACTCAGTTGCAAATATCCGAGGGGAGTTCGGCGAACTAATTGTTGTAGTGGTTTAATTAAGCCAAGCATAGGATTTTAGATTGGTAATTGGTAATGGTAATGGGTAATTGGTAATTGGTAATTGGTAACTGGTAATCGGGAAAATAACTGTCAACTGTCAACTGTCAACTATCAACTCTCAACTCTCAACTCTCAACTAATTCCCGATCGCCACCTTAACTTGCAAGTTCGTCAATCCCGCTACTTTCTTACTGGAAGCTTCATCCAAACGCACTTTAACTTCAATAATTCGAGCATCAATATTTGCAGAAGGATCGGTATTAACTATATTTTGCCGCTGCACTTGCAAGCCAATATGTTCTACTTTTCCGTGCAATTCTCCGGCGAAAACATCGCTGGTAATTGTTGCCTGCTGGCCGATGCGTACTTTGCTAACATCGCTTTCATAGATTTCGGCAACAGCTAGCATCCTGCTAGTTTGTCCGAGTTCGACAATGCCGTCATTTCCTACTTTTTCCCCCGCATAGGCGTGAATTTTTAAGACTTGGGCGTCTTTGGGCGCGCGAATGAATGCTAAGTCCAAATTAGCTTTAGCTTCTTTAACTGCTGAAGTAGCAGAATTAACTTCGGCTGCTGCTGCTTGCACGTCAACGGGGCGCACTTCGGCGATTCGATCGAGAGTGGCTGTAGCTTCGTCGATTTGCTGCAGGCGGGATTGTTCGATTTGACTGAGTTTGGCTTGGGCTTCGTTAATTTGTTGCAGGCGCGATCGATCGATTTGATTTAATTTTGCCTGGGCTTCGTTAATTTGTTGCAGGCGGGATTGGCGGATTTGATTCAGTTGGGCTCGGCCTTCGTTGAGTCGCTGTTGGGCGGTGTCGGCGGCGAGTTTTTTGCTATCGCTAACTGAGGCGGAAATTGCGCCTTCTTTATACAGTTGTGCGTGACGTTGGTATTCGCTTTGGGCGTTGCGGAGTTCGGCTTCTAGGCGGGCGATTGCTGCTTCTTGGGTTTGAATTTCTCCTTGTTTTTCGGCTGCTAAACGCGCAATTGTGGCTTGTTGCGCCTGCATTTCCGTGCTGCGATCGACTTCCAAACGCGCTAATATCGCCTGTTGTGCTGCAATCTCGTTGCTGCGATCGGCCTCTAAACGGGCAATTGTAGCTTTTTGCGCTTGGATTTCGCCGCTTTTGGCTCCGGCTTTTACTTTGGCAAGGTTGGCTTCGGCGACGCGCACTTGGTCCGTTGCTCGATCGAGAGCTGCTGAGAGTCGATCGTGACTGTCTAAAATTGCGATCGGTTGTCCTGTTTTAACTGTATCTCCTTCTTTGACTAACAGTCGATCGATCCTGTTGCCTTCTGCTGCGCCGGATGCGGAAACTTCGATCACTTCTCCTTCGGGCTCCAGTCTGCCCAAGGATGTCACTGTGGTTAGTTGCGAGGCGGTGGCTTCGGCGGCTGCGATTGCTGCATTGGGATCGGGTTGACTGGATTGCCACGCTTTGTAACCCGTTACTCCAACCGCAGCTAGAATCGCTACTGCTGCTGCGATTGAGAGTTGCTTGGCTGAAGGTAGCTTGGAGGATGGGTTTTCGGCAGTCGATCGGTGTACCATGACACGCACCTCTATGTGTGGATTGCAGTGTGGATTGTAAACTAAACGGTTTAGTTCTGTACTTAAATACTAAACCGTTCAGTATAATCGTGTCAAGAGGTCAAACCAAAATTACCGAAAATAGCAATGGCAAAGACAAGAGCGATCGAACCAGACACAGCAGCAGGCGACAAGTGCCGGCAAATCTTGCAAGGCGCAATGGAAGAATTTTTGACCAACGGCTACGCAGGGACGAGTATGGATAAAATAGCGAAGCGGGGGGGAGTTTCTAAAGCCACGGTGTACAGTTATTTTGCAGATAAAGAAGGATTGTTCGCGGCCTTAGTGCAGGGGCTGGCGTGCGAACAAGTTTATTTTACAGTAGTAGATGAAGAGCCAACTGTAGCGCTGCGATTAGTTGCTGACACGATATTGGATAAGGCCACGAAGAACCCAGAATTTTTGACTTTTGTGAGGTTAGTAATTGCGGAGTCGGGGCGTTTTCCGCAGTTAGCGCAGGCTTTTGTGAAAAACTTAACTAAACCGGGAATCGAGAGACTCACGGAGTATTTAGCATCGCGCGAGGAGTTAAAATTGCCCGATCCGGAAGCAACGGCGCGAATTTTTATCGGTTCGCTGGTATATTTCCAGTTAATGGGGGAGATGATGCACGGTAAAGATATTATTCCTATGGAGCGCGATCGATTGGTTGATGATTTGTTGCGCTTGGTTTTATCTGGTAATTGAAGTTAGCCTGGAATAACGCATCAGACTCAAGAAACCGGGTTTTTTGCTGAATCTGTCGGCAAGGAATAATTTTTGTCAAAAACCCGGTTTCTGGCTACCCGTTTTATTTTCAATATTATTTCTATGTAAGAATTTTATGTAGGCAATAGTGTAACACAATACAAAAAATCCTGCAAGTCACTCGATCGTGTGACTGGTAATTAATAGCTAGTGACTGTATATTATTTATGAGATTTCAAGAAAATTAACATTAATTATAGATAAAGAATCTCAAAAAATTGCAGAGTGCATTTCTACATTTGTAGTCCTCGATCGAAGTGAAATTAACGAGATACCCAGAAGGTAAGGGTATTTAATTTCGCTATTATCACTCTGTATGACAATGGAGATATTTTCCATGAATTTACCAAAGGAAAGGCATCAGCGCGTAGTTATTTTGACATCTCAAAGTATCGATCGTTTTCCCGCAACAAACGCTGAGTCTGAAAGCTACGCATCCGAAAATTCCGACAAACTTTATACTCTCGAAGTCGTAAGCGATCGGATCGGTTTAGAGACAGATACTTTAATTAAGACACTGGTCAAGCCAATTTTAGATCGAGTAGGAGCGATCGTTGTTGAGATTGGAGGGCAGGTGCAATTCATGACTCAGCGGGCAGAAGAACTGTTGAACCAATATTTTTTACACCGCATTCCCTATTCATTGCCAGCATCCTTACAAGATTGGTTCAACGCTCAGATTGCGCGACTCACATTTAACAGCAATCTTCCATCTTATAATTTGCCATTGCAGGTTCAGCAAGCAGGCAGACAGTTACTTGTCCGCCTGATTCCCGCTCCCATTAAAGAGCAATATCTCTTGCTATTGGAGGAAGAAGAAGTGCAATCTTTTTCGATTTCTTCCCTGGAATTGCTGGGACTTACCAAACGCGAGGCAGAAGTTTTATTCTGGATTGCCAAAGATAAAAGCAATGCTTCAATTGCTAAGGCGATCGGTTGCAGTGAAGGCACGGTGCGAAAACATCTAGAGCATCTTTACGAGAAACTAAGCGTACAAACCCGGACGGCTGCTGTGATGGTTGCTCTAGAAAAATTGGGGTTGTTTAAAGGGGAATTGCTGGCAATGTCTTCATGATTTATTCACGATCCTATACGCAGATCGTCGTATTGTTATGCCAATTTATGTTGAAGAGAATTAGAGCAGACACAAAGCAAACAGCATCATCATATTTGCTGTTCCAGGGACGTATCTAATTAACAACTCAAACTTACATAAAGGTGGCAATATCATGGCAAATCATGAATTAATAGAACTCGACTACGATCCGCTGGAATTCCTAGATGGGGAGGGACTAACTAGCGCAGTTAGTCAAGAAGGTGTTGCGGAAGTAGCAGAAACCGGAACCACAGAGGAGCAAATGGCAACAACTTTAGAGTTGCATGAAGCCCTGGGCGGTTGCTTTAACATCGTTGGACCGATCGCACTTTGCTATAACAAAGTTGGTGCTGGCTTTAAAGTCTGCCTGAAACTAGCAGGAATTGAGGCAGCCTGCGCCAATATAGGCTTGAATAAATGCCAGATGCTTCAAGCAAATATCTTGCTAGCGAAGGCATCAATTGAAGTGTGTTTGAAAGGCAAGTGTCTGACTTATAAAGCACAGGCTTGTTATCGAACGACTCCTTTCTCGAAATGGAAATGTGTTTCTAAGAGCGGCACGATTATCTGCTTGTAGCTAGCTTTTTCGCCGGAAAACCTACACTATAAACGCAAGGCTTAGTGCTAGGGTATCAGCCAGGATTTCTCGCGTAAATTGGGACACGGCATTGCCGTGTCCCTGCGAAAATCTATCTGTAAGCTATGCCCAACAAAAATCAACTGCGGAGGTAAGAATGGAAACTAATAATGTAGATGCAACAGTCGATTTTGTTGATTTCGGCGCACTAAAACAAAATGTGGCAATTCGCGAAGGTCAATCTGATGCTAAACCGGGCGTCGAAAATCCAACTGTGCTGCACGCGGTGCGCGCATCATCAATGTTGTCTGTGGAAAACAAAGAAGTTTTACCTCAATACAGTCAAGAAGACGCCACGGTCGATTTTGTTGATGTCGGTGTACTGAAACAAGATGTGGCAACTCGCGAAGGTCAATCCGATGCTAAACCAGGTGTCGAAAATTCAACCGTGCTGCAGGCGGTGCGCGCATCATCGATGTTGTCTGTAGAAAACAAAGAAGTTTTACCTGAATTTACCCGTTCTAACAAAGGGATCTAACAAAGGGATATAGCACCGTATTAATTGGCAATTACTAATTGCAAGAGGTGGAATATGCTCAAAATTTGCAACAACTATACGCATGGTGTTTGGGTAGCTATTATGTACTATAGTCCCAACTGTTCGGATGGTGGAAATTGGTCAAAAAAAGGTTGGTGGCGACTCAATCCTGGCGAATGTAAAGTGGTGTATGGAGGGAGTTTGCGCAGTCTGAATCGCTATTACTGCTACTATGCTGAGGCTGATAACGGAGCCAATTGGTCGGGGCCTTACGTGAGGGCTGTCCCCCCACAAGCATTTGATTGGTGTGAGTGGACGAGTAACACCCAAGCAACTGATGTAGGCTTCCGGTTGTTGGATATTAACAGTTACGACAATTTCACGCTGAATTTGACAGCATAAATCTAAGTGGGGCGATTGAGTTAAATTTTATTATAAATTTAACTCGACAACTTAGACGTTGGATATACTGTCTGTAACGTCGAGCCAGGACAACTAATTATTCAAAGCTAATTTACTTAACGAAAAAAAACCTGGTTTCATCAATAATCTGAATAGAAAACAATACCGAAAATACTGTCCGAAAATACTGTCCGAAAATACCGTCAAAGATCGATCGTCCAAAGAGCGATCGTCACTGTCAAAAACTCACACATTCAATAAGAGGTATATTATGTCCGAAAAACCTAGTTTTTATATCCCAGAAACTGCCCCAGCCGATGCAACGACAGGGCGTTATATTATTACTTTTCGCGATGATGCGGTGGCTGAAGGATTAGACCTCTTGAATGACCAAGCTGGTATTAGTGGACTGGCAAGTGCTGCCGATTTCCCGGAGTCGGCTCTAGACTCGAGCCAAATAGAAAGCTCGGCGGGAGCAGTGTTCCCAACTCTGGGCGTGGCAATCGTATCTCCAGACGAAGGCGCTATTAGCAATATCATGACAGCCACAGGAGAGGATTCCGCAATTCTGGCTGTGGAACCGGAGCGCATTTTCTATGCGATTGGTGATGGGTTGTCGGCAGAGTACCTGCAGGGCTATCGCGATGCGGTGAACAACTTGTACGAGAAAGCGATTTCTACAGAAATCCCAGGCATCGCTGCTAAAAATTGTTTTGCTGATGATACCGAATCTACGTGGGGGTTGAAGGCAACCAAAGTCATTACCTCTCAATTGACTGGTAAAGACATCAAAATTGCCGTGCTGGATACGGGAATGGATCTGTTACATCCCGATTTCGCAGGTCGATCGATCGTCTCGAAGTCTTTCGTACCGGGGGAAGATGTACAAGATGAAAACAGTCACGGTACTCACTGTATTGGAACAGCGTGCGGGTTCAAAGATCTCAACGGCCGCCGATACGGAGTCGCTTACGAATCGAGCATTTATGCCGGCAAAGTATTGAACAATAACGGTAAGGGCAATAGTGGCTGGATTCTCGCTGGGATGGAATGGGCGATTGTCAATGGGTGTCAAGTAATTTCGATGTCTCTGGGAAACACCGTTCCCACCCCATCTACTGCTTACGAAACAGTGGGCCGTCGGGCTTTGCAAATGGGGTGTCTGATCGTAGCAGCCGCTGGCAACCACGGGCCCGGAACCGTCGGACAACCAGCAAATAGCTCGTCGGTGATGGCTGTTGCAGCCGTTAATAGCTGTCTCCAAGTGCCTGATTTCTCGTCTCCTTCTGGCCCTTCTCTGGGAGCTAAAGTTAACATCGCCGCTCCTGGAGTGAAAGTATACTCATCAGTGCCGGTCAATTATGGACGTTATGATTCTTTCAACGGCACTAGCATGGCTACTCCTCATATAGCTGGGCTGGCGGCCTTGTATGCTCAATGGAGTGGGAAACGAGGTTCTCAACTGTGGCAAGTTTTAACTTCTCGTGCTATGGCATTACCATTACCAAACGATCGCGTTGGCAGCGGGCTGCTACAAGCTCCTTAACAGTTGACAGTTGATGGTTGCTAATTCGCAATTCGTAATTAAATCTTGTAATTACGAATTGCGAATTAACAATCACGAATTATTTTGACTCTGACTCAAAGGATTTAGCCTAAAGGAGACTGAAGATGCCTGAAGAAGAGAAAAGAGAGCGCATTATCGTGACCGTTAATGACGAAAATTTATCGATGATTGAATCTGTAGTCGCTGCCTTAGAATCGGCGGGAATGAAAGTTGAGCAGGTGCTAACGATTACGGGAATTATCACTGGAGACGTCGCTCAGTCGAAGCTGGAAGGATTAAAGAGCGTGCCGGGGGTTGTTGATGTTGAGATCGATACAGAAATGCAAGCAATTTAAACAGCAATTTTGTTTAAACTCAGATCTTGCAGCATTCTCAAGAACGGGCTCGCGTGCCCGTTTCTAAAAGCTTATTGAAAATAGTACAAGATCTCAGTTTAAACTGGCAGTTTGAGTTTCGTTCAATATCGAAATCGCCCAAAAGCTAACTTATTTTAGGTTTGAGGTTTTATGAACTATGATGCACACTAAAAAATTAATCCGCTAAATCTGCTACAACATCTGTTACAACCTCTTCCTTCTACTTATCAACTCAATCCAAAGCGGGAGAAACGTTTAACTTGAATCGCTTCGCCCGCAGCAGCACTGTATCGATCGAGCAATTCCTTTACTGTCACCTGCGAATCCCGAATGTAGGTTTGTGACAACAACGATTCAACTGATTCAACAGGAATAGCTGCTATTTGCATGGCGAGGTTTCTTGCCAATTCTTGGAATGTAGCCGATCGAGCAACAAAATCTGTTTGGCAATTCACTTCAATCAGCACGCCAATGGATTTATTGCTGTGAATGTAAGACTCGACAATGCCTTGATTTGCTTCATTTTGCTGCAATCCTTCAGCGCGGATTAAGTCTTTTTCACGCAGCAGCGCGATCGCACTTTCCAGATTGCCCTGGCTTTCTTGCAATGCCCGCTTGCAATCCATCACCCGCGCGCCGGTTAACTCTCGCAACTGTTTGACGAGTTGGGCTGGAATCCGTGCCATTTTTTGTCCCTCCACCGTTGCATAATTCATTTTGTATGCTATTATAATACATATCTTTCAAAAAGTGCAAAAAAACAGGATAAAAAACAGAGAATGCGGAATTTGACACGGTGCTAATAGCGGTAAGGTGCGCAGTGCGCACCCTACAGATTTGTCGCGCAGTCAGGTTCGATCGCTCCCTTCCCTTTCTAATTTTTCTCAAAAGCAAACCACGCAAAACAAAACCAAGCGCTAAAACTCGATTTATCAAATGTCAACTGTCAACTGTCAACTATTATATTTGGAGGGCTAATTTTATGCCATCATCAACATCTCTCAGCACTCAAACCAGTGGATTGTACGTGCGTTCTCCTGAAGGAGAGCAACTTATTTTCCCCCTGAAACATACGGAAGTCAGAGCAAAAATTGCCGGAAATTTATCGCGAGTTGAAGTTTCGCAGAAGTTTGAAAATCCTTTCACAAAGCCGTTAGAAGCCGTTTATATTTTTCCGCTGCCTGCGGAAGCTGCGGTTGATGAAATGGAAATTAAAATCGGCGATCGCACCATTAAAGGCAGCATCAAAAAACGCGAAGAAGCTCAAAGAATCTACGAAAAAGCCAAACAAGAAGGGCGGACAGCCGGTTTGCTGGAACAAGAGCGAGATAATATTTTCACTCAATCCCTTGCTAACATTAAACCGGGCGAAGAAATTGATGTCACGATTCGCTATACAGACAGTTTGAAATTTCTTGCCGGCGATTACGAATTCGTGTTTCCGATGGTTGTCGGGCCGCGATATATTCCCGGTACGCCATTAGATGAAACGGCTGCTAGCGGTAGCGCTACAGCCCCGATGACAGTTAATTCCGATACCGATCTTGTCCCCGATGCTTCGCGGTTGAATGCCCCGATTTTGCTGCCGGGAATGCGATCGGGACACGATATCGGCGTGACGCTAGAAATTGAAGCGGGCGTGCCGATTCGCAATGTCAATTCCCCATCCCACAAACTGCAAATCGAATATTTTGACTCTTCGCAAACTTCCCCAAGCAGCGAGCAAAAGAATGGGATGAAAGTGCGCGTTCAGTTGGGAAATACAGATACAATTCCCAACAAAGATTTGATTGTTCGCTATCAAATTTCTGGTCGAGAAACTCAATCGACAGTATTAACTCAAGCGGACGATCGCGGCGGGCATTTGCAGTTTATCTGATTCCCGCGATCGAATACAAAACTGATGAAATTGTACCGAAAGATGTCGTGTTTTTAGTTGATACTTCCGGCTCGCAATCCGGCGCGCCTTTGCAGCAATGTCAGGCTTTGTTGCGGCAATTTATTAACGGATTGAATCCGGCAGATACTTTCTCAATTTTGGATTTTTCCAACTCGGTGCGGCAACTTTCCCAACAACCGCTACCGAATACAGCAGAAAATCGGCAAAAGGCGATCGAATATATCAACAAACTCCATGCTAATGGCGGTACGGAAATGTTAGGCGGAATTCGGGCGGCGATCGATTTTCCGGCACCATCCGGGCGCTTGCGAACAGTGGTATTTCTCAGCGACGGTTTCATCGGCAACGAAAATCAAGTTCTCGCCGAAGTGCAGCAACATCTCAAACCGGGAAATCGTTTGTACAGTTTCGGTGCGGGAAGTTCCGTCAATCGCTTTTTGCTCGATCGAATTGCCGAAATCGGGCGCGGAATTTCCCGAATTGTCCGGCATGACGAACCTGTTAATGAATTTGTGGAAAAGTTCTTCCAACAAATCAACAATCCGGTGTTGGTAAATCTAGAAATTACTTGGGAGGGAACAGGTGAAAGTCCGGTAATTTATCCTTCGATCGCGCCGGATTTGTTTGCAGAACAACCGCTAGTTTTATTTGGCAAAAAGGAGGATTTAGAGACAGGAATCCTGCAAATTACAGGAGTTAGTGCGGGCGGACACGAATACGTCCAAACCTACGAAATGAACTTTTCTGAAGCTGGAAATCCAGCAGTTGCGCAACTTTGGGGGCGGTATCGCATCAAAGATTTGATGAATCAAATGCTGCAATATGAAACTAAGGTAGGAGTGGAAACAGTAACAGAAACAGCGCTAACCTATCAGCTTTTGTCGCAATACACGGCTTTCGTGGCTGTCAGCGATGACGCGCGCGTCGAACCGAATGCGGAATCCATTTCGATAAACGTGCCTGTAGAAATGCCGGAAGCGGTGGAATATGAAGGCATATTTGGTGGCAACACGGACTTTATGGCGCGGGCAATAACGATTCAAAGTCCTGCACCTGTTGCAAGGTTTATGGAGGCCAGTCCGCCCGGAGGATCTGCAGGGGGTGCACTCGGCTTCTCATTTGACAGCATGGAGGAACCGATGTATGAAATATGCTACGCCAATGTCTTGGAGGATTTTGAGGAATTGGAGGACTCCAGCGTACTGCGGCGGCGCGGCACATTACCTGTAGAAGTTGTTAGCGCCGAGGGGTTGGATAAAGTGGCGATCGATAGTTTAAACAAACACTTGGAAACCCTGATTGTCCCGCCCGGTATCGACGGCGAATTGGTTTTAGAAATTGTTTTCGGTAAAGCGCGCCCCAGCCGCATAGTTGTGAATGCTGGTGCTTCGACTTTGGCGGATGTGGAGTTGCTGAAAACGATTAAAAAATGGCTTTTTAGCTGGCGCATTCCCTATCCAATTGGGGATACGGTGCGGCTGACGTTGAGATTGCGATCGCGCTCTTAACAACCGATCGAGAAACCGGGTTTTTGACGAAAAATATCTGTTTTATGCAGAGTTTTTACCAAAAATCTGGTTTCTGACATTGGTACAAAATGTCATACTAAATCCGGGTTTATTACCCCCTTTATCTCTTAGTCGGCGCAGGCCGACTTTGTGCGACAAGATGCGGTTTCAACCGCCGAGTCATAACGGGAATATTTAATATATTAAAGATCGATCGCCTGTTAAATCAATTGTTTTATTCGATCGATTCCAAATACCTAACTTATCTCAAAATTCTTAATTAAATTTTTTAATTAAATTTTTCAAGAAACATCTTGACGGCTGGGACACAATGCGGCTATGCTTTCTACCTATGGATTGCTGGTTGTGAAACGAAACAACCGACATCCCCCAAAAATTTAGTTGCGCTATCCAAAGCTGCGGGAACAGCTTCGGACAGCTTAACCGCCAAACTGTACTCAGCAGTCTGGAGGCCGATCGAGAATTGTAACATTCTTTGCGGTCGCCCTGCTTTGCTTTGTCGTGCGGGGCGGCTAGATTTTTGGGTTTTCCCGCAAAACCCAAAAAAAGAGGATACAAAATATGACGCAGGAAGCAACGCCTGAGGGCAACTCGCGCGATTTTCCGGCTGAAAATTCAGCAGCATCCGAACCGCAAATAGCTGCTGAAAACTTTGGCGATTTTCCGGCTGAAGATTCAGCAACATCCGAACCGCAAATAGCTGCGGCTGAAAACTCCGGCGAAACTCCCACTGACAACTCAGCAATATCCGATCGACAAATAGCTGCTAGCGTCGGTACGGCATCCAAACCGAAATCCGAACAAGATATAGTGCAAATAACACTTATCGGTTCCCAGCGTGCGGTTGTAAAAACCATTCACAAGTTGTACCGGATGGGATTTGCTGCTGTCGGCGATTGGAGCCCGCTACAACGAGGCAAAAAGCCCGGTGAAGTCATCAGCGTGTTGATTTGCCGCGGTCAGAAATAGTCTAGAGTGTAGTATGTCCGATCGTTCGTAGTGCGGACTTAAGTCCGCTCTATTTTGAGGACTAAAGTCCTTACTGCGAACCGTTCGTAGTGCGGACTTAAGTCCGCTGTGTTTTGAGGACTAAAGTCCTGACTGCGAACAATTTTAGCTCGAAAGAAACCGGGTTTTTACCAGCTTGAAAAAGTGCGATCGCTTTCGCGAAAAACCCGGTTTCTATCTCATTCTCGAATTACCGATTACCGATTTCCAAGTACCGAAAATTATGAAAAACTGGCAGAAAATTCTTTTATATTTAGGTGGAGCCTATATAGTTTTGTTATTAGGACCGATCGCGGGCTTCGATTTGCCGAAAATTGTCAGCGAAATCGTCCGCAGTCCCGAAGTTTTGATCCAGCAATTATTAGTCGGTTTAGTCAACGGAGCGCTAATTGCGATTATTGCTTTAGGTTATACGATGGTGTACGGCATTATTGAGTTAATCAATTTTGCTCACGGCGATTTGTATATGTTGGGCGCGTTTGCTTCCTTAACAGTTATCGGAGCTTTTGGAGTGCAAGACGGCGCACCTTTAGGTGTTGCTATCCCCGTGATGTTGGTTGCTTTAATTGTCTGTGCGGCATTTTGCGCGGGATTGAATATTGTTGTCGAAAAATACGCTTACCGACCGTTGCGAAATGCTCCCCGTTTGGCTCCTTTAATTTCGGCGATCGGAGTTTCTTTTATTTTCCAGAATGCAGGTTTATTTTGGGGAGGATTGAAGGCATTTATTCCGGTAATGGGAACTAATTCTGCAGCTCCGAAAAGCTTTCCCGATTTGCTGCCGCGCGTCGATATTCTTAAAGCTTTGGGAATTGAAACCACGGTAGTATTTACAACTAAAGATTTGATAGTGTTGCTGACGGCTGTTGTATTGATGGTTTTACTGCATCTTTTCGTGCAGTATACCCGTTTGGGAAAGGCGATGCGCGCAACAGCTCAAAACCGCGATGCTGCTAAAATTATGGGAATTGATGTCGATCGAATTATCGCCCTAACTTTTTTAATCGGCGGAGCTTTGGCCGGGGCGGCGGGTATTTTGGTAGGATTGTACAACAATACGATCGTGTTTACGATGGGTTTTACGGCAGGTTTGCGAGCTTTTACGGCGGCAGTTTTGGGGGGGATTGGCAATATTGTCGGGGCGATGTTGGGCGGAGTTTTGATTGGTTTGCTGTCGGCTTTGAGCGATCAATATTTATCGAGTCGCTGGACTAATGCTTGGGTATTTGGAGTTTTGGTGGTGATTTTGGCTTTCCGCCCTGGCGGTTTGTTGGGCGAAAACGTTCAGGAAAAAGTTTAAAACGGGTTCGTAGTGATGGCTTCAGTCCTCACTAGGAACTGAAGTCCGCGCTACAAACATACCTAGAGAGAGATTGAAAAAATGGCAAAAGACATTTATCATGATAATGTAAGGAATGCCTTAGAAAAAGATGGGTGGATAATTACAGACGATCCTCTGACTTTGCAATATGGTTCGCGGAGCGTGTTTGTGGATCTGGGGGCTAAAAAACTGCTAGCTGCCGAACGCGAAGGACAAAAAATTGCTGTTAAAATAAAAAGTTTCGCTGGTAAATCTCCAGTCAAGGATTGGGAAAATGCGATCGGACAATACAATTTGTATTTAAAAATACTCTCTAAAAAAGAACCAGATCGCGCCCTATATCTAGCGATTACTGAAGAGATTTATACCAGCTTTTTTCAGGAAGATATCGTGCAAGTCGTACTTGAAGATAAAATAATAAAAATTATCGTTGTCGATACAATTCAGGAGGTTGTTACCAGATGGATAAACTAGACGAATACCGCGAATTAATTGTTAAAATTTTGTCGTATTATGCCAGCCTACCCTACAGATATGCCGAGATTAATCAAAAAGTCATTGTCAGCGAAGACCGCAATGATTTTTTATTGATGACTGAAGGCTGGGAGGGCCACAGGCGACTTCATTACTGTCTCGTTCACGTTGAAATTCGCAACGGTAAACTCTGGATTCATTATGACGGTATTGAAGACGGCATTACTGATGAATTGCTGGAGGGTGGCGTGCCGGAAAATTGCATTGTTTTAGCGTTTCATTCGCCGGAAGTACGCAAGCATACCGGATTTGCGATCGCGTGAAAAATCTGTGATAAAGTAAATGTGGATTACAAGGGTCGAAAACAGTGCCCGAAACAAGAGTTATTTTTTATCAAGATCGAGATGGCGAAGCTCCGGTTCTGGAATGGCTTAAGAGCATCTTGAAGCAAGATCGCAAAGGCTACGCGAACTGTGTTGCGCGAATTCAACAACTAGCAAGTACAGGTTACGAATTGCGACGACCTGTTGCAGATTACCTGCGTGACGGAATTTATGAATTACGGGCAAAGCATCTGCGAGTGCAATATCGAATTTTGTACTTTTTTTCTGGACCAAATGTAGCGATTTTAGCTCATGCCATTACAAAAGATGAGGATCGAGTTCCTGAGGCAGAGATTGAGCGGGCAATTCAACGAAAGGATCGATTTGAAACCAATCCAGCAGTTCATACTTATGAGGAGGAAACAGAAGATGGCGAAGACGAATGATGCAGTGAAGATCCTTAAACAAATGACCTCTGAAGATCCTGAAATGGAGGAAATGATTAAGGAATCCTTTTTTAATGCAGAACTTGCACAAATGATTTATCGTGCTCGGACGCAAGCAGGATTGAGCCAACAACAACTTGCCGATCGTATTGGAACAAAACAGTCAGAGATCGCACAGATTGAAGATGCTGAGTATGAGGGACACTCGCTTTTAATGTTGCAAAGAATTGCGCGTGCGCTCAATCGACGATTGGAGGTTCATCTGATTCCGATCGCCCTTGAGGAAAATAGCACTGAGCTTAGTGCGTAAATTGAAAAACAAATATGCTCGATCGCAGTAAGGTGCGCACTGCGCACCCTACAAATAGTGCGCACTGCGCACCCTACAAATAATGTGCGTGTATAAGTTGTGCGATAGTTATAAAATCTAAAATCGTCCGCCTAATAGTTTGAAGAAATGATATTGGCAACAGTTCTTTCCAACTCTTCTAAAGCTTGACATACTCCCACTCGTGCGGCCCGCGCGACTGTCGCAGAAATTATTTCAGCAAGCTGAAATTCGGGAAAGTTAGGACTGCGTAAAGATTCCACATATCCTCCATCTCCGAGCAAATTGATAGTCAACCTGCCGCGATCGTAAATCCATACTTCCGGGAATCCCAATGCTTGATAAGCATCCAAAGTAGTTTTAGAAGTAACATCTGTTTCAATTGCCAAATCCGGTGGCGGATCGCCTGCTTCCAGTCGCCGATAGCCTATCATCCGCTCGTAATTTTGGATGTAAAAACAGGCATCTGGTTCTACTCCTGCATTGTTGCGTTTGAAAGTGGTAGAACGGTAAGGTTCGTAACGCCGCTTTGTTGCTTTTAATAATAGCTTGACAATATCCGATATTAAATCAGTTGGTTTTTCATGTTCTGGGAGAGGAACTATAATTTCTAGCGTTCCATTACTGTAAGCAATTCTTGAAGATCGCCTCTCTCCCAACTCGTCTAGAATGGCTTCAAACTCACGCCAGGTGACGTTAGGGATAGCAAGTAAACTGCCTGGAGCCAGTTGCATCAAGCTCACAGGTTTTTGCACGGGAGAAATGACAGACATAGACTGCATCAGCTTAAAGTTTACACTGAAATTTCGCAACGATCGCGGTTCGTAGTGCGGACTAAAGTTAGCAGGTTCTTGCAGGCTAAGTCCGCAATGCTAACTAATACGATCGCGGTCGATCGACCGGACATCCGATCGCACCCCCAGTCTATACCATGTTAGCCCGATCGACCCGACCTCAATTCTCGATATTTCAAGTTTCGATCGCTTGTGATGAAACAATCGCAGCCAAAATATCCTACACTGTAACTACCCGATCGCTCCTTGCCAAAGCTAGCGCTCGATCTACTATAATTTTCTTGCTTCTTCTCTCAAGCATAACTAAAATCCTGTTCCCTCTGACAATAGACAACTGTCAACTGTCAACTGTCAACTGTCAACTGTCAACTATTCATATATGTCAAACAAGGTAATTCAAGCTATTAAATCGAGCGGTATATTAGGAGCGATCGGCTCTTTAACTGTATTATTATTCGGAGGCTGGAGCGGCACAGTCATCGGCTGGTTGATGGGCACGGCGGCCGGCTTCACTAGCTGCCAGCAACAAAAGATTTACGACCCGAAAACTGGTGCGACAATCGGCGGTTTTGCCGGATTGGGATTGGGAATTTGGCTCGCGGTTGCTAGCGTCCTGGAAGGAGTTTTAATTAGACCTTTTTCCGGTCAATCTGCTGTAGCTTTGCCAATTACATTGATGTACGGGATTTGCAGTTTGGCGATCGCAACTTTGACGGCTGCGTTAATGGGCGCTTTGCAGGGTTTGCCGGGGGAAAAACAGCGACAGGCTACTTTAGTAACTTTAGCTTTTGTATTAATTCTTTTTCCTTTTATCGACATTCAAGCTAAAACCGGCTGGATTGCAACTGTAGTGCAAATTCAAATCTTTATCATGCTGGCATTGGGTTTGAATATTACCGTCGGTTTTGCGGGTTTGTTAGATTTAGGATACGCTGCATTTTTTGCGATCGGTGCTTACACGACAGCTTTGCTATCTTCTCCTCAATTAAACTTGGCTTGGAACTTTTGGTTGGTATTGCCAATTGCCGCCGGAGTAGCTGCGATCGCGGGCGTAATTCTCGGCACTCCCACGCTGCGATTGAAGGGCGATTATTTAGCAATTGTCACCCTCGGTTTTGGCGAAATTATCCCGGTAGTGTTCAGAAATTTAACGGCAATCCGCATCGACGAACCGATCTCGAAAATTATCGCTTCTTTGCTGGGTAAACCCGAATTAGTGTGGTGTTTGGTAGGGTGCGATCGACCTTTTAACCTTACGGGCGGCGAAGCAGGAATTAATCCGATCGGTCGTCCTTCACTCCCGATCATCGGCACTTTCAGCACTGGCAATTACTTTCCTTGGTACTATCTAATTTTATGCTTAGTTGTCTTCGCTTACTTCATGATTTCTCGCCTCCGAGATTCCCGTTTGGGCAGGGCGTGGAATGCCATGCGCGAAGATGAATTAGCGGCTAGTGCGATGGGCATTAACCTGGTCAAAACCAAACTTTCAGCTTTTGCAATGGGAGCGACATTTTCGGGGTTTGCAGGCGCATTTTACGCAGCTTATATCAGCGCCATTTTTCCCAGCGTATTCGATTTTTCCGTCTCGGTGATTATCTTGTGCATGGTAATTTTGGGCGGTTTAGGCAACATGATCGGGGTAATTTTGGGCGGAATTATTATCATGTCAGCGGACAGGCTTTATCTGCCCCAACTCGCACAAGTTCTCAAAGGTTTTATGAATACTTTTGTACTTCCCAGAATTGCAATTCCCCAATTGCGAGACTTTCTAGCAACCAGTTTAGATCCGATTCAAATGCGTTTGTTTCTCTTCGGTTTAACATTGGTGGTAATGATGATCGTGCGGCCGGAGGGGCTGATTCCCGATAAAGTACATCAAGCCGAACTGCATGAAGATGCTAAAGAGTTGACAGTTGACAGTTGATAGTGGAGAGTTGATAGTGGAGAGTTGATAGTTGATAGTTGACAGTTGATATTTGAAAGCGAGCGATGAAATTTATCTGCGTTTATCCGCGTCAATCCGCCTCAATCTGCGGTTGCAAGTCGATCTTTGACAGTTATTGTTCTTCTTCCTCCCGCCTCCTGCCTCCTGCCTCCTGCTATAAAAAAAGGTTGAAAAATTAACGATGAATAACGTAAAGGATACTGCTTTTGTCGTTGCAGAATTTAGAGCAGAAGAAAATGAAGAAGCCGTCCCTCTTTACATCGATAATGTAGTGAAAATCTGGCTCAATGAAGAGACAAAAACAGCAGCAGATCGAATAGCTCAAAATTCTCCGGCTGCCAAAGAAATGATTAAACTGCGGACTAAATACTTTGATGACGTTTTATCAAATCAAGTTTTAGCCGGCTGCAAGCAAGTTGTGATTTTAGGCTCGGGTTTGGATACTCGGGCTGCTAGAATCAATGGAGAAAAAGTCAAATATTTTGAAATCGACGATCGCGCTACACTGCAATTAAAAGAGTCCACTCTCAAAGCTAACAAAGTTCCCGCCAATGTTTGCTACATTCCCGGCGACTACGTAAAAGACGGTTTAATATCCCTGCTGAAACGCAGCGAGTTTGATTTCGAGATCCCGACGTATTTTTTGTGGGAAGGCAACACGACATTACTTGCCAAAACAGATGTAATATCTGTCTTGGAACAAATTCGCGACAATCTGATAAATTTTAGATTGTCCTTTGATTATATGTCGGAAAAGGTGATTTCGCGGACTACGGGCGATCGAGAGTTAAACGATTACATAGATCGATATGAGAGTACCTATGCACCCTGGATTACCGGATTTGAAAATATCGCAACTTTGGCCGAGGAACTTAACTTAAAACCGATCGAAAATTTCTCAACCGCCGAGTTACACAAACAGTATCGTCCCCGCCGCGTGCTGGAATCAAACATATTCAATTTCTACTTTGTTTGCACGCTAGAAAATGCAGAATAAAATATCGATCGCGATCGAGCTGTCACGGCTATTAAAGTCAGTATCCAAATATAGCGCGTTTAAATGAATTGTGTAATTTTCGTAGGGACTCTGCCTTGAGTGCCCGCCCCAAGAAACTTGGGTAGACACTCTTGGCGTTACCTCCCCATTGTGCGAACTAGAACAATACAGGCAGTGATTTGAACCCATGCACGTCCGGAACGGGAACGAGTTCTAATCTGGCAGCGGGATCGATTCGTAAGTCAGGCAGTCGTTCCAGTACGGCCCGCAGACCGATTTCGGCTTCCAGTCGAGCCAAGGGCGCACCGAGGCAAAAGTGAATGCCGTTACCAAAGGCGAGATGTTCGTTCGGGTCACGATCGATGACGTATCGATCGGCACGATCGAACTTAGTTTCATCTCGATTGGCCGATCCAACATTGACCAGTACCAATTGACCGGCCGGAATTGTTTGTCCGCCAATCTGCGTCTCGACCTTCGTATAGAATGCGTTTGGGATGAATGCCTGTGACGGGAGCAACAACGGCGATCGTCCAACTGCCCAAAATCGGAGTCATGAGAATTAAGAACCAGGCACCGTAGCGATCGAATGCTTGTTTTACCTTCTTGCCACCCCGTCTTTCCAGGCGTAACAGCCAAGCACGAAGCTGAGGAATTCGCAGTAAGCGAGTATAGCCCCACAGCAATAATGGAATCGGTGTAAAGTTACCCAATACACCCCAGACAACGGATGAAATGGCATCTAATCCCATTGCCATTCCTGCAGCAACGGCGGCATAAACCTCAAAGTAGGGAAAGAACCCAATCCACCAAACCGTCAGTGCTTTAGTTAAATACTGAATGGTCAACATAACTGAACGACTCCAAAGCTACGGTTGTGGTTATTCAGAGCGCACCTGCTGTCATATCTGAGCGATTGCTGCTCGATCGAAATCGCTGCTATAGAGCTCGCAAATCATTTGTAAATTTCTTACTCCCGGACTTTAGTAAAATCTGGGTTGGGGTGGATAAAAAATTTACGATTCCTGCAAGGATTACTAGATCGCACTCAACCTTGAGGATGGCGTTTCATCGCCCAATAATCGCGATTTGCAAACACCCCTCGATCGACGATTTCAAAACCATGTCGCTGGTAGAATCGCACTGCCGCAGCCGTAGAAGTTTCCAGATAGCAAGAGATATTTGTGCGATCGGCGGCTTGCAATACAGGTTGAATCAGTTTTCCGCCGATTCCTTGCCCCTGGCAGTCTGGCGATACTCCCAACATCGCTAAGTACCAGTGAGGTTCGGACGCAAATCTCTGATGCAATTGCATCTCTGTGCTAATGAATGAAATGAAATCAGCAATTCGATGCCAACGCATATAGAACGGCACAGTAATCAACCCCGATGTTGCAACATTCCATAGCTGTGGCAACGTAACTTGAGAAGCCTCTGGAGGCAGCCAAATTGCTGCGCCCTTTGGATAATCAGCAGTGGTGTAGATGTGGTTGTAGATCTGGGCATAGCTGAGCAATGCTTGACTGAGTTGCTTGAGGGTCTTTTGCTTTGCTCCTTCGTTTTCAGGTAGAAAGTGTGCCATCAATGGATCTTGACTGAACGCGGCTGCAAGGTAATCAGAGGCGATCGCAAAGTCCGATCTTTTCAGTTTCACAATGTCTGCATCTGTTACAGTTTCTAATGTCTGTGCTGCTGTCTTTGCTGTTGTATTTTGTTCCTCAAAAGCCTGCATAACGATCTCCTTGAATGGATGTGAAACGAGGTGAAATTTTTCAGTACAAACCGGATGAGCAACTTTCAATGTTGTCATCGGTAAATTAAGTTGTTGGATTCAATCAATTCATTGCAGCGATCGCGTCATCGCCAATAATGTTTCAATTACCTGAGTCCGACGCGGTTCATCCGGTGCGCCCAATTGAAACAACTCCGAAAACCACAATCCATCGATCGCCAACTGAATAATCGTTGCCTGAGTCGGATTGAGCCCATCATTCTCAAGCCGCTGACGGCAGCGTTGTTCATACGCCTCGGCGGACTGCAACAACTCTGGTGGCATTGCCACAATTAGAGAAGTTAAACGGGCGACTAGGGCTAAGGTTTGTCCGCTCATGCGTAACGTCGAGCGAATATAGGCTCTCACCCACTGTCCTGGTGTTCCTGGCGCATCATCCCGATCGAACTCGGCTTGCAGTGCCACTTCAAACTCCTGGATCAATTGCTCGCCTAAACCCACTACCAAAGCATTCTTATTGGGGAAATGATAAAGCAAGCCACCTTTGCTCACTTCTGCCTGACGCGCCACGGCATCTAGCGTTAACGCCTCTACACCCCGATCCAGGATGACTTGAGCCGCCGCCCGAAGTAACGTTTCACGGGTAAGCGATCGCGCTTTAGTCGGTTTAGCAGGAACCATAGCAGCAGGCGATTGAAGAGAAACGGCATTCGTTACCGTCCAGTCATTATAGTTCATCCTCTCACCTCCTTGACGTTCAAAGTTTCAAACAAACTAATACCGTCTGGACGGTTTACTTTATTCTTAAACTAACTGTACCGTCTAGACGGTTTATTGTCAAGGGAAAGCTTCTCTGTCTTTTGGTAGAGATTAGCGATCGTGAAATCTATCTCTGTCAGGTCTGCGGTCTTTGAGACACTCGATCCAGCCACAGCAATGCAGGCGCAGACGACAATCAAGCGTTTGGCGTACCCAACCCAAAAATGGAACTAACTCAAATCGCACTAATGCTACGGTTCAGGCAGATTGGCTCATTAAGTAGAAAGGCCCAAATCAACAACACTATGTAACGAAAGATAAATTGCACTCAAACCCTCTTGACTCCTGACTCCTGTCTCCTGTCTTCAGTCCTATCGAACGCGATAAATATTCACGCCGACCTACTTAATATCAGAAATCACTAGGTTACTAATTCCCTGCTCGATCGACCACTTAAAAACTTTAGGGCTTTTGAGTTTCCAGCCTGTGTCTTCCAGAGAATCGTAGAAAATCACCATTAATTTATCTGCTGCTAACAATCTTTTGAGTTCTTCACCTACAAAAAATTTATGATTTTGCCATACAGGTAATTGCGCTGGCATAGTTTCGTATTATTTGGTATTATATAGAGTCCGCTTTCTAACAACTTAACTAATATCGGGAAACACAACCAAAATGTCATTATTAGAAGCACGACAATTAACAATGCGATTCGGCGGTCTAACAGCAGTCAATCGAGTCAATTTAACTTTGGAAAAAGGATCGATCGCCAGTTTGATCGGCCCTAACGGTGCGGGTAAAACCACATTCTTTAATATGCTGACAGGCATTTACAAACCGAGTGCGGGTCAGTTACTGTTAGAAAATAAAGATATTACCGGTTGCGGGCCCGATCGACTGACAACTTTCGGCATCGCTAGAACTTTCCAAAACATTCGGTTGTTTAACAACATGACGGTATTGGAAAATGTTTTAGTCGGCAGGCACTGCCGGTTAAAAACAGGTTTGTTGGGCGCTATCTTGCGTCCTCCAGCCGCGAATTTAGAGGAACAAGAAGCTAAGAAAAAAGCTCTGATTATGCTGGATTTTGTCGGTTTAGGAGTTTCTAAAGCAACTGAGTTGGCAAAAAACCTTTCCTACGGCGACCAGCGGAGATTGGAAATTGCCAGGGCTTTAGCATCCGATCCGAAAGTGCTGCTGTTGGACGAACCGACTGCGGGCATGAATCCCAACGAAACTGCCGATTTAACTCGTTTCATTTATCGGATTCGCGATGAGTTGGATTTGAGTATTTTGCTGATCGAACACGACATGAAAGTGGTGATGGGAATTAGCGATCGCGTCAGCGTTATGGAATACGGTATTAAAATTGCGGAGGGAACTCCCGCGGCCGTTCGTGCAGATCCTCGCGTGATTGAAGCTTATTTGGGAAAAGAAGAAGAGGATAGTTGATAGTTGGTAGTGCGAGCTTCCTCGCTCGCGAACAATGTTGATAGTTAATAATTGATAGTCTGTAGGGACACGGCACTGCCGTGTCCCTAGCATCGTGTCCCTACCATAGATTAATATTCTTATTCTTGAAATAGCATCCAGATGAAAAATCCCAAACCGAGGGCAACACCTCCTAATTGCATAAAGTCGAAACCTTCTCCATCGCCCTGCAATGCTGGTGGCAATTGTGCCAATTTCGGCGTAGTTTTTGCCTTTACAACTTGTGAAGATGCTGCGGCAGTATAAGTCTGGACTTTTGCAGGTTTATTTTCCGTCGGTGTCGCGTTCGCATTATCTTCGGCAGCAGGACTCGGATTAATTTCTGCTGGCTCAACTTTCCCTGTATAAGTTATAGTTGGGGGCTGATTTTTTTCTGAGTCCGAGTCACCTGCAATGTTGAGCGATTTTAATAAGACTATCAGAGCGTCTTGTTTTTTATTTGCAGGAGGCGAGTAGATTGCCTCGATGTTTGAAACTGACGATCGAACATTATTTACAGGTACATTTATGGGTGTAACAGCAGTAAATTCTGTCTCGCTTTCGGATGCAAAAATATAGTTAATCTCAGCAGATAAATTGCCCCAGAATGACTTTCTATCTTCTCCGAGTTGAGGTTTTTTCTCGAGTTCGCCATCGAGAATAATTAACAAGTCTTCAGTCACCAAAAATTCGCGATCGGACCGATTTCCCTTAGCAGCATCAATATCCAGAACATCAAGCCGAGCGTTCGTTTCCTGAGTGTTTGCTGAGCCAATCCCATCACCCGCAAGTATTGCAGCACTGCTAGGCAAAATACATAAGTTCAAACTAGCAACTAAAGGTGCAGCCAATAATAAGCTGTTACCCATACTAAGCTTTTTCTTCATGTTTCCAACTCCTGACATTTTTGAGTTTTCAGTAATTGTATTTAGACTAACCGCTGTGTTTGGTTAGTACCAAATTGATAATAGTAGACAATCGGGGGGATTACGTAAAAATATAATAAAGATATTATATTTTTATATGAAGTTTTTGTAAAGCTAGTTACAAAGTTTTTCGTTTAACGGCAACACTCAGGGAGAATTCACTTAAGTAGGCCCCAATAAAATTATACAGGAATTGCCCACACATGAAGAGTGCGATCGTCCGGGCTCCTGGCTGCTGCCTCCTGCTTGGGGCGTGTTTTCAAACTACTCCTGCAGATCCAGATCCCGGTAAATTCTCAAAGTATCCCTCGCCCTGCTTTAACTCTTAAAACAAAGGTGGAAGGAATTAACGGTATGGGATTGTCGGTCAGAATTTTTTGACTCGCTACAATCAGCATTGGCGGTTTGGTAAGGTTAATGAGTTGGGTTTTCCTGAAGAGGGAAGTTTGGTTTTGACGCCTGCCGGAAATTAAGTGCCATCGAGAGTAATTTTGGTTGGGAGTGAGGAGTTCAGTCGATCGTAATATTGAGGACTGAACTCCTCACTACGAACTAATTTTATGGCCGAATATCCAATTTAAAAATTATAGCAAATATCGCAGTTTAATGTTAATATTATCCTCAGAAGTTTTTCATTTACCAAAATATAGCAAATGGCGGTACAATTAACTAAGGGCGATCGATTCAATATTTCTCAAACAGCGCCGGATTTAAAAAAGGTAGCGATCGCCCTGGGGTGGCAAGTAAGAGATGCCGCAGAAAACTCCGAAATTGATGCTTCGGCATTCATGTTAGATGCTGATGGCAAAATACCCAACGATAACTATTTTGTATTCTACAATAATTCGCGATCGCCCGACGGTGCCGTGCTGCAATCCGTACCGCAACCGCGGCCCGATCGAGAAAATAAAAGCTTGTTTGGAATTATCTTAGACCAAATCGATCCGGCAATTCAAGAAATGGTTTTTGTTGTCACCATTCACGAAGCAGAAAAGTTTAATCTTAATTTCAGCAAAATTGATAAGGCGTTTATTAAAATTTGCGATTTGGATACATTAACAGATCTGGCTAGGTATGAATTAACAGATAAATTTTCCCAAGAGACAGCCCTAGAGTTTGGTCGCTTGTACAGAAAAAATGGAGAATGGAGATTTCAGGCGGTGGGGCAAGGATATCAAGCAGGACTGCAAAGTTTTGTCGATAAATATTGTGGGAGTTGATAGTTGATAGTGACAGTTGTTCGGGAGTTGATAGTTGGTAGTTGATAATTGATAATTCTCCCCATTTTCCAATCTAAAATCTCCTTTCTAATTATCAAACAAAATTTGTTGGTAAGCTTCGATCGTCCGCTGTCCTATCTCCCTCCAATTATAATGCTTTTGGGCATAGTTTTTAGCATTAATTCCCCGGCGTTTGCGTTCATCTGGATCGAGAAGTGCCGATCGAATTAAACCAGCCATTGCACCGACTTCCAAAGGTCCCACCCAACCAGCTTCTGCTTGCTGTATTTCTTCAGAAATATACACTCGATCGGAAATCACAACAGGCGTACCCGCAGCCATTGCTTCTGCTACCGCGATGCCGAAGTTTTCGTAATAAGAAGGCAAGACAAATAAATCGGCTTTTGCCAGCAGTTCAACTTTTAAATCGCCACTGGCAAAACCAGTTATCGTCGTACATTGAGCCAAAATAGAATTCTGAATCTTTAATTTAATTTTAGTTTCATACTGAGCATCTTGAGCGTTAGAACCTGCTAAAATAAAGTTAAAATGTATGTTGTTTAATAAAATACTTTCCAAGGCAGTAATCAACAAATCGACTCCTTTTTTAGGATCGATGCGCGACATAAACAAAATCGCAGGTATCCCAGCTTCACCCAAGTTCGCAGTCAGGACTTCAGTCCTTGTTTTATCTGTTGTATTTACCCGCGAAATAAAAGATCGATCGACATTTAAAGTCACCCCCAAAGGAATCACCAAATCTCGCGGCATTGATATCTTACTTGTCCAAAAATTCGATAGATAATTAATTCCCCCTTTTATAGTAAAAGTTTTGTTTAGAGGGCTGATAAGTTCTTTAATTTCTTCAGTTTTCTTTAGAGGACTTTCGCTATGAGGCAGGGGTTTAAACCCCTGCCGGATTGAGGTTTCAACCTCCAAACCAAATCTTTCCGATACCTCAGCTTCACGCTTGCTAGTAAAATGAATTGCCGCCGCACCAGCTAAATTAGGACGTTCCAAAAGAGCAGCATAAACCTGTTTTAAATACTTCTTTTTCTGCAAATCTGCCGGGTCAAGCATACCGCAGGGGCGGATAATGTAGGGCAATTTACGATATCTCGCAATAGTGGTGGCGAGAGTAGTTACCGGCGAGAATAAAGCATGAATGTGAGCGAGGTCAAATTGTCCCGCATTTTGATGCAACCACCGCAATAAATCGAGAGAAAACTTGTACCTGCGAACAGGAGAACAGCGGAAATAAATAATATGATAGCCGTCTTGTTTTATGGGTAAATTTAGAGGAACCTCTAACGGAGGTTGACCGATATCTCCATTAGAATCCGTAGTGATAATAGTGACATCAACGCCTTGGGAAGCTAGGGCGGCTGAAAGTCCGAGTACCATTTGACTCGGACCCCCGTAAACGAGAGAAATTGAGGGGATAATTTGGAGAATTCGCATGAGGGTCTGACCCATTTAATTATCTGGAAAAGGTTCCCCGTTTAGCTGTTGAGCTTCCTCTCTTTTTGTTGCTTTAATTTGGGTATTGTGAGACAGTTTTTTGGAAACTTCATACATTTCACTGGCTTTGGCTTCAGCAGCTTTTACAATTTCAAGGATTTCCAGGAGTTGGCTTTCATCTGGTAATTTTTTCATGGCAATGCTTCTAATTTATTAACTACTTTGTCTATCAGCATTTTAGACTCTGGAGCTATATGTAGCAAGGCTGCTAAATAATCTCCTGCTTTTTGAACATCTTCGTCGGGCACATTAGCCAGCAATATATTGCCCGCAATGTTTTCTGCTTGCAAGCGAACTCCTGCTATGCAGAACTGAAAATTAGTGAGCGAAGAAAAGTATTGCATCAATATTTCGTTTGTTGGAAAAAGAGACATTGATTTTCTAAGTGCCAAAAGTCCGAGTGTTGCTTGACGTTCGGTATCGTCTAATACCCGATATAGTTCGTCAAGCAAAGGTCGTAAGTCGGAAGGAATAGACATCGATCGCAGTTTTTATTTGACACTTGCATTATACTGCAAAATTTACAACAACTCTTGATAAAAATCTAACAACTGTTCGGCTAAAGCGCGATTTGTATAATTATTTAGGACTCTATGATAACCTTTTTTCCCCAAATCTGCCGCCAACTCCGGCTTTTCCATCAATTGCTGCAAACACTCTCGCAAAGCCCCTGCATTACCCTCGGGAAATATCAATCCTGCATCGCCGATGACATGGGGAATTTCGCCGCAGTCGGAACCGATAACGGGAATTTGACAAGCCATTGCTTCGATTAAAACATGACCGAATTGTTCTTTCCAACCGACAGCGGTTAAAGTTTTGAATTTATAGCTGGTTTGCGATGGCAATACCAAACAGTTCATTAGGTTGATGTATTGGGGAATTTCTTCGTGGGAAACGCTGTCTGCCCAGATAATTCGATCGCTAATTCCCAAGTCCCGACATTTTTCTGTCAGGTGCGATCGCAATTTTCCTTGCCCGACTAACAGCCATTTCCAAGATTTTTGTTTCAGCCCTGCCAAAGCTTCAGCCAAAGTTAGCAGCCCTTTTTCTTCAACAAATCTCCCTACATATCCTACCACGAAATCTGTCTGTTGAATGCCGAATATTGACAATAGATCGGAGTTTTTGGAAGTCCGAGAAAATAATGTTTCATCTACTCCCAATTGGGGCATTACTTTTACCGCACCTTTGTAACCGCGCCGCCGCAAAATCTCTGCCCCATCGAGATTGCCTGCTATAATTCCGTCAGTGTATTGCAAATTGCAATTTTCTAAGACAGAGACAGGCCATTGCAATTTATAAGGCAGGTTCCACCAGGTAAAAAATATATTCTTTGCTTTCAGGTTGAGGATTTTATTTAAAGCAATTAACTGAGCGTAAGCGAGGGATTTTGAACCCTGTTCTACTTGGATGATTTGCGGCTTAATTTTTTTTAAAAGTTCGATTAAATCCGTACCAAATGTTAGCAATCCTTGATTGTTTTGACTAAAATTGGAGATGGGAACTACTTGAAATGAACCTTCTCGATCGAACTGAGTTTCTACAATCTTATTTTGCACGCCTCCGGGTTGCCAGCGTTTCGGTACAGCAATTGTTACTTCTATATCGGGTTCTAAATTAGCTAAAATCTTGAACTTTTCGCGATTAATGTCCACAATATAGGTGTGGCTGGCAACGAGAATTCTCATTTGTCAATTATCAACTATCAATTATCAACTATCGACTGCTTTCTTCCTGCTTCATCTTGACGAGTGTAAATTTGTCCGTCATTCCAGAGAGATTTAATTAAGGTATTGACAGCGCTCCAGAAACCGAGGATATAAAAACTAAAACGAGTTATAATTTTAACGGTCGATCGACCTTTATTGCAAGGCGGATTTCCCAAAACGTGGCAGTCAAAAAGTTTGGCAAAAAATTGCAGGCATTGAAGTGCTGTTAAATTTTTCAATGCCATGAGAAAATGATTGTGGTAAAATGTGACTTGATATTCGATCGACCTCGTACCGATATCGTGACAGCCGCCACTTTCTTCTCCCAAATGCACTAAACACGCCTTCGGATCGTACCAGATTTTAAAACCGGTCGATCGCAACCTCAAACAAAAATCCGATTCTTCCCGCACTGCACTTCCCGCAAATCTTTCGTCAAAACTCAGCTTGAATTCGGTAAAAATTTGCTTGCGAAAAGACATATTGCAGCCCCTAGCCGACAGCACTTCCTGCGGTTTGACAGTATGCACCAAATCGATAAAATACCAAGCAATTCCGGCATCCATCGCTTGCGGCGGCAAATATTCAATTGCGCAATTTCCGCCCGAATCTTCTAACTTCATCCTGTCAAAAACCCGGCCCGCAACGCATCCCACATCCGGTTTTTCCAAATAGTTGTTGGCATGGGCTGCCAAAAAACCATCCGGCAACTGCACGTCATCGTCTATAAATAAAATAATATCGCCGATCGCCCGCCGCGCCCCATAATTTCGAGCACCAGGCAAACTCGCCCAATCTAAGCGAAACCATTTAATTTTACCAGAATTTGCCAATTCTTCTAAATAAACTTGAGTTGCCGCTTCGTGCGTGCGAGTTTGATCGATTACCAATACTTCAAAATCCGAGTAATTCTGCTTGATGACATCCGCCAGCGTCTCTCGCAGAGTTTGTTCGCGATTGTAAGTGGCGATGACAACAGAAAAAAACATTCGATTTTAGATTTTAGATTTTTTGATGGTTGATTTTAAGATTGATTTTGAAATTGATTTTAAAAGTTCAGGATTTTTGATGGTTGATTTTAAGATTGATTTTGAAATTGACTGATTTTAAAATTGAAAAATTGAATGATTTAAGAAAACGATCCAGATCTCTGAGATTGTGTGCGATCCATCGCGATTAAAAAAAGCCGGGGCGGGTTTACAAGATTTATCGTTTCTATTAGAGATATTAGCGAACCCGCCCCTACAGCAATTATCGTTAATTGACCAGACAATATCTGAATAACTGTCAACTGTCAACTGAGGGCAGGCACGGGGGCACTCCCTCCGCTACGCTTCGCCCCTACCAACTGTCAACTGAGGGCAGGCA
>JAAUPF010000064.1 GCA_012034575.1 Richelia sp. CSU_2_1 | reverse complement strand
CTCAACAGCCACAGAAGGTAGCAAACAGGTTAATAAACCCGCCCCCACCCCACCAGAAAACCTCTTGTTGATATTGCTCCAAGATGTGAGTTAAAAACCGACTGCGAATTGTTAGGAAAAGTGCGATCGACTCTAGTCTGATTGAGATTGGGTTCGATCGTGCATAATTCCTGTAGGGGCGGGTTCACCAATAGCTTTACAAGGTGCAAACAAATCAATAAACCCGCCCCCAGCCCACGGTAAATCGCTATCTACCTCTTTTAAAATACAGAAGTTCAATGTCCAGATTGAATATTACCAATTCCCAATTCTCAATTCCCAATTCCCAATTCCCAATTCTCAATTCTCAATTCCCAATTCCCAATTCCCAATTCCCAATTCCCAATTCCCCATCCCCAATTACCAATTAATTAAATTTCTATGCCCTCCAAAGTTACAATCAATCCATTTTTCATTAACATATCGCAGCGTTCGGCATAAAAAGATGCTGCTTTATCCTCTTTGTTTACCTGCAAAACGGCCAGAAACATTTCTCTTGCTTGCGCGAATTGCTGCTGGTAATGGAAAAAAATTCCTTGTTCAAACTCAGTTTGAGTTTGCGACTTAAGCTGGATCGTGAGTTCCGAATCACCATCGTAAATTTCAAATACAGCTACTGGGGCTTGTTTTCCCTTTACTTTAACGCGATCGAGAAACCGGCACTTGTATTTTTGAGGGTCATCTAGCCGGCACAAAGTTTGCACGCTGGCGACAATACCCACTCCGTAAAGCTTGGTCAATCCTTCCACGCGCGAAGCTAAATTTACTGCATCGGAAATCACCGTACTTTCCATGCGTTCCGCTTCGCCAATAGTACCTAACATTAAAATTCCCGTATGCAAGCCGATGCCGATCGAAATAGGTTGGTAGCCGCTATTTTGCCTGTGTTTGTTATAAATTTTCACTTGTTTTTGCATCTCAATTGCTGCTTGCACGGCATCTTCGGGGCAGTTGGGAAATAGCGCCATAATTCCGTCACCGATGTATTTATCTATAAAGCCGTCGTACTGGCGGATTACTGGACCGACTCTGGTTAAATAAGAGTTGAGAAATTCAAAATTTTCTTTGGGAGACATACTTTCGGACAAACTGGTAAACGAACGGATGTCGGCAAACATAATCGTCATTTCTGCCTGTACTGAGTCTCCCAATCTAGCATCAACTATGCTTTCTCTTTGCAGGAATTTCAAAAATTCTCTGGGTACGAAGCGCGCTGAAGCTGCTGCTATTTTTTCGAGTTCGCTTTTGCTCGCTTCGATTTGCATCAGGGCGCGAAATGCCCTCAGGGCTGTGACTACTGTGGTAAATAATTTCTTATTTGTTAGTTCGGTTTTGGTTTTGTAATCGTTGATGTCGTAGCTGACAATTACTACATCTTCCGGTACTTGTCCGGGCTGACCGGTGCGCAAGATAATCCGCACTAATTGATTGTCTAAAATATCGCGGATGTATTTAACTACTTCTAATCCCGCTGCTTCTGTTTCCATCACTACATCGAGTAAAATCAATGCTATGTCTGGATTCTCTTTGATGATTTCTTTGGCTTCTTTGCCTGAATAGGCGCTGAGAAAGGTGATGAGTTTATTTTCAAATGTAAAATCATCTAAGGCAAGTTTAGTGATATTATGAATTTCTACTTCATCGTCTACAATTAATATTTTCCAACTGGCTTCGATCGAGCTTGCTGTTCCTTCTTCCTCTTCTTCTTCCTCGGCAAATATCAACTCGTCGTCTTCTTCGGCAAATACTAATTCATCGTCCTCGCCCGTAGCAAACAGATTTTTACTAGCTTCTGACATCTATCGTTCTCCTAAAACAGTTTTTATTAATGGCGACAAAATAATAACTAATTGCTAGTTTGAGCGGGAAATTGAATGATAAATTTTGTGCCGTTTCCTACTTGACTTTGGCAGGTAATTGTGCCTTTAAGCTTTTGAGTGATGAGGTTGTAAATAATGTGCAATCCCAATCCGGTGCCGCCCTGAGCTCTTTTGGTAGTAAAGAAAGGTTCAAAAATTTTATTGAGATTTTCCTGGGGAATTCCTTTGCCGTTATCGGCATATTCAAATATTAGCCGAGATCCCTCCAGTTTGAACCCAAAGGAGATAATTCCTGCATCGTCTCGATCGTAAGCGTGAAGCAGGGAATTCATCACTAGATTTGTCACGATCTGAGAAAACACGCCGGGGTAACTGTCGAGGACAATATTTTCATCGCCGTCAATCTCTACTTGGTGTTTGGTTTGTTTCAGTTTTGCTGTTAGGGATGTCAAAATTTCCTCTAAATACTCTTTGACTTTAAAAGTACGTTTTAACTCGCTGGACTGATCTACTGCCACTTCTTTAAAACTGTGGATCAAGTTGGCCGCCCGGGTGAGGTTAGACAATATCATATTACTGCTTTGCACGGCAGTATCCAGAAATTTTTCCAACTCAGAGCGTTTGATTTTGCCACTTGTGTAACTATCAAAAAATTTTTCGACTTTTTCAGCTAGTAGGGAAGCTGCAGTAATGCCGATGCCGATCGGAGTATTTATTTCGTGGGCAACTCCTGCTACCAATCCTCCGAGGGCGGCCATTTTTTCCGATTCTACCAGTTTATTTTGAGCCGATTTCAAGTCTGATAAAGTTTCGGACAATTCAGAGGTGCGCTGCTGTACTAACTGTTCTAGATTTTGATTGAATTGCTGCAAGTTGGCATAAAGTTGGGCGTTTTCAATGGAAATAGCAATTTGAGAAGATAGCAGTTGCAAAACTTCCAGCCTATCTGGCGTAAAAGCATTGGTAGTGAGATTGTTTTCTAAATATAAAATGCCGCTAAGTTTGCCTTGATGAATTAAGGGAGTACAAAGAATTGATTTGGGTTGGGTAGCAATTATATAGGGCGCGCGAGTAAATTGTCCTTCGCGAGAGGCATCGTTTAACACTACATTCTGCTGGGTGCGGGCGACGTAATTGACAATTGCAACTGAAAGCAAAGTTACTTCTCGGGTTTCTTCTATAAAATCGAGGGGAATAGATTTCATAGCCCCAAGCCGATCGTCCGCGATCGATCCTGATGCTTCGATCGCCCATTTTCCCTCTGTTTCTAAGATCAAAAACCCTCTTTCCGCCCCGGCATTTTCAATGACCATTTTCATCAGTTGAGCTAGCAGTCGATCCAGAACTATTTCACCTGCCAAGGTTTGCGATGCTTTGACAACTGTTTTCAAGTCTAGCACGCCCGCATTGCCGCTCGAAGTAGAAGCACTGCTGGTACAGTGAATTTCAACTCGATCGCTCGCAGCCGTCGAAACAGTTAGCAACTGCGGGTATTTTGATTCTAAATGTGCAATCTTAGCTTTTGCTCCCCACCGCTGATAGCAATAGCGGGCTTCAGTTAAGTAGGTTTTCGCAATTTTTTCTCGCCCTAGAGACAGATAAAATACTCCAGCTAATTCCGCTGCTAGGGCTTGTTCTTGGATGTATCCGCTGTCTTTTGCTCCTTGAATTGCTCGATCGTAATATTCCATTGCTTCGACGATATTCCCCAATACTCGCGCTTTTTCTGCTGTCACTAAATCGTATTTGTGCTGAAAGTTCATCGGGGCACATTCAGCTTTTTTGAGCATTCTTTTTTGGTGGCCGCTCGTGTAAAATAAGTGTTCTTGCTGTGCTTGGGCGGTAGCATTTGGATACAAATCCAGTCGGGCGAGGGCCTCGTAAAAATGGTATTCCGGAATGTTGATAAATCCGGGAACTCCGTCTAAATAAGCTTCGGCTTCTGCCGCGTAGGCGAGGGCTCGATCGCTCTGTCCGAATAAATAGGCTAAGATTAATTTTTGCAGGAAAAAGTGCTGGAGTCCCACGCGATCGTTGGCTTGCACCAGCAGGGGCAGTAACTTTTCATCGCTGCAAAATTCGCCATTAAAAACGTCGCAATTTTCCAGTTTTCCCATCAATTGTAAAACTGTCTGGCGGTAGATTTGGTTCCAAGTCAAAACCGTTTCTTGCTTGAGTTTAAATAGCAAATTGTTGTAGTTTGCGATCTTTCGTTCCAGTTCCGGCAATGCTTGACCCATGAAATACAAAGACTGACAGATATTGACTGCCGAATATCCCACATATTCTAAATCTCCATTTTCCAGCGCGCTTTTATGAGCTTCTTCTAACAGTGGCAAAGTGTCTTTAATGTGGTGTTTTCCGTGCATTAAAATAAAAGCTACTAAATTTAGCGTCTTGCTTTTAAATTCTAAAGCATCGAATAAATCGACCAAATTCAAAGCTAATTGACCGAAGCGATCGCCCGCTTCAAAATCTCTAACTAAGCCTTTTAAAATGGCTCCGTAATTAGCGTAACCGAAGGCAGAAAACACCGAATTCCCATAATTAATTGACAAATTAACCTGCTGGCAAACAATCAGCGGTAGCAGCGCCGGTTCAGCGATAAATGTTGCCGAAAACATACTGGAAAGGATGCGCATAATTGCCAATTGATGGATATTTGTCATCAGCGGCAGGTTAATTAAATCTTCTATCTTTTTTCCGGTTAAATAAGCTGCGGTTTTGTTAAGTGCTTGTTGAATGTGAAGGGGAGTTGGCGATGTGGGGAAAGTTGTTCCTAACAGTTGCAGGGCTTCCCGACCAATTCTGACAGCTTCTAACGGTTTGGTTTGCATCGCGCAAGCAGCAATCTTCACTTCAAAAACCTTGATTTTATCTAAATCATTTTTAGCTTGTTGCAAAACAATTTCTGCCCAGCGTTCCATTTGGGCAAAATCGGTGTTGAGGTAAGCTGTTTCTGCCGCTGATTCGTAGAGTGCCAGACTCAAATCTCCGTCAGTTTGCCAACTTTCCGGCGGCAGCAATTCAATGCCAACCGCTAAATATTTAACAGCTAGTGCGTAAGCTGCACTGGCTTTGGCTTTGCGTCCCGCCATTAAATTCAATTGTGCTAATTGAATTTTTTCCGAGGCACTGTCGATGATTTCTCGGGCTGCATTTAGTTGGTTGACGATATCAAAAACATAATCTTCTAGATATTCTGCTGGTGCGTTTTGCAGCAACAATCTGCCAATTTTTAAATGAGTTTCTTGTTTCTGAGATTCTGATATTAAAGCATAAGCCGCTTGCTGGACGCGATCGTGCAGAAATTTGTAAGTCGCCCCAGCGGCAAGGGCATCGGGCAGCGGCGAATCATCGGTAAAATCTATAGATAATTGAGTTGTTACTTCCGAATTTGCTGCTAGTACCGTCGGGATTTTGTAAGCATCCTTAACTGCCAAAATCAGACCAGACTGCAGCGCGTCCCAAAGTTCTGTTGCAGTGGCAGCTAGAGGTTTTTCACTGACTGCTGAGAGGACTTCTAGATCGAATTTGTTGCCAGTACAAGCCGCTAATTTAAGCAGTTCCTGGGTGTTTTCAGAAAGTTTCTGAATGTTGTCTACCATTAATTCTACAACATTGTCAGTTATTCCCATTTCTTCGATTTGCTCGATGTCCCACTGCCACTCACCTCTGATTTTGCATTTGCTGGCGGACTGCGGGGCGGATATTTGTCGATCGCCCGCATCTGCTAACTGAGTAAAATTAAATTTTAACAGATTTTTGGCATAAAGAGATTTCAGCAATTGAGTTAAAAAAAACGGATTGCCTGCGGTTTTACGCAACAGCAACTCTGCTAGAGGCAGCGACTTTTCTAGTTCGCAATTCAGGGTATCGGCAATAAATTGATTGACGCTATGAATATCTAAGGGGCGAAGGGCGATCGAACTAACATGACCGCCTGCTTGTTTAATTGTTTCCACTGCCACCATCAGAGGATGATTGGCTTCTACTTCACTTTCTCGGTAAGCGCCAATTATTAATAAATATTGACTTTCGGGGTCGGTTAACAGCAGTTCAATTAATTTGAGAGATGCTGAATCTGCCCACTGCAAATCGTCGAGAAAAATCACTAGCGGGTGCGATTTTTGAGTAAAAACGCGAATGAAGTTTTGAAAGACTAAATTAAATCGATTTTGAGACTCGGCAGCCCCCAAATCCGGCACTGCAGGCTGCGGACCCGCGATCGATTCAACTTCAGGAAGCACCTCAATAATAACTTGGCAGTTGCTGCCGAGGGCATCTAAGATTTTCCGCTTCCAAATTTGCAATTGGGCGCTTGTTTCGGTCAAAATTTGCCGCAGCAAATTTTGAAAAGCTTCGAGCAAAAAAGCATAGGGAATGTCGCGCTTTAATTCCTCAAATTTGCTGTCAATAAAATAGCCGTGTTTCCGGACGATCGGCTTGTGAATTTCATACACTAACGATGATTTTCCCAGACCGGCGCAACCGGAAATTAACATGAGTTCGGCCCTGCCTTTAGTGCCGCCAGCCCGAGTTGAGTTTGAGTAATTGCTCGCTCGATCGAAGGTATTGAGGAGCAAATTAACCTCAGCTTCTCGCCCGTAGAGTTTTTGCGAAATTTGCAGGTAGCTGGATTTATCTTCCTCGCCCAAAATGAAGTCGGAAATCTCGCCTGCAGTTTCCAGTTGAGTCAAACAATTTTCTAAGTCGTGCAAAAGTCCCAAAGCACTTTGATATCTATCTTCAGCAGTTTTTGCTAGCAGCTTCATCACAATATTTGAAATAGCTTGCGGAACTTTTTTCCCCACTACTGCATTGCTGCTGCGATCGCACGGCGGGATCGGCTGTTTGGCAATGTGGCAGTGAACTAATTCGATCGGATCGGTTGTTGTAAATGGCAATTCGCCGCACAGCATTTCATAAAAGGTAACACCTAAAGAATAAAAATCGGTACGGTAATCGAGCGATCGATTCATGCGTCCCGTTTGTTCGGGAGACATATAAGCGAGGGTACCTTCAAGTAAATTGGGATGGCTGATGGTCGCGTTTTCGGCCGGTAGCAAAGAGGCGATCGCAAAATCAGTTATCTTCACTTCTGCCGTTGCCAGATTCACAATAATATTGCTCGGTTTAAGATCTTTGTGGATGATGTGATGCTGGTGCAATTGACTCAAAACTTTTGCGATCTCGATTCCTATTAGCAGAAAACTGCGCAAATCTAGCTGGTTGCTATCGATCGATTCTTTGAGGGAAATCCCGCCAAAATCTTCTAAAATTAATACAGGCAGATTATTGTAAGTTTCCAGTTGATAAAGCTTGACAACTCCCGGAAAATTGAGATTCTTCAGAATTTTAGATTCGTGCAGGAGTTGGGCGATTTGCGCTGGCGTCGGGTATTGTTCCGTGAGAGTTTTGAGGATTACCGATGTTCGATCGCTCACCCGCATCCCGCGATAAATAATTGTGTGAGGGCTGGAATAAACTTCTCCATCAATGCGGTAGTTGGGAATGGCGATCATGCTGTTTGAGGTATAGTCGCAGAAGGTACGGTTACTTACATTCTAGTCTTAGAAAAATCGAAAACAATACTTGGCGATCGGGTGAGTGCGTGTTTGCAAAATTAGAGATCCCCCCCAGCCCCCCTTAAAAAGGGGGGAGAAAAGCCTCAAAGTCCCACTTGTTAAAAGGGATTTAGGGGACTTTGAATCTAATAACCCGGCAAAAAACGCGCCTTAGTGCCACAATCAACTGGTGCGCGCAAATTACAGCTAAAATCAACAAACAATCATGCAGAATACAGCCGCTTCACATCCAACCCCTGGAACTTCCCGGAGTGCGGGTACCGGAGAGATTAAACTGCTGGTAGTCGATATCGACGGTACGATCGCGGGTAACTCAAATGACATCAGAGAACCTGTCAAGCAGGCAATTGCGGCCGCCCGATCGCGCGGAGTGAAAGTTGCAGTGGCGACGGGTAGAATGTACAGATCTGCTTTACGCTTTCACCGAGATCTCGATTCGACTTTGCCGCTAATTTGCTATCAAGGTGCGTGGATTCAAGATCCGGCAACCGACAAACTGCTGCGTCACTTACCGCTATCAAAACAAACAGCGTGGCAACTTTTAGATTATTTTGAAGAACCGGATTTGCGATCGTTACTTTCGATCAATTTCTACATCAACGATCGACTTTACGTACCGGAAATTACTGATGCTACCAAAATTTACGCCGCGCGATCGGGCATTGAAATTAATGCTATCGATTTGCGCCGGGATCTTCCGGGCGATCCGACAAAAGTTTTAGCTTTGTGTCAAAGTCCCGAGGTTCTTGACGGTTTGTTGGGCAGTATGCGCCAGCGTTACACTCCGGCAGAATTGTATTTAACTCGATCGGTTGCTACTTTTTTTGAAGCGACTCATCCTTTGGCAAATAAGGGAGAAGCAGTGCGGTATTTAGCGGAGGAAATTTTGGGTTTGCAGTCAGAAAATGTGCTGGCGATCGGCGACAATTTTAATGATGTGGAAATGATATCTTATGCGGGGGTTGGCGTGGCGATGGGCAACGCACCCGAGGGAGTAAAAGCTTTTGCTAACTGGATCGCGCCGGATGTTGAGGAAGACGGGGCGGCTGCTGCGATCGAACAGTTTATTTTGGGAAATTGAATCTTTTCGATCGCGTCAGTTGACGCGATAAATTTATAGGGCGGGTTTGCCGATGATTTTGCTACCTACCGATAACATCGATCGATCCGCCCTCTCCAACCGATAACTTTTTTTAAATTTTCAAAAACATATTCACTGTGAAACTACCCAACGGTCATCTAGCAGATTTAGGTAATAAAATAGAAGAGTATTCTCTAAATATAACTCACGAGAAAGGAAAAAATAAAGCTATTTTATTTGCCAGTAAATTAGGTATTACCGCAGAAAATGCAGAGCTGCTCAAACAGGCTTTAAAACAGGCTGCAATCGACGAAGATGTTATAATTCAGAAAACCAATGAATATGGAACGCATTACAACATGAAATTCCGGCTGCAAACCGAAGTAGGTGAATCTCCGATCCTAGCAGCTTGGATAGTTCGATCGAGTGAAAATTTCCCTAGATTAACAACTTGTTATCCAGTTAAAAAGTAAGGTAAAAACAATGAAAAAAATTCAAGAATTAGATATCGTTGCCTTAACTGAAGACTTAGAAGCAACCCATTTTGAAACAAAAGAAAGTATTAAATTATCTAAAGGACAAGTAGGAACAGTTGTAATGGAATTTGATGGCAGTGCTTTTGAGGTAGAATTTTCTCATCAAGATGGTACTACTTATGCAATGGAGACAATTCCCGCCACAAAGTTAATGCTGTTACATTATGAATTAGTAGAACCTGTCGGGTTCAAGGTCTAATACTTTATTCGAGTTAGACCTTGAACTTCGATCGCGGGCGATCGCTTTTACCGTTATATAGCAATCCTAAATGATTTGAAAAATAATACGCGATCGAGATCCTTACAATACAAGGATTCTAGCCTCGATATATTTGCGACTGATTTAGAACTGCTATACAGGTTGCGATCGCCCTTAGCTACGATCGTTCACCCAATATTTTGTTGACGATCGCATCGGGCAAATTATGCACGCAGTCACAGCCCATTCCTTTGATTTTTGTCGAGATGGTGCTGGTGGATGAAAGTAAAATGCCTTTTCAGGATTGTTTGTACTATAATCATGCTGAATTTTAACAGTAAGCTATGAGAATTCTGTTAGTAGAAGACGACGATCGCATTGCCCAAGCATTAGCAGAAGCCCTCACCGACCAACATTATGCCGTAGATATAGCCGCCAACGGTCAAGAAGGTTGGAACTTTGCAGAAACTTTTACCTATGACTTAATTCTGCTAGATGTGATGCTGCCAAAAATAGATGGAATTACCCTATGTCAGCGCTTGCGCCGACAAGGTTTAAAAACCCCCGTGCTCATGCTAACAGCCAGAGACACCAGCAATGATAAAGTCATAGGACTAGATGCCGGAGCTGATGATTATGTCGTTAAACCCTTCGATTTGCCAGAATTGGCAGCAAGAATTCGAGCCTTACTGCGACGGGGAAGTACAACTTTGCCACCAGTATTAGAGTGGGAAAATCTACGTTTAAACCCGAATACCTGCGAAGTTACTTATCGCGATAAATTGCTGCATTTTACACCAAAGGAGTACAGTTTGCTAGAATTATTCCTACGAACAGGAGGGCGCGTTTTAACACGGAGTGCTATCCTAGACCATATATGGGCTTTTGAAGACTCGCCAGGAGAAGAAACCGTAAAAGTTCATCTCCGGGGTTTGCGACAAAAACTGAAAGCAGCAGGCGCACCAGCTAATTTTATTGAGACTATTTATGGCATGGGTTATCGGCTCAACCAAAACCTCTAATCCCCAATTTCAAGCTTTGGGATGGCGTTTATTGCTATCTTACTTAACAGTGATGGTAGCTATTTTAGGTACTTCTGCTGTTGCTGTTTATGAATTATTTGCCAGTAGTCTTTATCAAGAATTAGACCAGCGATTGGAGGTTTTAGCTCAAGCAGCTTCTCACAGTTTAGTTGCGATAGAAAAGCAGCATCTTTCAGAAAATCCAGAAAAGAAAGGCGATGGATCTGACAAACAAAGCGAACAGCGCAATAATTATTTTCAGATTGAACTCGATCGCGAAAAAGTAACGCGCCAGTTAGATAAAGACGGAGACTTAGACATTCCCTGGCAAAATCTGCGGGAACCGGATCAAGCTGTAGAATGGTTTAATGAAGCAGGTAAAATGTTAGGAAATTCCGGCAATACCTTACCGCCTGTACCGATAAAATCGGGTTTTCAAACCATACAAAACGGGCAAATTCGGTCGGCGACAATTCCAGTTTACATTTATTATGATGATAAAAATCAAGAATTAAAAGGTTATATTCGCACCAGCGAATCTACTAAAGAAGTCGAAGAAATTCTCAGCAGACTCCGCTGGAATTTGGGTTATGGGAGTGTTATTTTTCTGAGTTTGACTGCGGTTGGTGGTTTCTGGCTGACTAAGCAATCTCTCAAGCCAATTGAGGATAGTTTTCAGCAGTTAAAACAATTCACTGCTGATGCTTCTCACGAGTTGAGAAGTCCGCTGACGGCGATTAAAACTTCAGTGGAAGTGATGCAGAGTCATCCTGAGAGAATTCATGCAGCGGATGTTAAGAAAATGGTGGCGATCGCCTCTGCTACTAAACAGATGACTCAGTTAGTTGAAGACTTACTTTTATTAACTAGAATAGATGCACCAGCAGCCACGATCGCCCGCGAGTGGATAGCGGTTCCGTTAGACGAACTATTAGAGGATTTGCTAGATTTGTGGGAACTGCAAGCCCAAGAAAAGCAAATTATTCTCAAGTCAAATTTAGTCATTGATACGTCTGTAATGGGAGATGCTACACAGCTAACTCGTTTGTTTTCCAACTTGATTGGAAACGCAATTCATTACACACCAGCGGGCGGAATTGTGACTGTTTCTCTGAGCAGACAGAACCGATCGACAATTGTTAGTGTAGAGGATACTGGCATCGGCATTGCTCCAGAAGATGTCAAGTTAGTTTTCGACAGATTTTGGAGAGCAGATCGAGCTAGAAATCGCCGTGCAGGGGGTTTGGGGATGGGATTGGCGATCGCCCAAGCAATTGTCCAAAGCCACCGAGGAGAAATTAGCGTTACCAGTCAGCTAGGAGTAGGTAGCTGTTTTAAAGTAAAATTATCCTCAGTAGCTTAAGAGTTAATATTAATAGAAAACCTTAACTCTTCTCCCCAGATTCTCCTTGTTCACCGCTTTCTCCTTTTTCTCATTTTTCTCCACTTTCTCCACTTTCCCCGCCCCTCGAAGCTGTCATTGTGACATTACTATCTGTCAAGTAAAGTTCAGAAGTGAAACTACTTTTTTTCCGGGGTTTTGGTTTTTCTCCTTCGCCACTTTCTCCTTGTTCGCCACCACTGCTACTCATTAAGACGATCGGTTTAGCCGGCTTGCTGTTGCTCATCGATGAATTAGCAGCATTACTTAAAAGAGAAATATGGGAAAATTGATTAACACTGCTATCATTCTGGGATGCGATCGCACTAGCAGCTACAGAGATTAAAACGCAAGCTCCAATGCCGCGCCAAATCTTAGTTTTATTTTGCATTTTTCAAAAAGCCTTATTCTGGGTGATTACTCCTACTATCCCAGAAAAAAGTAAAGAACTCGGAAAGAACCAAAAACCTCTAAAAATTGTTTGCACAGACATTACCTTATTGCTACAATGCGAGTCCATTAGCAACCTGTAGGAGTGTCCCAAATGATTATCTGTATGGCCAATATTCTGAGTTCAGAGGAATTAGGAGTAATTGTCGATCGCCTAAAAAATGCTGAATTTGTCGATGGGAAGTTAACAGCAGGTTGGTACGCTCAACAAGTAAAAAATAATGCTCAACTAAAAAATGATGCGGCTCCAACTCAGGAACTCAGAAATTTAGTCAATCAAGCACTAAAACGCAATTCTTTATTCCAAATAGCGGCGCGCCCTAAAGCAATTCGTCCCATTATGTTTAGTCGCTATCAGGGAGGAATGTACTACGGGACACATATTGATAATGCGATTATGGGAGATGAAGAACTAATGCGATCGGATTTATCTCTCACTCTATTTCTCAGCGATCCTGCCAATTATACGGGCGGGGAATTAGTGATTGAAAGTACCCAAGGCGAACAAGCTTTTAAACTTGATGCTGGTTCAATGGTTGTTTATCCTACTACAACTTTACATCGTGTGGAACCTGTGACTGAAGGTGAAAGACTAGCGGCGGTGACTTGGGTGCAGAGTTTAGTTCGGGATGCTCATAATCGAGAAATTCTATTTGATTTGGATACGGTTCGCGATACCCTTTCTCAGAAGTCTGGAAAGACAGCGGAGTTTGACTTGCTATCCAAAAGCATTGCTAATTTGCTGCGAAAATGGGCTGATGTTTAGGTTGAGCAGGACTTACGCAAGAGATCAAGGGATAAGGGCAACCACGGGGGGATTGCCCCTACATTCACACGAGATATAGATGTCGTGCCTCCAGGACTATTGAGGAGGTTTTGGAAGCGGATGAAATAAATTTTAGGTCTTTCCGAGTTCTTTACTTTGTTTTGTCACAGTAATTGTAAATCAGTTAAACAACCAGGATCTAAAAGATGAGCAACCAAACTAAAATTTGGACAGGCGTGGGACAGTCCTATGTGACCAAAGATAACTCCATAGAGGTCGATCGAGCGTCATCGGAGAGATACCAACTCTCAGTTGGTGAAAGTGGCGAAAGTGGGAACAGCAATTCTGGCTACGAAAGTGGCAATGAGAGCCGTTACAACATTAGTAACAGCAATTCTGGCTACGAAAGTGGTAATGACAGCCATTACAACATTAATAACAGCAATTCTGGCTACGAAAGCGGTGGTGAAAGCGGTTACGAGATGGGGTTTTCTGTCAATCAACCTGTTGCTTCTTCCAGTTATACCCCAGTTATAAATAGTTTGTCCATCAGCTCTCAGGGATACGAAAGCAGCGGTAATTTCTATCAGAATGAAATTAAAGGTACAGATGGTAACGACATCCTGACAGGAATTCCTGGCAATAATGTTGCTTTAAAAGGACGCAATGGCAATGATATTTTGAGCGGCAACAGTGGCAACGATAAACTAGAAGGAGGCAAGGGTCAAGACACGCTTGACGGCGGTGCAGGCAATGATATTCTCGAAGGAGGGAAGGGCAAAGATATTCTGACCGGCGGTATAGGTTCGGATTTATTTGAGCTAGAAGGGCGATCGGCTACAAATATTCTCGATATCGCTGATATCATCACTGACTTTCAAAAAGGTGCAGACATACTGAAGCTGAAAGATGGCTTAGGATTTTCTAACATTAATATCACTCAAGGCACTGGAATTTATGCTAGCAATACTCTGTTGCAGGTAGCAAGTACGGGTCAATATTTGGCAGTGTTGAAAGGGGTTAATTCTGGAATTATTAATGCGGCTGATTTCACTTTTTCATAAAAGTCTAACTTTTTTGAAACAGATTCAACGCACTGGGTTATTAACTATGTCTCTTTGTAGATATCTCACCAGCACCCCAGTATTTTTCGCACAAACAGGGTCGATCGGGTAATTTCTATCAATATCTGGGTGCATTTACATCTCAAATAAATATTAAACCCGTCAGATCTCTCAACAAAATATCTAACGAATCAGAGAATAAATAGATGGCTAACATTAACTTTCGCAAACTTCATCGGCAAGTTGCACCGATTATTTTCATCCCTTTACTATTAACAGCCATAACGGGAGTTGCCTATCGGCTGGGAGAAGATTGGTTGGGCATAGAAGGTGATGCTGCTGAGATTTTTATGGATATTCACCAAGGAAGCTATCTCGGAAAGGAACTCAGACCATTTTATGTGCTTTTGCTGGCTTTGGGAGTGATTGGGCTGATAGTCACTGGTTTGACGATGACCAAATTTTTTGGTGGCGCAGACCCTGAAAGACCAGGTGCTAAACTTGATTTTCGTAAGGTTCACCGTATTGCTGCACCGATTATTTTATTGCCTTTAACAGTCAGTACGGTGACAGGTGTAATCTATCGAGTTGGCAGAAGTTGGTTTAAGATGCCGAAAGAGGTAGGAGAAGTTTTTCTGAATATCCACCAAGGAGAATATTTGGGAGATTTGTTGATGCCAATCTATGTGTTTTTGGTTGGTTTGGGTGTGATTTTTATGCTGGTAACAGGAATCAATATGACTGGTATTTTTCGGAAACGTCGCCCGCAAACAACAGAGGAAGATAGCTAATACCATTTTTTTTTCGGGAATGACTGATGAATATCGTGGTTTGAATCCTCTCTACAGTTGCATTTTTTTTGGGGAACTGGTATACAATAATTCTCTGGTCGCTGACCTTTAATTAAGATGATGAATGGAGGTATTGAAACGGGTAAAAAAAGTCTCAACTCAAAAAATGTATGGGACAGTCGGCTACAAGGAAGCCGCACCAGTGCATTTCTCAGTGAAGTATTAAGTAACAGCGGTCACTTTTTAATTCTGAAGAGTTTATCAGACTTGATATTAGCTGGTTTGTTAAAATTTATCACAGATCCAACTGAATATTTACTGATAGTAGCAATGCTTGTTCAGGCTTGGTATCTGTCGAACTCGAAATGCCACCGTTTTTGGGGAAACCTGATCTGCGTTGGTATCTATACGCTGATTGATGTGCCGATAGACGGGCTAGATTTTTTCCAAAATCCTAGTCACGTTGTCTTTTGGTTATTTTCTCTGATGATTGCTACTTTGCAAGGATTGCGATTCCATTGGGCTAAGGGTATTGATGATTGGCTGATTCCACTGGAAAGTTTGGTAAGGACTCTGATGGTGGTAGCTTTTTATGTTGTGATTGGGATTAAGTCTCAATATTTAATTGCTAATTTAGAATTAATAGTGACATTTTCGCGGACGGCAACGCACTGGTTTCTTAGTTGGAGTATGGTATTTATCGGTTTGCTTTTAGGGTTGCAGTCGGTACAGCTTGTCAAACAGAGAAAGCAGCTACAAAAAACTGCTCAACTACTGGGAAATATGGCCGAATGGGGGATGGGAAGTCATGTAGTAGAAACAGCGCTTAATAATCCAGCAGGTTTGGCTTTTCAAAAGTGCGATAGGACAATTTTATTTATGGATATTCGCAGTTTTACAAGTTGGTGCGAAAAAACTTCCCCTGAGACAGTTGCCGCGGTTCTCAATGAATATTACCGTTGTGTTGAACCAGCAGCAACCAAGTTTCAGCCTTTAAGAATAACATTTACAGCCGATGAAGTTATGGCGATTTATGCTACGCCACAGCAGGGAATTGCTGCTGCTAAATCTATGAGTAAAGCTGCTTTAGAAATGCTTGAATTATATGGAATTGGTGCGGGATGCGGAGTACATTGCGGGAGCGTTATTGAAGGGCTATTTGGCGGTGCAGATGTTCGGACTTATACGGTGATTGGTGATGTTGTCAATACAGCTAAACGCTTAGAAAGTGCCACGCCTAGTGGTGCGATTACTATTTCTGATGCTGTTTATCAAAGGATGTCACAATATCTCACCGTCGAACCTTGTGAACCGATTGTGGCTAAAGGTAAAACAGCAACTTTAATTGCATGGCGGTTAATATAGCTAGCCGTCAGGAATGACGAATTTAATATTATTGGTTTTTCCTGCCATCGGGCGCGGGTTCGCCGATCGCTCTTGCTACCAACCGATAATCTTAATAAACAATCTTAATAAACCCGCCCGACCCAACCGATAAGTGCGATCGCTCTTTCGCATGAAAGGACGATCGTTATTTTTAAATAAACTCCACGCGCCCTGTCACATCGTCCAACTCAAGATACTCCCAAATCATTACCAAACTTCTCCAAATTTCTCCAATCGATCGACTATTTTTATGGCAGTAAATAATTCCCTTGTGAGGTAATCCCGCTCGATTTATCCTTAAAAAATCTGCATCTTGAGTAAAAATCACTCTCCCTTCAACCATCGCAAATTCTACATGAAGTTCATCAAGCTTGCCCAATAAGCCTGCTTCCGTTGCAGTCGTCACATTAATCTCATACCTTCGCAGACCGATCGCAATTGCATTACTTACATTTTCATCTAAATGCAATTTAAGACTTCTTGACATTGAGGCTTTTTAATTTTTGCTGAAGGATCGAGGGAGATTCGGCTTGTAACTCGCGGACAAAGGTTTCATCTGCTCTAATTTGCGTTCTAATTTCTTCGCGATGGTCGTGATAATAAGTCAAAGCGGCATAAACATCAGCTAGAGTAATTGAAGGATAATGGTAAATAATCTCCTCTGGTGACATTCCCATTTCCTCATGCCAAATTACCACATCTTGTACCTTAATTCGATGTCCGGTAATGCAAGGTTGTCCGCCGCAGAAACCGGGATTAATTGTAATATGTTCGGAAATTACGTTTACCATAAATTTAGCCTGTGAGTGAGTTTTGTTATGCGAGCCGATCGTTATATTTTAACAGTTAATAATCGGACAATTAGATGTCTATTTTACCTGAAAAATACTAGCCTGTCAAGGCAGGAATCGTGGGGAATGTGAGAACCATACATATATTATGGGCGATCGCTCTTTTATATGGCAGGGCGATCGATTTTATAGAAAGAATGGCGATCACTCTTTATGGCTTTCACAGAAATCTCGCAGAATTTTGCGACTGATAACACGCATCTGACCATTGTTTCCCAAACTACATCAGATTTTGTTCTTGACCGATCCACTTATCATATTATAAACATTTGTAAGTGCGATCTCAACACCACAGACATCTCGATTCTTTCAAGCTATAATTTATCTTATCGGTAATTCTCAAGAACCATGACTCAAGCTTTACCCAAACTCGTAAACTTCGAGGAATTTGTGGACTGGCTGCCAGAAAATTCGGCGGTACGCTACGAACTGCATAATGGAGATATTGTTGAGATGGCACAACCAGTAGGCGAACATGAGGAAGTTATCAGCTTTCTTGGCATTGAAATTCCTTTTGAGATTAAACGTCTGGGATTACCCTACGGTATCCCCCGCCAAGCGATAGTTAGACCTCCTGAAAAAGATTCGGGCTATTTCCCCGATATATTAGTGTTGAATCGTGCAAATCTTGCAAACGAAACATTATGGCAAAAACAATCTATACTCACTTTGGGTGCATCGATACCTTTGGTAATTGAGGTTGTTTCAACCAATTGGCGCGACGATTACCATGTAAAATACGCCGATTATGAGGAGATGGGTATCCCGGAATATTGGATTGTGGATTATGCTGCTTTGGGCGGACGCAATTTTATTGGCAATCCCAAACAACCGACGATTTCTGTCTGCAACTTAGTTGATGGTGAATATCAAATCCTCAAGTTTCGCGAGGACGATCGAATTATTTCTCAAACTTTTCCCGATTTAAATCTCACTGCAAATCGGATTTTTCAAGCTGGTGCAGTTTAGGCGATCGGGACTGACGCTACAATTCGTTATTAAAAGTTTGAAATTGCTATAAAGCTTGCTGTCTGTAGATTCTTCTTTCTGCCTTCTGCCTTCTGCCTTCTGCCTTCTGCCTTCTGCCTTCTGCCTTCTAATTGGTTCCAACAGAAAGAGCACCGACGACTGGCCGTGTTTCGTCTCGGTGCTCTTACTGGTTCGCTCCTCACACGTCCATTAATATAGCCAACTCAACGAAACGTGTCAATACATTTCACAATTTTTTTTTATTTTAGCCGATCGACCCAGCTACAATCCCGCCAAATCGAGGGTTTTGCTCGATCGCCCCTGCTTCACTCCACCTCGGTTAGCCAATCCAAAATCAGAGAATTGACAGCATCCGGCCGTTCGTCGTGGGGACAGTGACCCGTATTGGGAATCGACACAAATTTCACCTCTTGACCTTTGGCGGCCAATTCTTGATAAATCCGACTTCCCGCAATCGGCGTCCACGGATCGTCAGCGCCCCAAAGTACCAACAGCGGTCGATCGACTTTCGGCAGCAATTCTGAAGGTTGAGGGCCGGGTGGGGCGGTGAGAATCGAAGCAAATACTTGCTGGGCTCCCGGATCGCAGGAGGGCGCGTGCAAAAGTTCTACCAGTTCGTCGGTGATGGCTTCCGGGTTGCGGTAGACTTGGCGCAGGGTGTTGCGGATGCGGTGTTTTTGGCGGATGTTGTTGAATAGGAAAGGACCGATCGCGGGCGATCGAACTAATTTAGCAAAAGTCCCCATCACCAACCGCAGCGGCAAATTCAATTCCTCGGGCCGGTGATTCAGTCCGCCGGCGCAGTTAATCAAGACACCCCCCGCAGCTATTTCGGGATGGTTGGCGACAACCATCAAACTCAACAAAGCCCCGATCGAATTGCCGACAAATACAGCGGGTTCCCGTACCAATTCCCTCCAGAAATCCGCCAGCAATTCTTCCCACAATTCCAGAGTGTAATCGATCGGCGGTTTTGCCGACGCCCCGAATCCCAGCAAATCGAGGGCAAATACGCGGTAGCCGGCGGCGGCGAGTACGGGAATATTTTGCCGCCAATGTCCGATCGAAGCCCCAAATCCGTGAATCAAGATTAGGGGGCGTCCGCTTCCCTGCACGGTATATTGAATGCTGTAATCTTTCCAAGTCCAAATTAGCTTGTCAAAGCTCTTTGCAGGTACTAACTCTTGTGCTGTCACGGTTTTATTGTAAAGTTTCGTTAACTACTTTCATCATAATAGAAAAATGTAGGTTGGGTCAAGCGACAGCGCAACCCAACAAAATACTGTTGTTGGGCGGAGTGAAACGAAGGATTTTGTGTTGGGACTCAACCTACAAAATACTCTATAATATTGTTGGGTGAAGCGAAGCGGAGGGTTCGTGCCTCAACCCAACTTCCTTCTTCCTTCTTCCTTCTTCCTTCTTCCTTCTTCCTTCTTCCTTCTTCCTTCAAAAAGTGTACTGCCTTCTTTCCACGAGCCAATAAGTAACCATTTCCCCCTTACCTTTTACCGGGATTGGACCGCGCTTTTCAAACAAATATTTACCTTTCAAAAGCTCGTAAGTAGCGTCGGTTACTTGAATGCTGCCAGCAAATCCCGTAGCTTCCATCCTCGCCGCCACATTCACCGTATCTCCCCACAAATCGTAAGTAAACTTGCTAACTCCAATCACTCCCGCAACTACAGGGCCGGAATTGATACCGATGCGAATCGCCAATTTTTCGCCAGTTTCTGCCGATAATCTGGCAATTTTTTCTTGCATTCCCAGGGCCATTTTAGCGATCGCCTCGGCATGATCGTCTCTCGGCGTAGGCAATCCCCCGACTACCATATAAGCGTCCCCAATAGTTTTAATTTTTTCTACGCCGTGTTTTTCAGCTAATTGGTCGAAGTGAGAAAAAATCACGTTCAAGTGCTTGACTAATTCTGTAGGAGACTTTCTCGCAGACAGTTCGGTAAAGCCCACAATATCGGCAAATAAAACGCTGACTTGTGCGAAACTGTCGGCGATCGTACTTTGTTCGCGCTTCAAACGTTCGGCGATCGGTTTCGGCAAAATATTTAACAGCAAAGCCTCGCTTTGTTCCTGTTGAATTTTCAGCGCTTCTTGCGCGATTTTTCGTTCTGTAACGTCAGAAACAGTACCTTCATAGTACAGCAGCGCGCCTTTAGAATCGCGCACGGCCCGGACATTTTCCGATACCCAAATCGTGCGATCGTCCTTGCGGCGCACCATAGATTCAAACCCAGAAACCGCATTGTCCGCCTCCATAGCAGCCACGAATTCGCGGCGGCGATCGGAGTCAACGTAAAGTTGGGCGGAAATATTTTTAATGCAGGACATCAACTCTTCCGGCGACTCGTAGCCGTACAGTCTTGCCAAGGCCGGATTGGCGCTGAGATAGCGTCCTGAAGGGGTACTTTGAAAAATTCCTTCCATCGCATTTTCGACAATGCTGTGATATCTTTCTTCCGCAATTCGCAGTGCTTCTTCTGCTTGTTTGCGCTGAATTAAAGAACCTAATTGACTTCCTATAACATTAAAAATATTTAGAAAACGGGGGTCTTTGGGAGCGGGCAAAATTTTAAAAAAAACCAGCACTGCCAATACTTCTTCTCCCACCAAAATAGGCACGCCAAAACCAGCTTTAAATCCGATCTCAACCGCTATTTCACTGCGGATAAAATCCGGGTATCCCTGGGAGATATCTTCTACCCATTCAGATTTTTTGGAAGCCCAAACCCGCCCCGGCAGGCCTATATTCATGGGAAATGTTAGCTTTTCGCTGCGGCGGCGGAACTCTGTCATGCCTGTATTGCTAGCGTACCAACCGCGGCTGGATTGCAGGACAATTCCTTCTGAATCGGGAATCCAAGCTTCACCTAAATCCCATCCAATTGTTTCGCCAACTTGGCGCAAGATTACTTCTAAAGCTGAATGAAAATCTGCTGCTTCGCCGATCGCCCGCGTCGTGTCCAGCAAAAATCTGATTTCTTCTTCAGCCCGCTGCCTTTCGGCGATTTCTTGTTGCAATCTAGTATTGCGATCGTGCAGTTCCTTCGCTTGCTGCTGCATTTTGCATTGGAGCGATCGAAGGGAAAGTTGACTTTCTACCCTGGCCAAAACTTCTTCTACTTGAAACGGCTTGGTAATGTAATCAACTCCCCCCACTTGAAAAGCTTTTACTTTTTCTAAAACATCGTCTAAGGCACTAATAAAAATTACGGGAATATCTTGAGTTATTGCGTTTTGTTTTAACTTTTCGCAAACTTCATAGCCGTTCATTTCCGGCATATTAATATCGAGTAAAATTAAATCGGGAGGTGCCATTTCCGCCCCTTGCAATGCCAGTTTTCCGTTAATAGCTTTCCTAACTTGATAACCGTGAGACGCGAGCATAGTCGATAACAATCGCAAGTTGTCCGGGGTATCGTCAACTATTAGAATATCTTTAAGATTAGCTGGTGATGGGCGGTCGTTCGTCATAAAATGCTTGAGTTAAATCAATGATGATGTCAATCCGAAAATTATCGACCAAATCAGTTAAAGCACTGGCAAGATTTTTTTCGGTTTCAGGAATTTGCTCGATCAGTTCGAGTATGCGACTGTCGTCAACGCAAAGTGCTGCTTGGTACAAATCGACCACCCAGTCTCTGGGCATTACACTCAAGTCCTCGGCAGTTAAAATTTTAGGCGGGAGCGGGGCCCGAAGAGAAGCAGATAGATTTTCTTCTTCATAAATATAACGCACTTTTAGATGATGTGCTATCTTTTCAAAGAGTACATCTTCCTGTAAGGGTTTGCAGATAAAATCATCGCAACCTGCAGCCAGAATACCTGCTCGCTGCTCTTCAAAAGCACTGGCTGTCAAAGCAATAATTATTGTTTTTTCGCCTTGGGGAGTTTGTTTGATCGACCTCGTAGCTTCGTAGCCGTCCATCACCGGCATCAGCATATCCATCAAGATCAGGTGGGGCTTCCAAATTGAATGCAAAGCAACACCTTCTTCGCCGTTAGCAGCTTCACAGAGCTCAAATCCGATCGGCGAGAGCAATTCAAGCAACAATTGACGATTTTCCGCTACATCTTCCACTATTAATATGCGATAGCTGGGCTGTCCTGATTCCAAACCGATGACTTGTCTGACAACAGATTTTTCTTGTTCGTCACTTTCTGTTGCTAAACTAGCTTGGATGTTAAATCTAAAAGTTGTCCCCCGATCGACCTCACTTTCAACTTCTATGTCGCCTCCCATAATCCGGACGAATTGCTGACCGATCGGCAATCCGAGACCTGTTCCTTGCATCGATTTGCGGCCTGTTTCAGTTTGAACGAAGGGTTTAAACAATGTGTGGATTTCGGAGGGAGAAATGCCGGGTCCCGTGTCGGCTACTTCAAAATACAGTTGCAATTTGTTGTCGGTTGCAAAATTTTTTTCAGCTTGGTTGCTGACTCGCAGCGTAACGCTGCCGTGCTGAGTAAATTTAATCGCATTGCCGAGCAAATTAATCAGAACTTGCCGCAGCTTAACTTCGTCAGTTTTAACGTATTGCGGCACATTTGCTGACTTTTCAAATATTAGCTGCAAGCCTTTGGAATCAGTTTTCAATTGCAGCATTTCTTTGAGATTGTTGAGGAGCTTGTAGAGGTCAAAACGATTTTCGTTCAGGTGAATTTGGCCTGCTTCTATTTTGGACATTGACAAAATATCATTAATCAGTTCCAGCAAATGTTCGCCGCTGCGGTTGATAATCTCTATATATTCTTTTTGTTCTTTAGTAATGGAACTGTTGCGAGCCATGACTTGAGAAAAACCGAGAATAGCGTTCAGGGGAGTGCGGAGTTCGTGACTCATAGATGCGAGAAATTGGCTTTTTGCCCTGTTGGCTACTTCGGCATTTTCTTTAGATTTAATCAGTTCCATTGACTGTCTTTGAGTGTGGGCGAGCAATTCGGCTTGCTGCAAAGCTACTCCTAGCTGAGTGCCGATATGAACGGCGACGTTGACTTCAGCTTCGCTCCACTCGCGGGGAGCTGAATTTTGATAGGATGCTAGCAAGCCCCAAAGTTTTTCCCCGCAGAAAATGGGGACGGTAATGTAAGCTTTGACTTGAAATCTTTCTAATAATTCGATGTAGCAAGTATCGAAGCCTTGCTGGTAAATATCTGGAACGCACAAGTAATTTACACCTTTGCTGTAGCCGCCGCCCCCGGTTTCTTGCAAATAGGTATCGCAGACTTCTGTGGCGGTACTATTTAATGTTTGAACTAGGCAATTTTTGCTATCCAAAGAACCTGCTGTAATGTTGGATTCGTTCTGCTGTGCAAAGATGAGGGAAACCCAATTCCCGTTAACGGATTCGGCGACAAATTCGCCGCTCCAGTCGGGATTGAAGCGGTAAATAGCAACCCGATCGCACTTCATGGTTTCCCGCAATTCTTTAGTAGTGGCGTTAAAAATTTCTCGCAGATCTAATGTCTGGCGCATTCTTTCTATAATGCGGGCGATCGCTCTTTGGCGCATGGCACTTTCTTGCAGGGCAATTTCTGCTTGCTTGCGTTCGGTAATATCTAAAGCCATTGCAGCGATGCCGATCGGTATGCCATTCTCATCAATTAGCGGAGTATTGTACCACTCACAACAGATAATTCTGCCGGATTTTGTGCGATTTTCGCTAATGTTAAAACTACCGCTAAAATTGGGATTCATGTTGCTGCTTAAAAGTTCGTACAGTTGCTCGCAGCGGTTATCGGGTGCTAGCAACTCGGTGCCAATTCGACCGATCGCTTCTTGTTGGGTGTAGCCAAAAATAGATTCAGCTGCGGGATTCCAAGTGACAATTTCTAAACTTAGGTTTAATTCAATAATTGCGATCGGTGTTTGCTGCAATAAAAATGATATTCTTTGCTGCGATTCCAGCAATTTTTCGGCAGCTAATTTGCGATCGGTGATATCATTAGCCGTCCCGAGAACTTGTTGTGCCTTGCCATTATTATCTCTCACAAATACTGTATCCCAACTGTGCATCCACCGCCATTCACCGTTTTTGTGTTTCATGCGGTACTGGCATTCAACAACTTCGCCGTCGGGCGATCGATTCAATTTTGCTACAGTTTTCAAGAAGGGCAACCAATCGTCTGGGTGCATCATCTTGCGCATCGTTTCTGTACCTATATCTTGTATTTCTTGGACTGTGTAACCCAAGATGGCGGTAATTTGGCGGTTGCAGTAAACGTGTCGCTGTTCGATTAAATCGTAGACGTAGAGCAAATTGGGATTGGAATCTGCGATCGCTTGAATGAAATGCTGGCTTTCTCGAAGTGCTGATTCTGCAAGTTTGCGATCGCTGATATCTCTCGCCACAGTAATTACCGAGTCATCAGACAGCGGAGAAATTTTAGCATCGAGCCAAACTTCGCCCGTTGCAGTGGTATAGCTGTATTCAACATTGATGCTTTCCTTAGTTTTTAAAACTTGTTTGATGCTGTGCAAGATCGTATCTGCCACGGGTTTAGGCAAAAGTTCGTGCGCGGTTTTGCCAATCATTTCGCTGGCGGGTTTAACCAAATTCGACCAGCCTGTCGGCGCAATTTTAATGCAGCGCCCTTGGGCATCTCTAACTAACACTAAGTCAGTCATCGCAGCAAAAATAGCCCGCAATTCAGCTTCGGATTCTTGCAAAGCTTGTTCTGCCCGCAAGCGGGTGCGAATTTCTGCTTGCAGGACTTGATTTTGCCGATCGAGTTGTACGAGTCGCTGTTTATCTCGATCGATCAATTTAGCTTGAGCGATCGCAATTCCTACTTGGGCGGCGACGGATTCTAAAAGTTCGATTTCGTCTTCCGTCCATTGCCGATAACTGTCACATTGGTGCAAGCAAATGGCTCCGTTTGCTTCGCCTTGGTAGGAAGTGCGAATTGCCAGCATCGATTTGACTTTTAGCTGCCGGCAGATCGGTCTCACAGCATCTAAAAGAGGCTCTAAATCGACATTATTCGAGGCGATTGCCCGATCTTGTACCATCATTTGCACGACATGAGGATTGCCCCAAATCGGCACCGATACATCGCCAATTGATTCGCATTCTGGTTCCAAATACTCAGCCACTAAAGGGATATCGACTTTGGGGTTAGTAATGTAAGTATGAATCAAACAGCGATTGACGCTAAATGCCTGACCGATTTGAGTTGCTGCTGTTTGAAATATTTGCTCCGCCTGGAAACTAGATCGGACTTGCTGAGTAATTTTTCCGATCAGCAATTCCCGCCTAATTTTGCGTTCTAAAGCAGCTTTAGCTGCGGCACTTTCTATTTCTGCTTGTTTGCGATCGCTGATATCAAAAAGTACGCCGTACCAAACAATATCTCCCCGATCGCGCTTTTCCGGTCGGGCATTTGATTGCAGCCATTTCACCTTTCCTGACGGCAGTACAATCCGCCATTCGCAAGCAAAAGGCTCTAAAGTGCGAGCGCTAACTGCAATTGTTTCTTGCAGGTATTGTCGGTCGTCTGGATGATTTCTTTCTAAGCAAATTTCGGGACTTTCTAAGATTGTTTTGAGGTCTAAATCGTAAATTTTAGTACAAACAGAACTAATATATTCAATTTCAAACTCGCCCGCTGAATTTTGCAAAATTTGATAAATAACTCCCGGTATGTTCGCCGCTAATTTCTGCAACCGCGCTTTACTTTCTCGCAGAGCGTTCTCTGTTTGTTTGCGAACTTCTATCTCGCGCTGCAACTGTAAATTTTGTTTCTTTAACTGTTTTGATAGCTGCTGGATTGTCAGTTGACTTTCGATCCGAACCAAAACCTCTTCAATTTGAAATGGCTTGGTAATGTAGTCCACTCCGCCGACTTCAAAAGCTTTAACTTTGTGAAAAGTTTCGCTGAGTACGCTCAAAAAAATTACGGGAATTTCGCGGGTTTTATCGCTCGCCTTCAGAATTTCGCAAACTTCATAGCCGTTCATTCCGGGCATGACGACATCGAGCAAAATTAAATCTGGGGGCGATGAGAAGTCCGCATTTACTGCCATTTCCCCTGAAATAGCCCGCTGAACTTTATAGCCCTCTTTCGTCAGAATCTTTGATAAAAACCGGAGATTGCTGGGTTGATCGTCCACAATTAAAATGTGGATATTTTCTTTAGTTATTACCATCTTTGTCGGTTGTTGTCATCAATGTTGGCTGCCCCGAAATGCTTGGGTGATTCGCACGATTACATCGAGACGAAAATCTTTCAGCAAATCTCCTAAAGCTTCAGCAAAGAGAGGGTTGTTTGGCGGTATTTGCTCGATCGACTCCTGCACTCCCTCTTCATTCAAATTTTTAGCTGCCTGTTCCAAGCCCGCAACCCAACTCAGCGGCATTGTTGCCATATTTTTTTGTAACAATGACTCCAATTCTTCACTAAAAATGTTAATTCTGCGGGGAGATTTTGGCGTTGCGGGCAAACTTTGATAAATATAACGCACTCCTAAATAGTTACCCATTTTTTTAAATATAACCTCTGGAACAAAGGGTTTGCACATAAAGTCGTCAAAGCCTGCAGCTAAAGCTGCGGCGCGTTTTTCCTCAAACACGCTCGCTGTCAAAGCAATAATTACCGTGCGGGAATTGGGCGCAGATAATTCGCCGTCTCGCTCTTTTTCCCGAGTTCTAATTTCGCGAGTTGCTTCAAATCCTCCCATCAAAGGCATCCGCGTATCCATCCAAATTAAGTGAGGTCGAAATGCCGACCATTGCGTTACAGCATCTCGACCGTTTTCTGCCTCGCGCACCTCAAAACCCATAGGTTCTAGCAGCTTAACTAACAGCAAGCGGTTGTCTTTAGTATCGTCAACTATCAAAATTCGATACACTTCTTGGTTGGGTTCAATAGCGATTACTTTCTGAGGATTTTCTGCCGGAAATTCTAACCCCGGTACGGAGATAATTTTGATGTCAAACCTAAAAGTAGTTCCCCGATTTAGCTGGCTGCTAACAGCGATCTCTCCTCCCATGATTTGCACGAATCTCTGAGCGATCGCCAAACCCAAACCGGCTCCTCCTAAATGTTTTCTCCCCGTTCCTGCTTGAGCGAAAGCACAAAATATGGTATCAATTTCTGAAGGCTCGATGCCGCAGCCAGTATCGGAAATTTCAAAATGCAAAAACCAGCAGTTAAGAGATTTTATCGGCGGTTCTTTACAGATTATTTTGATATCTATCCTGCCCCGATCGGTGAATTTAATCGCGTTACTTATCAGATTAATCAGACAGCAACGCAATTTTTGCTGGTCGGTTTTGACATATTGAGGCACACCTGCTGCTACCTGAAATAATATGTACAATCCCTTTTGTTCGGCTTGAATCTGAAAAATTTCTTCGAGGGAGTCGAGAAAAGCATAAAAATCAAAACTGCTTTCATTCAGTATTTGCCTCCCTGCTTCTATTTTGGACAATTCTAAAACATCGTCAATTAATCCCAACAAATGCGAACTGTTGCGGTTGATAATTTCTAAATACTCTAGCTGTTCGGTGCTGAGCAATTCGCGTTTCATTATTTGGGTAAAACCTAAAATAGCGTTCAGCGGCGTTCTCAATTCATGGCTCATGTTAGCTACAAATTCACTTTTAGCTTGAGAAGCAGCTTCGGCAACTTCTTCGGCTTTGCGCCGATCGATAATTTCTTTTTGCAACTGTTGGTTTTGCGCTTGCAGTTGCTCGGATTGCGCCAAAAGTTGTTTGTTTAACTGGCGGATCAGCAATTGATTTTTTACCCGCGCTAACACTTCTTCTATTTGAAAAGGTTTGGTAATATAATCTACACCGCCAATTTGAAAACCTTTAACTTTATCTCCCACATCATCAAGAGCGCTTAAAAAAATTACGGGAATTTCCTGAGTTTTGGGGTCGCTTTTCAGAATCTTGCAAACTTCATAGCCATCGATATCGGGCATTTTAATATCGAGTAAAATCAAATCGGGAGGGGCCGACTGTGCAGCTTTGATGCCCATTGTACCTTTGACCGCGCCTCGGACTTTATATCCCTGGTTGGATAGGGTTTCTGACAGCAGCATCAGGCTTTCTGGCGTATCGTCAATAATTAAAATATTGGCTGAAATCGGTCGATTGTAGATTGCGTTCATAATTAACTCTTTATAAATTTTAGTTCGCAGATTCTATGAGGTCAATAATGCGATCGCAGCGGAATATACTTGCCCAATCCTTCAGGGTTTGCCCTAAAGAATCGCGGGCTGGGGGTATTTGTGAAATTAGCTGAAGAATCTTTTCATTGTCAATACTTTGGGCTGCTTCATACATCTCCTCAATCCACTCTTGGGGCATGGTTGATAAATCTTGACTTAGAGAAAATTCTGAAACAGGCTCGGCCGAAACCGCAGCAGCAAGTTGTAGCGGTTCCTCTTCGTAAATGTAGCGCACTCCTATGAATTCTGCCATTTTTTCAAATATGATTTTATCTCGAAAAGGCTTCCTTACAAAGTCGTCGCAACCGGCCTCCAAAATCAAAGATCTCTCCTCTTCAAAAGTGCTCGCAGTAATGGCAATAATCGCAGTGCGATCGATGGCAAATTCTCCTTGTTTTTGGCTTTCCTGAAATCTAATTTTTCTCGTTGCTTCGCAGCCGTCCATCACCGGCATCCGCACGTCCATCCAAATCAAATGCGGCTGCCAAACTTCCCAAATATCTACTGCTTCTGTGCCGTTGCTAGCTTCTTTTAGCTCAAAATTGAGGGAAGAAAGCAGTCTAATCAACAACTGCCGGTTGTCCCATTTATCGTCAACAATTAAGATGCGGTAGCGGGGTTGATTTGCTTCAAGTCCGATCTCCCGCCGCATCTGCTGTTTAGTTTCCACCTCCGCAGCATCTACCGAACTGACAGCAACATCAAAACTAAAAATAGTGCCGTTTCCCACTTCCGATTTTACGGCAATTTCGCCTCCCATCAACTGGATAAAAGACCTAGTTATAGCCAAGCCCAAACCAGTACCTTCTTGATATTTATTTTGGCTTTTAATCTGGGTAAATGCTTCAAAAATTGTATCGATTTCGACAGCAGGAATGCCAGCACCAGTATCTTCTATCTCAAATTCAAGAAACAGGCAAGCCGCACAGATGCGCTTTGCTGGTAAATCGATCGTTTCTGGGACTTTACGATCGCCCAAATAACTAATTTCTTGCTGGGAATTTCCGAGTTCCGCAGTTGTTGCTTTCTGCTTCCGAACTCGAACTGAGACTCCTCCTTCAGAGGTAAACTTAATTGCATTGTTGAGCAAATTAATCAAACATTGGCGCAGCTTAACTTCATCCGTTCGCACGTATTGAGGCAAATCGACAGGCAAATCAAAAACTAACTGCAATCCCTTATCCTCAGCTTTCAAGCGGAACATCTGTTCCAAATCCTCCAGCAACTGCCTCAAATCGAAATTAATTTCGTTGAGTACCGTGCGGCCCGCTTCAATTTTAGACAAATCCAAAACATTATTAATTAAAGTCAACAAATGTTCGCCACTGCGGCTGATAATTTCGACGTTATCTTTATCTTTCGGATCGAGGGTGGAACTGCGCATCAGCAACTGGGCAAAACCCAGAATAGAATTCAGGGGCGATCGCAATTCGTGGCTCATATTAGCTAAAAAAACGCTTTTGGCTTTGTTCGCAACCTCCGCAGCCAAAGCGGCTTTTTGCAGTTCCAACGTTCGATCGACCACTTTTTGTTCGAGAGAAGCATTTAATTGTTCTAGTTGAACGTTTAACTTTTTTAACTCCTGATTTTGTTCTGCTAGCTGCTGTTCTTGGCTGTAACTTCGCAAAGCTTCTTTAACAGTTAAAATCAGATCTGTTTCATCCCAAGGTTTAGCAATGTAGCGGTACAAATTAGCTTCGTTAACTGCCTTTCCCAAGGCTTGCGCATCTGCTTCCCCCGTGAGCATGATCTTTAGCGTTTTGGGATACAAATCGTGAATTTTTCTCAGCAGTTCGTCTCCTTTCATTCCCGGCATGATCTGATCGGAAACAACCAAAGCAATTTCCAGTCCCTCCCCTTGCAGTTCTTCAATAAGTTCTAAGGCTTCTTTTCCGCTTTGAGCTGCCTCTATTTCGCAAGTTTTGCCCAGATTTCGCCTGAGTTGCTCGGTGAAACTATCTAAGATTATTGTTTCATCATCAACGCACAAAATTGCTAAATTATTCATAAATTATGCCAGTGTTGAATTAATTACTTGCGCTAACTCCTCTTCGCTCCAAGGCTTGCGCAAGCAGCAGTACAAATTGCCCTGTTCTTTGGCTCGATCGATCGCCTCTTCATCAGCTTGACCGGTCAGCAGCACCGTTACAATTTTCGGAAATCTTTGATGAACTTCAATCAAAAATTCGTCACCTTTCATCTCCGGCATCAGCCAGTCAGAAACAATCACTAAAACGTTCACATCATCAGCGTGCAGTTCTTCAATAATCTCCCAAGCTTCCCCCGCACTTTCTGCCACTTCATACAGATATCGATCGCCAAATCTCCGTTTAAGTTGCTCTTTAAGACTTTCCAAAATCACTGCTTCGTCATCAACGCACAAAATAGCTCTTTCTGACATAACTAACTTCTTTGGTAATTGAGCAATTAGATCCCGATTCCATTTTAGTAGAATTCCGGTTCTAAGTCAATTCTTTCGGCAGCAAAACCCTAAATGCAGTAAGCCCTGGCTCGCTTTCCACTTCAATTTGACCTCTGTGTTTGTCAACAATCTTTTTCACAATATCCAATCCCAAACCACTCCCTTCTCCGGCAGGTTTGGTAGTGAAAAACGGTTCAAAAATTTTGTTTTTTATTTCCGGCGGTATGCCGCAGCCCGAATCAGTCACTTCTACCACAACCAAATCCCCCCGATCGGAAACATTTATAGTTAAAGTACCTCGATCGCGCATGGCTTGAATTGCATTATAAATCAAATTTGTCCACACTTGCATCAGTTCGTCTGGATAGCACATAATCTGCGGCACCGGCTGATATTCTCGCAAAACTTCAATACCTTTTTTGAGTTGATTGCGGTACAGTTCCAGCACTGTTTCTATGCCATCTGTAACATTTGATAACTGTTTGGCACCGCTCGAATCGTAGCGCGCGTAACTCTTGAGAGCAAAGACAATTTTAGCAGCTCGTTCGACCGCAGTATTAATATTATTGCTGTTAGTTTGCAGGCGGGCGAGGTTGTAAGCTAACTGCAAAGCCCACTCGGCATCAACTCCTTTTAACAAAGGCAAAAAAGCTTCGATGTCGCGGTAAACTCCCATATCTGTTAAAGTGTCGGCAATCCGCCTCGGGCTATCCACCGAGTTCGCTTCTAACTGGCGAGTTAAAGTTCGCTTAAATTCCCGTTTTTCTCGCGTATTTATTTGCTTTGTGCTATTAAAAGCAGTATTAATTAAACTAAAAACTCGGCTTGCTGTTCTGCAGAAAGCCGCTGGGAAAGCTGCTGCAGTTCGGGAAGAGATTCTGCTAGCGCTTGGATTGTATTGTTAGAAGAAGCGCGGATCGCTCCCAAGGGAGTGTTAATTTCGTGGGCTATACCTGCTACCAACTGTCCGAGGGCCGCCATTTTTTCGGATTGAATCAATTCTTGTTGTGTGGCTTGCAAGTGGGCGAGGGTTTCCGATAATTCTTGGGTGCGCTGCGCGACTTCTATTTCTAAAGTGCGGTTGTATGCTGCTAATAATTTCTGCGCTTTTTTGCGATCGCCTATATCGATAAAAGCGCGATCGCGTAAGCAATTTGCCCCTTTTCATCATAGATTGGCGTTCCCCAAACCTCGATCGGCACAATCCGATCGTCTTGACGAATTTCTAAATCGTCAGCTCTCACATTTTCTCCTTGCAAAGCCCGCGCGATCGGCTGTCTTTCGCTCGGGTACAATTCCTCAGTTTCTGCTAAATAAGTTTGATACTTAGCGGGCAATTCTTCTACACTATAACCGCCTATTTCGCTAGTTCCCAGCAACTGCTGCGCGCGCGAATTGATATAGCTAGTTTTCCCTCCAGCATCAACTACAAATACCCCCACCGGCACAGCTTCCAAAAATTGAGAAAGCCTGCTCTCACTTTCAGAAATCACTTCGTTTAAAGCTTTCATTTGAGCATTTTGCGCTGCCAAAGCAGCAAAAGATTCTTGCAACTGTTCCGCCATAATATTAAACGATCGCGCTAATTCTCCCACCTCGTCCGATCTCTCTAATTCAATTTCCCGTTCCCATTCTCCCTTAGCCAAAGCCTGGGCTGATTTATTTAAACCCACAATCGGTTGCGCGATCCAGCGCGCAGTAAAAAAGCCGATCGCGCTCGCCGCCACCAGCGCAGCCAAACACAACAAAATAGTCACCCGCGTGTTAGCATTTATTTGTTCCATAAAATCAGCTTCGGGAACCGCCACCACAATCAGCCAATCCAAACCTTTATTATCTGCAAAGGGCAAGACTTGTAAAAATTGACTTTCCCCATCAATCTTAAACTGAAAGTTTTGGGCTGCCTTAATTTTGCTCAAATCTCCCAAATTTTCCAACAAATATTTAGCTGTTACTCTCGTTACCAAATTGCTGCTTTCTGTTGCTTTAATTCGCTGTAAATTTCCCCCTGCAACGCGGGCCAGCTTTTCCCCCGTTGAAGTCGCCACCAGCATTCCGTCGCGCTCAACAATAAAACTCTGTCCCGTTTTTCCAATCTTCAGTTCGCTCAGAAAATTTCCCACTTCTGCTAAGTGCAAACTGCTGTTAACTACTCCCTGCAATTTTCCCTGGCGATCGTACACCGGCAGCACCGCAGCTAAAGTCAAATCTTTAGTATTGAATTGCGGAAAAATCCGGCTCCAGCTAGATTTTTTCGCTGTTATAGCATCAGTATACCAAGGGCGCGATCGCGGATCGTAGTTGGCAGTATTGCTGATAATTTGCAGGCGTTTTCCGAGATCGCTAACAGCATAGGTTCGTAAATTGTAGCCAGTCGTTTTCTCGGAAAACATCACTACTAGCGGCGGATCTTGGCGAATTTCTACTCCAATAAATCCTTTTTGGTTGCTGCCAGCTACAATACTGTTAACTCGATCGAATATCTTAATTTGCTCTAAAAATAGCGGCTCCCACGCTGCTAAATTTTGAAAATTTAATTGACCCAAAGAAATCGCTGTTGCGTTGCTTTGATTGATTTGATGGGGTGTTGCCAAGTACGGGTTTAAGTTATCTTTGATGCGCGCAAAAATTTCAGCGGTCAACTGACCTGCCAAGTCATTAACAGTTCTCTGTCCGTTTTTAAATGATAAATAGCCGATCAGTCCGACTGTCGCCGTAATTTGCAGTACAAAAGGCACTACCAAAACCGGAAGCAGCGACATTTTTCCAGGTATTTTGGCAACTATGCGATTTATAAAATTGATTGACATAAATTCAAGTAATTAATAATTGTGCTTTTCCAGGCTCTTATTACTGCCAGTTTCCCCGCTCGCGAGGAATAATATCGTTTCCGGTAGCAGCGGAATTATGTATTTGAATCTGATGAGTGCGATCGATCGAGGTCGCGCTCGGTTTTGCGAACTCCTACTTTGCGAACTGCGACGATCGCGCACTCGTAATTGGGATGCTACCGGATTGGTTCTAAGCTTGCACACTGTATTTTATTTACGATCGCAGCAAAGCCTTAATTTTCGCAATATTTTCGGAACTGAGAGCGATTTTAACTTCAACTTCTTGTTCCCCATCCCACAGCAGCAGAATGTTATCTGCGCTTAGGGAGATTTCGGGATTTTTTAATTCAAGAGTTTGATATTTAAATCCCGGAATTCCGATGCGAATTACCAATTCTGATTCTAACTGAGGATAGACGTACAATTGCTGCTGCAAGTTGTCCAGTTCCAGTTTTTGAACTGCCGTATTTCTTTCTACCGGAGAATCTGGTTTGCACCAATAGAGAGCGCGCTCCCAAATTTTGGGATTGACGATCGTAAATGTTTCGTCAAAACGCTGGGGTTGCCAGTGAATTTCACTCAGACCTCCGATTTGCGGAATCAGTCGTTCTACCCAAACAATCTCTTTACCGTTGAGGTTTTTCCACCACTGAGCGATCGTATCTAAGTTGGCGGTATTTTCTGGGCTGTTGCTGTCAGACTGCCAAGTAATTTTGAGTTGCATAAACGGTTACTCCAGCGAATTTAAATTCGATCTTCGATCGGAAAAAATTTTGGAAAAAATTTTGGAAAAAATTCCTGATAAAATACCTGTAAAAAAACAGCCAATGGACTTACCAATTGTTTACCACGAAAACTACGTTGCTCCCCTCCCCCCCCGGTCACCGGCTTCCCCGATGGCAAAGTTCCCGAATGCTGTGGGAGATGTTGCTAGCTTCCGGGGTAGCC
>JAAUPF010000294.1 GCA_012034575.1 Richelia sp. CSU_2_1 | reverse complement strand
AAAGCCAGCAGCAACTAGAATTATTTTTTCTCAATCTTTGGACGGCTTTTTATTTATGATGCTGGACGAACCGATACAATGGGACGATACAGTTGACAAAGAAAAAGTCTTGGATGGTGTATTTGCTAGCGAGAAAGTAACTAAGGCAATGATGCTTTGGTGGCTATATATGGAGCCACTAAAGAAGAATTTATCGGTCAAACACTGAACTATTTCTTCTCTCACAATCTGGCGGAAGGTAGAAAGATAATCGATCAATTGTTCGATGCGGGCAGAATTCATGTCGAATGTAACAATCGCAAATTTGACGGCTCTCAAATATCGATCGAAGGAGATTATATTTGCATTTACGATAACCAAGGTAGAATCGCCGGACATTTTGGCGTACAGCGCGATATTAGCGATCGCAAAAAAGCAGAAGCAGCCCTCAGAGATAGCGAAGAACGCTTTCGGGCTACCGTCGAACAAGCAGCAGTTGGCATCACGCACCCCGACAAAACAGGTCGCTATTTGCGAGTCAATCAAAAGTTCTGCGAGATAGTGGGATATACTGCAAGCGAACTGCTATCCCGGACTTGGATGGATGTTACTTATCCTGAAGATCTAGAGTCAGATTTAGCGCAAACTAACCGCTTATTTTCTGGGGAAATTGACAGCTTTAAAATAGAAAAGCGCTTGGTTCGCAAAAACGGCACTCTAGTTTGGGTAAATGTTACTGCATCGCTAGTTCGAGAGCCGTTGAGCGGAGCAGTTTATAGTGTAGTAGTAACAGAAGATATCAGCGATCGCAAAATTGCTGAAGAGGCACTTAAAGCCAGCGAAGAAAGGTTCCGACAGCTAGCAGAAAATATCGAAAGCGTGTTTTGGACGCTCGATATTCAACAGCAACAACTGATTTACATCAGCCCGGCTTATGCAAAGATTTGGGGTCGAGATAGCGATGAACTGTACGCCACACGCCAATCTTTTATAGATTTTATCCATCCAGAAGATCGCGATCGAGTAATTGCTTCTTTTCAGAACATAGTGCGAGGCGAACATGAAATCGAATATCGAATCGTCAGACCGGATGGCGAAATTCGCTGGATTCGCGATCGAGCTTTTCCAATTAAAAATAAATTTGGTGCAGTTTACCGCATAGTTGGCATTGCAGAAGACATTAGCGAGCGCAAACAAGTACAAAAAGAGATGCAGAATGCCCAGCAAATGTACCAACAAATCCTGGATGCCATTGCGGACACCATCCTCGTAAAAGGCTCGGATTCTCGCATTATCTGGGCAAATAAATCCTTTCGCGACTATTGCAAAATAGATAATACACAACTTGCAAGCCATACCGAAAGTCAATTTCAAGAATTCGATTGCACCAATCAATATTTATTAGATGATGCCCGCGTGTTTCGCACAGGCCAAACTCTACAAATATACGAAGAACCACATAAAGGTTATGACGGAAAAGTGCGCTATTTCGACACAATTAAGTCGCCAATTTTTAACACAGAAGGTCAAGTGGTAATGACCGTCGGCGTTTCCCGCGATACCACAGAACGCAAACAAGCAGAAAAAGCCCTGCGCGAAAGCGAAGAAAGATTCCGCCAGCTAGCAGAAAATATCCAAGATTCATTCTGGTTGGTAACTACTGAATTGACTGATATACTGTATTTAAGCCCAGCTTACGAACAAATTTGGGGGCGCAGCCGCGAAGAATTATATGCCACTGGTTGCAACTGGATGGAGTGGGTGCATCCTGAAGACAAACACCTGTTGCTGAGTGCATGGCCGCGACTGCTGGAAGGGAATTCTACGAGTACCGAATATCGCATCGTGCGGCCCGACGGTACAATTCGCTGGGTGTACGATCGAGCTTTTCCCATTCTAGATGAGTCAGGCAAAGTATATCGCATTGCCGGCATTTGTGAAGATATCAGCGATCGTAAATTAACCGAAGCCCGCATTCAAGGAGCACTGCGCGAGAAAGAAGTATTGCTCAAAGAAATTCACCACCGAGTTAAAAACAATATGCAGGTAATTTCCAGCCTGCTGCAACTGCAAGCCCAATACATTGAAGACGAAGATACCCTATCTTTATTTGAAGAAAGCCAAACCCGCATCCATTCAATGGCTTTGATTCACGAACAACTTTACCAATCAGAACATCTCGATCGAATTGACATCCAACCCTACGTCGAAAATCTGGTTGCTAATTTGAGTCAATCTTTTGGCTGCTACAGCAGTTCTATCTGCATCAATCTCAACCTCGATCCCATTTCTTTAAACATAGAAACCGCAATTCCTTGCGGTTTAATTATTAACGAATTGGCTTCTAATTCTTTAAAGTATGCCTTTACCCAAGGTCGGGAAGGTGAAATTAGCATTGACTTCCGCAAAATTAGCGATCGGGAATTTTACTTAAGTATTAAAGACAACGGTACGGGATTTCCTGAAGGATTTGATGTCGAAAATACGGAGACATTAGGATTGCGATTGGTGCGGATGCTGACTCGCCAATTAGACGGAAGTCTGACAATTGACAGTCAATGCGGAACTTGCTACGATATTAAGTTCAAAGAGTTAAATTATCGGCGTCGCATTTAAGTTAAAAATGAATCCTATAAAAATCTTGGTGGTAGAAGACGAAGTTATTGTAGCTGAGGACATAGCCGGTCGATTGAAAAAACTCGGCTATGCAGTAGCAGGTACAGTATCTTCAGGAGAAGAAGCAATTCAAAAAGCAGTAGAAACCCAGCCGGACTTAGTGCTAATGGATATCGTGCTTAAAGGAGAAATGGACGGCGTAACAGCCTCAGAAAAAATCAGGAATAATACGGATATCCCGACAGTATTTTTAACAGCTTACGCTGACGAGAAAACGCTGCAAAGAGCGAAACTAACAGACCCCTTCGGCTATATAGTAAAACCATTTCAGCAAAATGACTTGCGAGTGGCGATCGAAATTGCCGTACACAGACACGAAATCGAAACAAAAATGCGCAAAGCCATGCAAGCTTCAGAAGCCAGCAGAGAAGCGACAGAAGAAAAAGCGCGCCGCCAAAACCAATATATTTCCATGGCGGCTCACGAATTGCGCAACCCCCTCAATACAATTTTAATTTCTGCCGAACTCTTAGAGCTCGATCGAACTCGCAACGGTGGCGAATCCAAAGCTAAAAGCCTGCGGCTCGTACACTCAGCCACCCAGAAAATGAACCAGCTAATCGATGATATGCTGTTTATGGGTCGGGCAGAATCAGGCAAACTAAAATGCAATCCCCTACCGATTAATGTCGTTGAATACTGTCAAGAATTGCTCGCTCAATTGCAATTGGGTAACGAAGAAAATCACCAACTGATATTAATTCCGTCAGATGTTACCAGCGCTATTTTAGACCAACAATTGCTGTACGGCATTCTCTCCAACTTGATTGTCAACGCTATTAAATATTCTCCTAATGGTAGTAAAATTAGCTTAGAACTAGCATACCAGCACAAAGACAAACAACCCATTTTTTCCCTGCCTCCTGAGTGCGTGGCGGAAAATTCCCACCAGAAAAATCTGAACTTACCCTCAATAATTTTTCGCGTCAGAGACGAAGGTATAGGCATCCCCGAAACAGAATTAGGGAAAATATTTGAAATGTTCTACCGCTGCAAAAACACGGGGAAAATAAAAGGCAACGGTTTGGGACTGACGATCGTCAAAAAAGCCTTAGAATTGCATGGAGGCTCAATTTGGTGCGAAAGCAAAGTCGGTGTCGGTACAACTTTTACAGTAGCACTTCCTTATTTAGCACTTTCCTGCAAAGCACGGCAGAGAGTTGAGAGTTGAGAGTTGACAGTTGACAGTTGACAGTTGACAGTTGACAGTTGAAATTTCAAAATTGAGATTTGAAATTTGAGAGTTAACAGTTGTCAATTGTACATTACCAATTACCAATTACCAATCACCAATTACCAATTACCAATCTAAAATCTAAGATCTAAAATCTAAAATCTCTTAAAATCCATGCTTTCTCGCATCCAAGAATTAGCGGCTACCCTAGCCCCCCGTTTGATTGAAATTCGCCGTCACATCCATTCCCACCCCGAACTCAGCGGGCAAGAATATCAAACAGCCACCTACGTAGCCGGAGTTCTCGCATCTTGCGGAGTGAGGGCGATTGAAGGAGTAGGCAAAACCGGCGTCATCGGCGAACTCAAAGGTAAAAACAACGATTCCCGGTGGCTGGCAATTCGCACCGATATGGATGCTTTGCCAATTCAAGAACGCACTAACTTAGAATTTGCCTCCAAAAATCCTGGATTGATGCACGCTTGCGGCCACGACATCCACACCACCGTCGGCTTGGGCGTAGCGATGGTATTATCTCAACTCGAAGAAAAACTGCCCGGTAACGTCCGCTTCTTGTTTCAGCCTGCTGAAGAAATTGCCCAAGGCGCGCGCTGGATGATTGCAGACGGCGCGATGCAAGATGTAGATGGTATTTTGGGAGTTCACGTTTTCCCGACAATTCCCGGCGGCGAGGTAGGAATCCGGCATGGAGCGCTCACGGCGGCTGCGGACGATTTAGAATTGATTGTCATCGGCGAATCAGGCCACGGGGCGCGACCTCACGAAGCAATTGACGCGATTTGGATAGCTTCGCAGGTAATTACTACTTTGCAACAGGCAATTAGTCGCACGCAAAATCCTTTGAGGCCGGTGGTATTGACGATCGGGCAAATTAGCGGCGGACGCGCGCCGAATGTGATTGCCGATCGAGTAAAATTATTAGGAACCGTGCGATCGCTCCATCCAGAAACCCACGAAAACCTGCCTGCATGGATCGAAAACATTGTTTCCAACGTCTGCCAAGCTTACGGCGCTAGCTACGAATATACCTACAAACGCGGCGTCCCCGGCGTGCAAAACGATCCGAAACTTACACAATTAGTAGAAAGTGCGGCTTTAGAAAGTTTAGGTCGATCGAACGTCCAAATTTTACCAGAACCATCTCTCGGCGCAGAAGATTTTTCGATGTATTTAGAACACGCACCGGGAACCATGTTTCGTTTGGGAGTCGGGTTCAAAGATAAACCAAATCATCCCCTCCACCACCCACAATTTGAAGTTGATGAATCCTCTATTGTTACTGGAGTCGTGACTTTGGCGGCGGCTGCTTGGAAATATTGGGAAACAGTTGAGAGTTGAGAGTTGAGAGTTGATAGTTGAGAGTCGATCGTTGACATCTGTAGGGGCGGGTTTTTCAACAATCCCAGCCAATAATTGACAATCTCAAAAACCCGCCCCCACCCCACAGTAGATTTTCGTACATATCAGATATGGTAAAATAGACATCTTTTCTGTAGGGGCGGTTTCGCCAAGAATTTCTGCTAATAATTAACAACATAAAAACCCGCCCCCACCCAACAGTAGATCGATCGGTATAAGTATTTTTTCTTCTTCCTTCTCTCCTAGATAACTATAGCCTTCTTCCTTCTAATTATGACCTTAGATTTCGATCGATTCTGGGACGCCTGCAATCCGGCTAACTCCCTGATGTTAGGCAATGCCGAAGATATGCGCTATTACATTGATTTTGCTGAGGTACGCGGTAGCAAAATTATTGACATACTCAAACGAACAATTACCCGTAGGTCAGCAAATCAACGGAGTTGCCAATTATTCACCGGACATATTGGTTGCGGCAAATCTACTGAATTATCGCGACTGCAAAAAGAGTTGACAGATGAGGGATTTCATGTAGTTTACTTCGAGTCAACAAAAGACCTCGATGAAATGGATCTCGATTTAACAGATATCATGTTAGCGATCGCGCGGCAAGTCACCCAAAGCTTGGAAGAAGACAAAATCTCGTTGCAGCCCCAAGGTTTTAAAGAATTCTTAAAAAATAGTTGGAATTTCTTACAGACTCCTGTAACTTTAGAAGCTGAAGGAGAACTTTTTGGGAATAAATTCAAGGGCAATACAGACGGAAATCTGGAAATTTCTCTGCCTTTAGGTATTGCAAAATCACGGCTAAAACTAAAAGCAATCCCGACTTGCGATCGAAACTGAGACAGTACATGGAACCGC
>JAAUPF010000293.1 GCA_012034575.1 Richelia sp. CSU_2_1 | reverse complement strand
TTATAATTGGTATGGTGCGTCGCTATGAGATCTCCCAATAGCAACGAGAGTTGTTCGTAGCGACGCACCCTACATTTACTACATTTACGAGATTATAAAAGGGGTAAGTAACCCGGATTTGGTATAATCTGGCAATGGTTACATCTTTCGCGAATGTGATCGTCGATTATTTTGGGTAGGAACACGGCATTGCCGTGTCCTCCGTTGCCGTGTTGTCTATTTTTTAAGTTGAAACTTTCAGCTACACCATAATCAGTATTTAGTGAGGACTTTAGTCCTTATATTACTTGTTTCCTGAATCAGTTTCCTTGCGATTCTTCTTAGATGCCGATTTCCGAGTTTTTGGAGCGGGGACAATCTCTGGCTCTTCTAAAATAACATCTTCTTCGGTTAATTTGCACAAGTCATTCAAGGAAAGTTTTTGCTGTGCTTCGAGTTCGTTGAGCAAGTTTGATGCTGTTTCTAATATTTGCTTTCCCTGTCGGACTTGGATGGTAGTTTGATTTTCGATCGCATCTAACAAAACCAAGATAGAGACTGTTTGCCAAATATCTAAATCGTCGCCAACTACATCGCACTTGGTGACAACTTTGCCCGATTCCGGTACGTGAATTCCCAAGCCGGATGCTTGCATTAATGGCTGAATTTCTGTTATAGTTAAATCGGCAATGTCGGCAATTTGATGTTCGATCAATCCTAAATCTGCTAAATCTGGTAAGTCTGCTGTTTCTGCTGAAGTTTCTGCTGACAAAGGCTCAAAGTTAAAGGTAAGAGTTTGATTTAGCGGATCGGAAACAGCATAAAGCGATTGAATTTGCGATTGACTGACTCCACCTCGATCGAAAAAATCTTTTCCCTGAGGGGCGATGGTAATTCCCCCCGTTGCAGACACTTCCAACGTCCCCAAACTCGCGAGATTTGTTGCCGTACTTTTCACGAATATCTCATCTAATCCCAGTAAATCTGCCAATTCTTTTAATGTTGGCGTCGGGACAAACTCAATGGCGGCCCGGAGAATAAATTCTTCAAGTACGTTAAATTTGCGGGGTTCGCTAACTGTCACCTCTAAGGGAGTTTGCCGCACTGCTAAGCGGAATTGACGCGCCACCAAAACTGATAAATCGGGATTTTGTTTCTCAATTTGTTTGGCTAGCGAACTTAAATTCGCGTCAATTTGTTTAGTTGAGGACGCTAGCAACATCTACAAAACCTCCGCAGTGACGCACTGTTTTTGAAACTTGTTGATACATTTTGCCGACAGTACCTGTTTGCTGGGTAAATAAATCGTGGCAGCCGACAACTACCAGCAATTCCTGAGCCCGGGAAAATGCCACGTTCACCCGTTCCGGTTCCTTGGCAAATCCGATGTCTCCCCGACTATTATTGCACACTGTGCTGACAATAATTACAGGTCGCTCCATGCCTTGAAATATGTCAACTGTTCCGGTGCGGATGGTGAGAGATGGAAAATTTTCTGATTCTATTCTATCTTGAATTGCATTCAATTGAGCGCCGTAAAACGTAATAATCCCAATTTCTTTCGGAGGTTCGCCTGCGGCAATTTGGGGCTGCCAAGCTGTTTCCATTTGCTGGCACAAACGTTCGATCGCATCAATTTCTTTGATGTTTAACCGCGAAGTTCCTTGTTTTTCTTCGGCAAATCCTGGGGCGATCGGCGTTTTTACCCAAAGAATGTGATTGGTTTCTTGAATGATTTTACCTGCGAGATTGTGGGCGCGTCTGGCATCAGGTTCTTGAATTCCGCAGTTGAGTTTTTGGTCGTAAAATTGATTGATTGCTCCCATAATTTGTGGGTGCATTCGATATTGAGTTGCGAGCATTTTTTTGATGCTGTCGCTGGCATTTTCAAACAACACTTTGAACAGGGATTCTTTGATGAAACTTAGTTCGTCTTCGCTACATCCGATTTCTTCGGCAATATCGTCGATCGTACTTCGATCGAACATTGGTGGCAACTGTCTGTGATCGCCAACTAATACTAATTTTTTGCCTTTCAAAGCGGGAATTAATAATTCTGGGGGAGTGCATTTGCTAACTTCGTCGATGATGACTGCATCAAAGCTGGGAAAGTTTTTAGCAAACTCGAAACTTGCTGCTTGCACGCAAGTTATGCCGATGACGTTGGCATTATCGATATAGATTTGTTTTAAATCGTTGCGGTCTTTTTCTGAGGGATTGCGGAGTTTTTCAATCCAGTCGGTAACGAAGTTTTGGGAGCGATTTAATTCAGTTTCATCTCGTTCTAATTCCCACTGCCAGTTGTTGAATTGCTTCTTGATTTTGCGTAAAAACTCTACGGCGAACAATCCCGTATCTGGAACTTCTGGCTTTTGTTTTTCTGAGATGGTTTGCCATGCTGACTCCCACCAATTTCTCTCAATCATTAATGTTGGTGGTGGCTGTTGCTGTTGCAGTCGATCGACTATTTCGCTCAATTCTGTTTGGAACTCTTGAAGTTGCTGCTGCGAAGTTGCTGCGACAGATTGCAGTGGCGATAAAACTTCGCTAATACTGTTTTTGATATTGGCTAAAACACCAAACGGATCTAAGGTAGCGATGGAGTTTTCAAGCTGAAATTTACTCGTTTTTCCAGCCTCAACTTGCCGGATAAATTGCTGCGGCTGTTCCCAAATCAGGGATTTTTGAGCGAGATATTGTTCCGTCAACATCCGCAATTTTTCAGGTAAGTTTGGCTGCTGAATAACTGATTGCAACAGATTAGTAACTTCGGTGATTTTTGATTCGGTTGCTTGTCGCGCTGTTTCTATTTGATGTTGAACTGCGGATATTTCTTGCTGGTTAAAAGGTGGAGCGATTTTAGCTAATAGTTGTTGCTGTTTTTGAAGCTGCTGTTCGGTTTCAATTTTGAGCGGTTTCACGCATTCCCGCGCGTTGCCGAGGATAGTATGCAGCAATTCCTTGACTGTCCGATCGACTGTAATTTGCAGATTATTTGGCTGCAACAATTGTTGAGAAAATTGTTGAATATTCCCGAACAAAATGCGGGTTCTTTCGACGATCGCCTGCCGCCGATCGCCCCTAATTTGAGAATAGTTAGCGAAGTCTTTTGCTAGTTGCTGCCACTCGGCGCGATCGCCCGGATCGAGCACGATCGGGGTTTGACTAAAATTCAGGTGCAAAAACTCGCTAAACCGGAATTGTTGCCCTTGAATATCTTTACAACCGCCGTTTGATTCGTGAGATAAAGCCTTTTGTAATCGTTCCAAATCGGGCAAATTCACTCTGCATTTTGGCGGGACGATCGGCATTTTGAGCGATCGGGCAATTTTCAACAGCCCCGCTGGCAATTCGACCATTTCATCTGTCAGCAATTCGCCAGTTTCCCAGCAAGATTTCACAGCTTTATCTAATCGATTATCCGCTGTCTCGATCCATTCGGCAACTGCGACGACAGCGGCGGCAAGTTCCGATTTTCGGAGTTCCAAATTCTGAATTTTTTGCTCTAAATTTTGACGGTGAGTGTGATTTTGTCGATCGCCCGATTGTAGTTGAGTTAAAGCATCAGAATGCTGCCGAGAAATTCGCATTAATTCCGCAACTTCCGACATGGCTTGACAAGCATCACCAGCACAGTCAAATGCTGCCTGCAATTCCGATATTTTGGGTGCGACAGTTTCCCGCAGCCAAACAGCAATTCCAAAGGAACCGCAAACAGGGCGATCGAATCCAATTTGAGCGGCATTGCTGGCGGCTGTACGCACATTTGTCATAAAGTTTTCGACTAAAATATTGCCTTCTGAATACGGTTTGAGTCTGGGCATAAACTCGGCAACTTCTGGAGATTCCCAGTTGACATTTGGTGCATTCAGCAGATTTTCTAACCCAGAAATTAAAGGTTCTATTTCGCTAGTTCGTGCTATAATATCTCGATATATTGTTTCTTGCTGGCTGTACTTTGACTCGATCTCAGCTTGCCGATCGCGCAAGTGTTTTTGTTGCTTGTAAAATGCTGATTCGGCAGCAAAGTAATCAGTAAAACGTTGAGATTCTGCCAGCAACTGCCGCAAGTATTTTACATTATTCTGGCGCTGTAAGAGTTTTTGTTCGCAGTCGATCGCCGTATTTTGCAGCCAAGTGCCGATCGCGTTTTCTTCCAAAAACGGCTGTCCTTCTTCCTGTACCTTATGGGCTTTTCCCTTCCGCAACGCCCGAATCGCTGGATTGTGAACTAACCGACTCAAAGCATTATCTACGGCTAAATTTGCTTGAGAAGCAATTAGCGTTTTCCCGCCCAGACGAGCAATTTGATAGCAAATCTCGGCAATAACTGTAGTTTTTCCGGTTCCCGGAGGCCCTTGAATTAAAATTAAATCTCGTGCCGAAAGTACCATTTCCACGGCAGCAATTTGGTCGGGATTCGCATTTTGATTCAATAAGTTTTCCCGTTCCAATTCGATCGTTTTCTTTGGCAATCTCGCCTGAGAAGCATCGAATAAAAAATCGCTTAAATAGGGATTTTGAGCGCGGCCATCTGTCAGATTTTTTAAAGCTTGTTTTTTGCGTTTGATCTGACTGAGATCGCCAGCAGCCTCAAAATACAAAAATCCCGTCTTAGGCAAATGATACCTGTCGCCCGCCATCCGATCGGCTAAATCTCGATCTAATTTAATCCGTAACTTGCTGCGTTCAAAATCAATTTCGACGATCGTTCCTAATGTATCTCCGTCTCGGCTGCTTCTGCCTCTAAGTTCCGAATCAAACAGGGTAATATCTTCATTGCGCGCCGCCTTTAGCCTGTCTTTAAAGTCGCCAATTTCCAAAGAATTTTCAGGATAGCCGTCAAGAGTTGCTGAATTAGCATCAATTTCTAAAGTAATTATTTTCAGGCTAGAACCATAATTATGACCTCGAAAAGGAACGCAAAATTGGCGGGCTTCGGCAATGCGTTCTTCAACCTTTAAAAAAGTGTGCCAAACTTTTAATTGTTCGTCAGTTGGAATGTGTCGATCGTCCCAAAATGGCAGTTGCTGCACGCGGGCGATCGACTTTCTCGGAACACCTGCTTTACTATTTCCTAAAAGCCGCAATTTATTAGGTAAAACATAACCGTCTTTCTTACCTCTTAGCTGATTTACTAAACCAGCATCCAGCAACTTTAAACCGCCAATTCCATCTTCAACACGTACACAAGCTAGCAATCGCAAAGTGCGATCGGCTGTTTGCAGCAATTGGGGCAATTGAAAATCATCTCGATCGGTAGCAATTATTAATTCCCAAATTTCTTCCTCGTCAAATCTCTGATTTACCTGTTGACGACGCACGTAAAAAAGATTGGGCGATTTGCCGACAATTTCTGACATCAGAGTTTCAGCAAGTTCTTTGCATTCCCAATCGCTATATTTTGCTAAGGCAGCTTCGCCTTCGACATCGCGAATAAACTTATTAATCGATCGATTACCAGTAAATTTATATCCCCAATCTTCCGATACTAGAGACAGGAATGTAAAATCAATACTATCGGTCATCTTACCTCTCATTTATAGTAGGGCGCTATGGCGTATTTTTCAACCCGGATACCCCCCTAGCCCCCCTTAAAAAAGGGCGGGAAAGGGGGAGTGAAAGTCCCCCTTTTTAAGGGAGCCACTCCGATCTTGGGGTCTCCCCAAGTCGAGCAAGTGGCCTGAATTTAGGGGGAGCGGAATCGGATTGCAAAGTTTAAAAACACGCGCTAGTAGTTAGACTCCTCAACTGCGGTTGCAGAGACTCGATCGCTCGATCGCTACTCGTAAATCCAGAATTTACCCTTTCAATGTTATTATGTCATTGCGAGCCTCTTGTTGCAATAGAGAAAGTTTTTAATAGTGGACAATTGACAATTGACAATTGTCCATTTGCGGGTTTAAATCCCCCACCTATCTCGCGGTGGATAGTGGACAGTGGAAAATTGAACATTGACAGTTAACAGCAAAAACCCAGATCAGATTTTCGCTGTTAACTGTTAACTGTTAACTTTCAGGTGCGTCGCTCATCGATGGTCGATTTTTGTTTGGGATGAGCGGTGGGAACGCACCCTACAACTGTCAGGTGCGTCGCTCATCGATGGTC
>JAAUPF010000063.1 GCA_012034575.1 Richelia sp. CSU_2_1 | reverse complement strand
CCCTCATCCTTCTTCCCTCATCCCTCATCCCTCATCCTTCTTCCTTCTTCCTTCTTCCCTCATCCTTCTTCCTTCTTCCTTCTTCCTTCTTCCTTCTTCCTTAGTCGATTGGCGCAACCGCAGCGTAGCTTGACGCTGAGAGTGTGTCAAGATAGGATTTGTTTCTGTCTCAACTCCGGTTAATTAACCTTCCTCCCATGAAATTGGTCTGCAGTCAAAGTGACCTCAACTCCAACCTCTCGTTGGTAAGTCGCGCTGTTCCCTCTCGCCCCACGCATCCGGTACTAGCCAACGTCCTCTTAGTAGCTGATGGGGAAACGCAGCGAGTTAGCCTAACAGCATTCGATCTAAGTTTGGGAATCCGCACCAGCTTTGCAGCAGATGTGTCCGATGGCGGCAGGTTTACCATACCGGCAAAATTACTCAACGATATTGTTTCGAGACTTCCCGAAGGAGAAATTACCCTAGAAGATGAAGCTGGAGACACCGTAGCATATCTCACTTGCGCTTCAGGAAGCTACCAAGTGAGAGGCATGGGCCCGGAAGAATACCCGGAATTGCCTGCTATCGAAGCTGGAAAAATCCTGAATTTGCCCCCAGAAGCTTTGATTGAGGGACTCAAAGGCACTTTATTTGCTACTAGCCCGGATGAAGCAAAACAGGTACTGGCGGGAGTGCATTTAAAGGTACTGGAAGACAGTCTAGAATTTGCAGCTACAGACGGGCACCGATTGGCGGTAGTTCAAACTATCAACGAACCAGCCACAGGCGAAGCAACAGAAGAAGAATTCGAGGTAACAGTTCCGGCTAGGGCTTTGCGGGAAGTAGAAAGAATGTTGGTGATGCGACAGTGGACTGAACCTGTCACCCTGCATTTCGAACACGGTCAAGTAGTGTTTGAATGGGCGGATCAACGGCTGACAACCCGCACTTTGGAAGGTCAATATCCCGCATACCGGCAGTTGATTCCGCCGTCTTTTGAACGGCAAATTACTTTAGAAAGGCGATCGCTTTTAGCGGCTGTGGAAAGAATTGCTGTTTTTGCCGACCAAAAAAATAATATCCTCAAATGCAGCATCGATGCCGTCAATCAAGAAATCACTCTCTCGGTAGATGCTAAAGATGTCGGCAGCGGTAAAGAGTCAATGCCCGCACAAATTTCCGGCGATAGCATAGATATTGCTTTCAACGTGAAATATTTGATCGACATTTTGAAAACTGCTCAATCTCCCGAAATTCAATTGCAATTAAACGGTGCTCTGTCACCTGTAATTTTTCAACCTTTGGGCGGAGTTAATGCTACATTTTTAGTGATGCCGGTGCAGCTAAGAGCGTGAACAGGTGACAGTTGACAGTTGACAGTTGACAGTTGTTTGGTAGTTCTCAGTTTTGAGTTTTGAGTTTTGAATTAAGAAGAGTCAATACTCAAAACTCAAAATTTAAAACTCAAAACTCGTTTAAGTTGACAGTTGATGAAATCAATCTGCGTTTATCTGCGTTTATCTGCCTCAATCAGCGGTTGCAAGTTGACGAAAGGACAGTCGATCGTTCGAGCAAATCTCAAACTCAAATTATATGGATTTAATACAGAAAAGTCAAGAACAACAGCACCCTCAATACAAGCGCGATCGAGCGACTGTTAATAATTTATTAGCGGGAGAAGCCACCGAGTACAATTTAACAGAATTAGCGAGATTAAAAATTCGCTATCGGGGCTTTCCCGGCGCTAGAGACATCCAGCAAGACTTAGAAAAAGTCATGCAACAATGGAATTATACAGAAGAAACGCTTTACGAAGAAACCCGCAAAATTCACGCTGCAGGAGAAGTTTACAAGCGCCACAAGGACGATCGAGAAGATTGGGTTTAGTTAGATTTTAGATTTTAGATTTTAGATTTTAGATTCTCAAAAACTCTTTTTTAACTACTGTAACCACTTGACGAATCGCTATTCCAAACAAGAAAAAACCGCCGGCAATCTTGCTTGCCTGCGGCGGCTTGTTGAGGCTAAACTTTTTAGATATTGAAGTTGAAAGAGGCAAGAAGGTCATCGCGCTTGTGAAGCGATTGTGTAGTTAGGAATCAGCGCGATCGGACTTCTTGCATTTCAAGCAATACTCTCTACCAGCAAGGTAATTATCCTACAGGTTGCGCTTAACTTGCGCGCCAGTTTCGGTACTGCAAAACTAACCTTCTTCAACGATCAGAGTAATATTATCAATGGCGACCACGCGCACCGCTTCTCCCGGACGAAAAGTGATTTCTCGATCGGATTTTGCAGGCCACCAACTGCTTTGGTAGCGGACGCGACCGGATTCGCCCGGTCGAATTTCTTCCTCTACGATCGCCTTTTCATCCTGAGCTATGGGGTGTGAGGTACGATGGGTAGTTGCGGGCAGTTCTTCCACGGCAGTGCGGGCTGTTTCCGAATTACCAACAGTTGCTTTTTCTGGTGCGGCGCTAGATAATTCTTCACCAGCAACAGTCAGTATTTCTTTGTCAACTAAGCTGGCTGCTTCAATATAATTAGTAGACATGACTGGTTTCTCCTGAAGATAGGTTTTGGTAAACTTTTTAGATGCCTCAAACTCGCACTTTTACTCCCCACCTACAGACAGATTTCCTAAATTAGGCTTCAGCAACTAGCTTCAACAACTATCAGAGTAATATTTTCAATTGCGACTACGTGAACTGTATCGCCGACTTTAAAAGTCCTTGTTTCCTCGCATTTAGCAGGCCACCAACTATTTTGAAATCGGACTCTACCCGGTTGATTAGGGCGAATTTCTTCATCGACGATCGCTTTTTGCAGGTTATCGAAAGTCACGATTGTTTGCTCCAAATTATAGATTTGTCTTAACTTGTGAATCCGAGAAAGTTAGAATTCGACTCAGCGACAGATGTTTTTGGGCTTAAGCTGCGACAATCAAAGTAATATTGTCAATTCCCACTACGCGAACTTCATCACCCGGTTTCAAAGTTACCTCTCGATCGCATTTAGCAGGCCACCAAGTGCTTTGGAATCGGACTCGGCCCAACTCTTGAGGGCGGATTTCTTCATCAACGATCGCTTTTTCTAAGTTATCGATACTCATGATGCTTGCTCCCGATTGTATTTGCCTTGACTTTTTGTGGAGGTTGGAAGCTTATCGGTCAACTTCCCCTTCACACTTAACAGTCTGCCACGACCTCAACCGCCCAGTCAGCCGGCAAAAGTCCCTACAAGTCGGCAGTTTGAAGATGTTATAGAGTCGGAAAAAGTCTGTTAAAGTTGTGTTTTAAGGGTAACGTTAAACCTGGTGACTCAATGGAAGCAGATCGTGCACTGGATTTTACCAACTCGTTACTTGTGGCTCGGAACCTGAAAACTCTCGACAACCTTGACAGCGCTATCTTTCGCGAAGCATGGCAAGGGGTGCAAGGCAGGACGTACCAACAGGTTGCAGATAGTGAAGGCTACGGCGTGGGAACAGTTAAGGATGCTGCCTCTAATTTGTGGAAGCGGCTTTCTGTTCTCTTTGGGGAAGGGGAAAAGGTCAAAAGAGACAACCTTCAGGCCGTTGTAGAACGATTTTGGCGCAGCTATTCTAAATTAGAACCGCAGTCCGGCCAAATTGTTCCTGCCGAACTTTCTCTCGGGCCTTATTCGGAGTTGGACATCGAAAACCCCAACTTTTTGGGAAGAGAAGAGGCGATCGCCGATTTAAACATTCTGGCGGCTCAAGGAGCAAAAGTCATTGTCATCCAAAGCGCCGGCGGTATGGGGAAAACGACTTTGGCCAGACAGTACCTCAACTCTGGCGGGTTCGACAAAACGATCGAACTGTTGATGGCAAAAGAGACGCAGAACATCACCCCCGTCGAAAGTATCGTTGAGGAATGGCTGAAACAAGACTTCGGCGAAGAACCGGGGCGGGAGTTTGGCGTCACTCTCGGGCGGCTGAAGCGGCAGTTGCAAACTCTCAAAGTCGGAGTGCTCATCGACAATTTGGAAGCCGCCCTAGACGGACAAGGCAAGTTTATTGAAGCACAACGCCGCTATGTAGAACTGCTGAGGGTTTTAGCTGACTCGGCGGTGCAGTCGCTGACATTAGTTACCAGTCGCGACAGGCTTTGCGACTCTGATGTAACTGTCGAACACTACCTCTTACCGGGTTTGGAAGAACCGGTGTGGCACCAGTTTTTTTCCAGCCGCAACATCGATATTGATGATGCAGCCCTCAAAGCCATTCATAAAGCTTACGGCGGCAACGCTAAAGCGATGGGCATTATCTGCGGCGCAATTCGCGAGGATTTCGATGGAGATATGGAGGCTTATTGGCTGGAACACAGCGACGATCCGCTGGTAGAAACAGATTTGAAAAATTTAGTTACCAGTCAGTTCGATCGACTCCAAGAACTCGATCCGGAAGCTTACAAACTTTTGTGCCGCTTGGGTTGCTACCGCTATCAAGACGTGCCAACTGTTTCGGCTGAGGGATTGTTTTGTTTGCTGTGGGATGTGCCGGAAGCCAACCGCCGCCAAATGGTTAAATCTCTCCTCCACAGGTCTTTACTGGAGTGTCAAAAGGGTGAATATTGGCTGCATCCGGGGATTCGGGAAGAAGCGATCGAACGTTTGTCGCCGGAAGATTGGGAAACTGCTAACCGAAAAGCCGCCCAATTCTGGGCTGAAAGCGTTGACATTATTGAATCACCAGAAGATGCTGTTAAAGCTTTCGAGGCTTATTACCAATACGTTGCTATTAATAGCTTTGAGGAAGCGGCGAATGTAATTATCAAAAAAATTAATACTCAATTTTCTACGGACGATCGACTCGGTAGGGCTTTGTTCAATTTGGGTTTATTGCAGCCAATTATATCGGCAACTACTAGGATTGTTAACAATATTAGCTCGGATTATTACTTGAGCGGTTTGTACAGTATTTTAGGAGTTTGCTACCGGATTAATGGTGAAATCGATCAAGCCATTCACTGCCACCAACTAGCAGAACAAAAGTCGATTCGATGTTTGCAGTTGCCACCGAAGGGTAGCGATGATGAAAGAATGAGAGAAAATTTAGAAACATGGAAATGGAGCGCTTTACTGAATATAGGATTTTGTAAAATAGAGTTGGGTGAATTTCCATCAGCAATGGAGATTTTTGTCAAGCTGAAATTTAGGGCAGATAAAATCCCGATCGCCCGCGACTCGATCGACATCGGGCTGGCTTTTTTACATTCGCAGGCCGGTGAGAAAAAAGAAGCTGCTATTTTGGTAAAACATATCGAAGATGAAATAGAAACAGAGGAGTTAGTAGTAACGGGATACAAGTTGATATTTTTAGCAGCAACTTACAAAAACTTAGGAGATGTCGATCGAGCTTTGGACTGGTACTGCCAAGCTGTAGCGCCCGCAGAACCAAGCCAGTACGGCCCCGTTCAAACCGTGAAAGCGAAAGCTCATATCGGTATAGCAGAGATTTACCGAGATCGAGAAGACTTCGATCGAGCATTGCTGCACCATTCGGAAGCAGTAGAAATGCTGGATAAAATTAATGCTAAATGCGGTTTAGCCCAAGCTTATTACCAGCAGGGACTAACTTATCAAAAGATGGGGGAAGTAGAAAAAAGTCAAGGAAATTTGGAAAAGGCGCTCGAATTATTTGAGGAAATGACAGCGACAAAACAAGTCGAACAAGTGCGATCGGCAATGGATCGCTGCCAACCCAAAACCGCAAAAATCCGAGAAAAGGAGAGTTGATAGTTGACAGTTGACAGTTGACAGTTGATAGTTGACAGTTGACAGTTGACAGTTATGCAGATCGATCGACCGAAATCGAGGCAGAAACCGGGTTTTTTTCCAAGTACAGTTCGCAGCTTGAGAGTTCGATAAAAACCCGGTTTCTTTGATTTAAATGCGCTCGATAGACCAAAAATCCGATTTCTTCAGTCCAAACGCGCTCGATCGCTGATGGATTCAGTGCCAATAGATAAAATAAAAAAAGTACAACAACAGCAACTTTATGAAACTAAAACGATTGGGACACGTGGCGGTTTGCGTCCAAGACATTGAAAAATCCGCCGAATTTTACCGCAACTTGGGCATGGAATTAGTCTGGAAAGATGCAGACTGGGCTTATTTGAAAGCAGGAAATGACGGACTGGCACTGTTGAGTCCGAGTTACAACCAAGCAGGCGCACATTTTGGATTTATTTTTGACGATCGAACCGAAATGGAATCCGCTTACGAACAACTAAAAGCCGACGGCATTCCCGTCACTCACATTCACGAACACCGCGACGGTACGGCCTCTTTCTACGGCAGAGATCCTGACGGCAACGGGTTTGAATACCTTTACGAACCGGCCTGAGAATAGATTTTGTAGGGTGCGCACTGCGCACCTTACCGCTACTAATAACCTGTCAAACTACTTGAGGCGTAAGCCCGATCGAGAATCCACAAATCGGAAAATTAGAGTGTGTCTTTGATGGCTGGCGGGTGTTGGCCCGGAATAGCAGTACGATCGGCAGAATCATTTAAATAGGAACGACGGACTCCGACTAAAACAACTAAGTTTTCGATCGCAGCCAGCAGATTCGGTAAAAAACCCGGTTTCTTTGTCCCCAGGCGTCAATCCTATTAAACTGAAACCTAGCAATCTTCCAGATTCGCGATCGCTCAAATCAAAGATGCGACAAACACAGCGCCGGTAATCTAAAATCTACAACCTAAAAACTAAAACAATCATGTTGCAGAGAATACAAGTCAAAAATCGTTGGAGATCCGCTTTCAAACCCTGGGAAGAAATAGACGGATGGCTGTTTGCCGCCTGCATCTCCCTCACCGTATTGGGTGGAATCATGATCCACAGCGTCGAACGAAATCAAGGAATGATTGACTGGTGGCGTCACTGGGTGACTGGGGGAGTCGGTTTGCTAATTGCCATTATCTTTTCCCGGTGCCCCTACAACCTCCTGATTCAATGGAAATGGCCGATTTACGCATTTATCAATTTGTCGCTAATTGCGGTGCGGTTTATCGGTACTACGGGACTCGGGGCCCAGCGGTGGATCAACATCGGAGGATTTTACCTGCAACCGTCAGAATTTGCCAAGGTAGGCGTAATCGTGACTTTAGCAGCTCTCCTGCACGACAAGACGCAGCCGACGGTTAAGGATATGTTAAAGATGCTGGCGATCGTGGCTGTACCTTGGGGTTTGGTATTTGCCGAACCCAACTTGGGTACTTCACTGGTGTTCGGGGCGATCGCGATCGGTATGCTGTATTGGGGCAATGTTAATCCAGGCTGGCTGATTTTGTTAGTGTCTCCGTTAATCTCGGTACTCCTAAACAATTTATCCATGCCCGTTTGGATCGCCTGGGTAGTATGTACGGGTATTATTGCTTGGCGAAGCCTACCTTTTCCGTGGTTGGGAACTTTCGGCGCGGTATTGGTGAACGTGGTTTCGGGACACATCGGACATATGTTTTGGGGTTTGCTCAAGGATTATCAAAAAATGCGGCTGACGGGATTTTTAAACCCCGAAAAAGACCCTTTAGGTAGCGGGTATCACTTGATTCAATCTCGAATTGCGATCGGCGCTGGGGAACTCAAAGGTCGGGGTTTGTTTCACGGAACGCAAACTCAACTCAATTTTATTCCCGAACAGCATACAGACTTTATTTTCTCAGCTATTGGCGAAGAATTGGGTTTTATCGGCTGTATTTGCGTGCTGTTTGTGTTCTGGGTAATTTGTTTGCGGTTGGTAATTATCGCCCAAACTGCTAAAGATAATTTTGGTTCGTTGTTGGCGATCGGCGTGCTGTCAATGTTAATTTTTCAGGTATTCGTCAATATCGGCATGAACATCGGTTTAGCACCGGTTACTGGTATTCCGCTACCTTTTTTGAGTTACGGAAATGCGTCGCTGCTGAGCAACTTTATGGCACTGGGACTGGTGGAATCGGTAGCGCACCAGCGACAGCGGAATAAATTTTGGAATCGTTAAATAGTTGACAGTTGACAGTTGACAGTTGACAGTTGGTAGGGGCGAAGCGTAGCGGAGGGAGTGCCCCCGTGCCTGCCCTCAGTTGACAGTTGACAGTCGATCGTTTGTAGGGTTCGACCTCTTACTCAAATATGCTACGCTCGTTATTCGAGTAAAAGGTCAAAAGCCATTACTCGATTTAATTAGCGATCGTGATTTTTCTGTCGGATTCTTGATTACTTTGAAATTTTCGACCTAATTATTTAAAAATCAAACTACTTGCAGGACGGTATTACAAGAATTTGTTTTAGCATTTACCAGCAATTCGTTCATAGCCTCTGCAAACAGTTCAAACACTGTTTCCGTTAATTCTAAAGCTTCGTCCCACTCGCGATCGCTCACTGGGAATTCCGAAAGAATTTGCAGCATCTCCGGCGTATTTAAAAGGCGATGGTTTTCTAAATGCAGCCAACCATCGCCAAAATAAACATATTCTGTTTTGGGAATTTCTTGTATTTCCATTGCCACTCGCAGCACCGCATCAAAAAAAAACGTTGCCGTTCCTTCTAGCACCTCAGCTAACACGAGTTTTTGGATGGGAGGGGCTTGAAAAGCGAGGCGTTCGAGGGCGGAACATAGCGATTGCGTTTTTTTAGTTTCTTCCCCCCACAGCAAGCGCAAATCGCCGTAACTCATTGATTGATTTAAACCCAATTTCTCCAAATTTTCGAGGCACCAATGCCAGTAGCGGCTCTCTTTGTATGCGTGTTTGTCGATCGATTCCTGGACTGGGTGATTGCTGCCAGATTCTCGCAGGACGTACTTGTTTAAATCCCTCAACCCTAAAGCCAAAGGAGCGAGGACAGGTGAAAAAATCAGTCTTTGTCTCGGATGAATATTCTTATTAGCTAAAAAATCAAATAACGGCAGGCGAGCAAATTCTTGTTTTTTCTTTTTAATAAGTGCTATAACTTCTTTCATTGCTCCACACCCTCACTAGCTTTTACATAAAATAATAGTCACGCGCCCATTAATTATCCGTGCCTTATAGCATAGATAAGTGTGTTTTAGATCGCATATATTTGTATTTGAACTCATGGGCGATCGTGTTTCCAGTCACGAATAACTGTGATTTGCCTCATAGTTGAGCTGCATTTAAATCTTAAAGACTGATGTATAAAGGAAAATTCAGCATCTTTCTGGCGGTAAGTAGCAAAGGAGAATTGCCTTGGGGTGCGTTCTAAGCTAATCTATGTTTTGGTTCAGTTAAGAAAATTCTAGGAGCAGAGCTTGGAACGCACTTTTTTAGCGATTAAGCCCGACGGCGTACAGCGGGGACTCGTTGGGGAAATTATCGGCCGTTTTGAAGCCAAGGGCTTTAAGTTAGTTGGCATGAAGCTGATGACGGCAAGCCGCGAACTGGCAGAAAAGCATTACGATGTCCACAAAGAGAAACCGTTCTTTCCGGGACTGGTAAACTTTATTACTTCTGGCCCCGTGGTAGCGATGGTGTGGGAAGGCGAGGGCGTCGTAGCTTCGGCACGGAAAATAATTGGGGCGACAAATCCTCTGAATGCAGAACCGGGAACAATTCGAGGCGATTTTGCCGTGAATGTCGGCCGCAATATCATTCACGGTTCCGATGCTATTGAAACTGCGCGCGGGGAAATCAGCCTGTGGTTCAAAGAGCAAGAATTGAGCGCTTGGGAGCCGAGTTTAACTCCTTGGATTGTTGAGTAGTTTTGGTATTCTCCCGATCGCCCGATCGGGAGTAAAATATAAATAAAATATGGGAATTGGTAATTGGTAATTGGTAATTGGGAATTGGGAATTTTTTGGGGCATACCTCTGCTGCTACTGCCCGATCGCCCTCGATGAGTTGACCGAACTTGACATTAAAGCCCGATCGCCCTTTTGCTAAAATATATTAAGTAGTCCGATCGAGCGGCAGGATAGGTGGTGCTGGCTGTCTGTCTGGCAGTTCGAGCGTTCGATCGATCGCCCCTTCCCAAAGTAAAAGAGCCGTAAAATTTATTAGCGAACGGGTGTCTTAAATCGGCTAAAATTCCAGGTAACAAGCAGAGAACACTGAACAAGTAAAAACATGGTCGCCACTCGTACCGATTTGAACATTGCCGCCCTCGATGCAGAATACAGTCAGAAATCCCCCCGAGAAATTCTCAAATTTGCCCTAGACAATTTTGACAATATTGCCATTTCCTTCAGCGGGGCTGAAGATGTCGTGTTAATAGATCTTGCTTCAAAAATTACCAAAAATTTTCGAGTTTTCACCCTCGATACCGGGCGACTGCATTCGGAAACTTATCAATTTCTGGATCGAGTGAGAGAACATTACGGCATCAAATTAGAAGTAATGTTTCCCGATGCCGCAGAAGTGCAAGCTTTAGTAGAAGAAAAGGGATTGTTCAGTTTCTATCAAGACGGCCACAAAGAATGCTGCGGCGTCCGAAAAGTCCGACCCCTGCGCCGCAAATTGAATACCCTCGATGCTTGGATTACCGGCCAGCGGAAAGACCAAAGTCCGAGTACCAGAAATCATATTCCGACGATCGAACTTGATGGTGCATTCTCGACAGAAGACCATCAATTAATCAAGTTTAATCCCTTGGCAAATTGGTCTTCGGCAGAAGTTTGGGACTACATTCGCGCTTTAGAAGTGCCTTACAACAAGTTGCACGAACGGGGTTTTGTGAGTATTGGTTGCGAACCTTGCACCAGGGCGGTATTGCCAAACCAACACGAACGCGAAGGCCGTTGGTGGTGGGAAGAATCGACTCAAAAAGAGTGCGGTTTGCACGCGGGAAATGCAGTTCAAAAATAGTTGATAGTTGACAGTTGACAGTTGACAGTTGAGAGTTGACAGTTGACAGTTGACAGTTAGTAGGTTGGGCGCTGTAAAACTGAGGGTTCGTACCTCAACCCAACCTACATCTTTTAAGGAATTGGCAAGTGAATAATTTGATCTTGATATTCACCATCAAAAGAACCTCCTGCGATCGTCATCAACTCGTCAAGTGTCTCCCCAATACCCATATCGGGGTTTAAAATAAAAATACCTGGTATGTGGCGATTTTGGGCAATGTGAGCCACCAAGTGTACTGGCATTGACCTGCGATTATTAGTTACCAGTACAAAATCATGCACTTCACACCAGATTAGGATTTCTGGATCTAACGTACCTTTGCCAGGAGTATCAGGTTCTCCCACAGCCCGAATTATCAAATCTGATTCCCGCCGCCGCAGTTGATTAATATAAACTGGATTAACATTTTCATCCATGAGATATTTGAGCATTTTTCGCCTTTTGGCCTTCTCTTTCTGCCTTTAACTGCATTAGTTTCCGCACAGCAGGCGATGGGTTTCGTTGTTGTTCCTCTCGCATTTTGCGTCCCCATTCCAACCAGTCAGCGATGTACTTGCTAACAGATTCTTTGTTGTGAAGATAATACAGAATAGTAGCATAAACTTGTTCGAGACTCAGTGAAGTGTAAATATTGGCAATCTCCTCTGGGGTGCGAGCTCTATAAATGTACTCGTACAGGATAGTTTCAATTCCAATTCGCGAATCTTTCAAACGAATGTCATCAGGTGCTAGAAAGTTGAAGTATTCTTCTAGTTGCATAGCTTAATTATTAGTTAAAGATATATCGATCGCAGCTTCGACATTTTTATCATAGCGTTTAAGATCGAATTCGGGTTACTTACCAAAAAACTGGGTCTAAAGCCCCGTCCTTCTAGGACGGCTTTAATTTCCGAGAAGTATGCTATAGTGTTTTATATCGATCGCGGTGGCGTAAATGTTAGTATTTGAAGCCAAGCTAGAAGGAACGAGCGAGCAGTACGAACGGCTAGACGAAGCCATTCGTACTGCTCGCTTTATTCGTAATAGCTGCATCAGATACTGGATGGACACAAAAGGCGTGGGTCGCTACGACTTAAGCGCCTACTGTGCGGTACTGGCCAAGGAGTTTCCTTTCGCGGCCAAGCTCAACTCAATGGCGAGACAAGCTTCCGCTGAAAGAGCTTGGTCATCAATTGCTCGGTTCTACGACAACTGCAAAAAGGCGAAACCAGGGAAAAAAGGATTTCCGCGCTTCAAAAAACATACAACTCACGGTTCTGTTGAATACAAAACTTGCGGTTGGAAGCTTTCAGAAGACCGGAGAACCATCAACTTTAGCGACGGTTTCCAAGCCGGAAGCTTTAATCTGTGGGGAACTCGCGACCTGCATTTCTACCAATTGAATCAAATCAAGAGAGTTCGTTTAGTTCGTCGCGCCGATGGATATTACGCACAATTTTGTATTGACGCCGAGCGAAACGAAAAACGCTCTCCAACCGGAAAAACTATCGGTTTAGACGTGGGCTTAACTCATTTCTACACCGACTCTGACGGAAATACCGTAGAAAATCCACGACATTTAAGAAAGTCAGAGCGCTCGCTTAAAAAGCTCAATCGCAGACTTTCTCGAACAAAAAAAGGCTCTAAAAATAGAGAAAAGGCGCGAAATCGATTAAGTAGAAAACACCTCAAGGTAAGTAGGCGGCGTAAAGACTTTGCCGTGAAATTAGCAAGGTGCGTAATCCAGTCTAACGACTTGGTAGCCTACGAGGACTTGTCGGTGCGAAATATGGTAAAAAATAAAAAGCTATCCAAGTCAATATCAGACGCAGCTTGGACAGCTTTTAGGAATTGGATTGAATATTTTGGCAAAGTGTTTGGCGTAGCTACCGTTGCAGTAGCACCACACTATACGAGCCAAAATTGTTCTAATTGTGGGAAAGTCGCTAAGAAATCACTAAGCCAAAGAACGCATATTTGCCCGCACTGCGGATTTGTCTTAGACAGAGATTGGAACGCAGCTCGCAACATATTAGAACTTGGATTGCGTACCGTGGGGCACACGGGAACCTCAAACGCCTCTGGAGACATCGATCTCTGCTTGAGTGGGGAAACTCCTTCAAGTAAGTCGGGTCGTAGAAAGAGGAATCCCAAGAAGTGATTCTTGGAATCCCCGTCGTTCTACGGCGGGGAGAATGTCAACCCCACGAGCTTCAGTTTGGGGTCTGAGCCTTATTACAAAAATCGATCGCCCTTAAAAGAGCGATCGAAGAATTATTAAAACAATGAGAGATTGCTAAAGCTATTTGACAATTCCCAAAACTGGAACTGATTCAGATTCAGCAATTTTGCCCAAAGTTGGTGCTTTTTGCACCCGCGCAACTTTAGGAAGCAAGAATCCTTTAGCGTAAATCTGAGGATTTTGTTCGGCGATTTGGATGTAAGATTGGCGGACTTCTGCGTTTACTGCAACAGTTTTCACGTCATACATCTGCGTCGCCAGCTTGGGATAAAATCCAATGCCGAGAATCGGGATTAAAAAGCAAAATGCGATCGCGACTTCTCGGGGCTGGGCATCTACAAACACTGCTTCGGAAGGCAAAACGCAACTGTTACCGAAACAAACTGCTTCTTCGAGAAGTCCCTTACCACCGGAGTTTTGCACTGGGACGCCGTTAATATCGCAAGTCGGCGCGACGCCCTTGTTGTAAAACATTTCGCGCAGCATCGACAGCATATAAATCGGTGTCAAAATCAGTCCCACCGCGGCGAGGAAAATTGTTACCGCACGGAAAGACGCGCTGTAGGTATCGCTAGTTGCCAAACCGACGAAAATCGAGAGTTCGCTCGCAAAACCGCTCATACCGGGAAGTGCTATGGATGCCATCGCACCGGCAGTAAATAAAGCGAATACTTTGGGCATGACTTTGCCGATATCGCCCATTTCGTCCATTGACATGGTATGGGTGCGATCGTAAGTTACGCCGGCGAGGAAGAACAAAACTGAGGCGATTAAACCGTGGGAAATCATTTGCAGCAGAGCTCCATTGACTCCCAAATCTGTGAAGGAGGCAATGCCCAACAGCACGAATCCCATGTGAGAAACCGAGGAATATGCTAATCGGCGCTTCATGTTGGACTCGCCGAAGGAGTTCAAAGCGCCGTAGATGATATTGATGACACCGAGTATGGCTAAAATCGGTGCAAAGTAAACGTGGGCGTTGGGCAGAAGTTCCAAATTCAGGCGGATCAGTCCGTAGCCCCCCATTTTTAACAGCACCCCTGCCAGAATCATCGATACGGGAGAAGATGCTTCGCCGTGGGCGTCAGGCAGCCATGTGTGCAGGGGGAAAACCGCCAGTTTGAGGCCGAAGGCAATCAGCAATCCCGCGTAAAGTAGCAGTTCTAAATTTAAGGGATAGTCTTTGAGTCCGAGTTCTGCAATGTCGAAGGTGAGATTGCCTCCGCCGTAGAATCCCATTGCCAGGGCTGCTATTAAAATGAAGACTGAAGCGGCTGCGGTATAAATTATGAATTTTGTAGCTGCGTAGCGACGGTTTTGTCCGCCCCAGATGGAAATTAGCAGGTAAACCGGAATTAGTTCTAGTTCCCAGACGATGAAGAACAGCATCAAGTCTTGGGCAATGAAAACTCCTATCTGTGCTGAGTACATCAACAGCATCAGGAAGTAGAAGAGGCGGGGCTTGCGATCGACTTGCCACGCTGCAAAAATCGCCAGAGTTGTTACTAAACCTGCCAAAAGTACCAGCGGTAGTGAGAGTCCGTCAACGGAAACAGACCACTTGATGCCTAATTGAGGTATCCAACTGTACTGCTCTACCATCTGGAAGGTGGAGATGCTGGGGTCGTAGTGCGTCCAAAACACCCAACACATTAAAACAAAATCTGCAATAGCTACGCCCAAGGCGTACCACCGGATGGTTTTGCCGTCTTTGTCCGGCATAAACGGGATTGCCAGGGATGCTGCTAGGGGGAGCAGCACAATTGCGGTCAGCCAGGGAAATTGATCCGCCATCATGATAAGGAAACATTCTTATGCTTGAGTTATTTAGAATTGTACTACTAAAGTTTATGAAAACTTAAGATTTATGAATTAAATTTTTTTTTATAAACTCTGGGCAGTCGATCGCAAAATGTTGCAAAAGTCAATAGCTGAGAGAAAATTTACCTGAGGTGCGCAGTGCTATCTGTCTGGGACGGATTCCCGTAGTTTGACACCGCAAAAGTGGACTGAGACGCGGGCGGCGCGCGATCGAACTCAAAAAGATCTAAACTCGATCTCAATTGTGATTTAGCAAAAAGTTTGGTTGATGCCTGAGAGAATTTTAATTATTGGCGGTGCGGGTTTTATTGGCAGTTGTTTGGCAATTGGCTTGAAGCAACTGCACCCGCAATGGCAAATCATTTGTTTGGATAACCTGCGCCGCCGGGGTTCGGAATTGAATCTTTCGCGCCTGAAGAATGCCGGCATTCAGTTTGTTTACGGGGATATTCGCACGGCGGCAGATTTAGATCCGGTGGCTTTGAATGCTGATTGCATTATCGATTGCGCTGCGGAACCTTCTGTTTTGGCCGGTTTTAGTTCGCCTCAATACGTTTTGCAAACTAATTTGCTGGGAACTGTCAATGTTTTGGAATTGGCGAGACAAACTGGTGCGAGTTTGTTGTTTTTGTCTACGAGTCGGGTTTATCCGATCGCCGCTGTCAAATCTGTTAAACTGTTAGAATTGCCGCAGAGATTTGCGATCGCCCCCGAACAATATTTACCGGGAATATCGGAATTAGGAGTTTCTGAAAACTTCCCTCTCAAAGGAGCTCGATCGCTTTACGGCGCAACTAAATTAGCTTCGGAATTGCTGATTGAAGAATACAGAGAAGCCTACAATTTGCCCGCAATTATCAACCGCTGCGGCTTGATTACCGGTGCTTGGCAAATGGGTAAAGTCGATCAGGGAGTTTACGGTTTGTGGGTGGCGGCGCACTATTTTCAAAGGTCGCTGAGTTATATCGGTTTTGGCGGTAGCGGGAAGCAAGTTAGGGATTTATTGCACGTTGAAGATTTGCTGAGGTTAGTTAATTATCAGTTGGAACATTTTGCTGAATTTGATGGCGAAGTTTTTAATGTGGGTGGCGGTTTGAACAACAGTCTTTCTTTGCTGGAAGCAACTGATTTGTGCAGGGAAATTTCGGGTAAATCAATTCCTATTCATCCTGTGTTGGAGGAAAGATCGGGGGATATTCCGATTTTTATTACCGATGCTTCTCGGGTGATGGAAAAAACGGGATGGCGGCCTGCGATCGGACCGGAGGCTGCTTTGCGGGATATTTATGATTGGATTGCTGCTAATGAGGGGGTTTTGAGTTCGATTTTGTAGGTGTTTTGCAACCGCAGATGCAGGCAGATTAACGCGGATTAACGCGGATGTTTTTAGGTTTCTACACTGTCTGGGCGATTTTTTTAAGAAATGATTTTTTTAAGAATCTATCGTCGATAATGTGTGATATAATTTCCAGCCATTATTTATCGAAATAGTTAATTTTTTGCTGGCTGTGGGTTGGGATCGATCGCAATTATTTAGATATTGGGACGAACTGACAATGATAAAATATAAGTCAAAATTTTACGCAACATCATGTCAGACTCTCGGTTAATTATTTACCACAAGCACAAATTTAGCGGGCGCACCCTGTTTTTACGTTTGGATGGAACTGTTTGTCAGCCTGGAGGTTTGCCGGATGGTTCGCAAGTTACCGCTAGCAAAATTAGCACAGAACAAACTGTTGATGTTCCCCCGCAGTTTCTGTCCGATGTCGAACAGCAATTGGGCTTATCGAGCGGTGCGCTGAAGATAGATCGTGAATTTCAAGCTACAGTAGATGGTAGTGGTGAAAGTCCGATCGAGGTTTATTTAGCTTATTTTCCCACTGTCGATACGCCTCATGAAGAAGTGGCCGATCGAGAAGGAAAATTTATTGCGATTACGGAAGGTCGCAGATTGCCGCCTGCGGAGTTGGAACTTTTGAGATTGGCTTATTCTATTATTATGGATGACTGATTGGAGAGGGAATTAACTATAAGGCGGGCGATCGAGCCTAAAGAAACCGGGTTTTTCTCAGGATTAAGGCTGCGACGGGGATTTTGCTAAAAACCCGGTTTCTGCCCGATTTCATAAATCTGTTCAGCTATAATATTAAGGGCGATCGATCTTTATCCCCAAACTTCTGTTAAATTCAAAATAAATCCAGGCAACACATCTTCTCCTGACAAAGTTGCAGGATTGTCCAACACTTCTACTTCCCGATTTTGCCGATAAATCTCCACTTTTCGATTTTTCCGGTCTATCAGCCAACCCAAACGAGCGCCATTGTTCATATATTCTCTCATCTTGACTCGCAGGGGTTCCATATTGTCACTTTTAGAACGAAGTTCTACCACAAAATCGGGACATAATGGAATAAAGCTTTCTTTTTGTTCTGGGGTGAGTGCGTCCCACCTTTCTTGACATACCCAAGACGCATCAGGAGATCGATCTGCCCCGTTGGGTAAGTGAAAACCAGTAGAAGAATTAAATGCTTTACCGAGTCTAGTTCTCTGATTCCACAGCCAGAGTTGTCCTTCTATATCCAGATTTCTATATCCTGTTTCGCCGCCTGTTGGTGGATTCACGATTAATTCTCCTGTTGCTGTTCTTTCTAATTGTAACTCCCGGTTGCGATCGCCAATTCTACAAACTGTTCGTGGCTAACGGTGAGTGTTAGTGCGGGTGGAATATTGATGGTAATGGCGCGAGATGTTTGAAGTTGTGTCATCATTTTTATCCTCAAATTGATGCTTTTCTGGCAAATCAATTCCCATTTCAAAACAGGCAAAGTCTAGAATAATTTGCCATTTATATGATAACAATTAAAAGCTCTAAAGCGACAGCCGAGATGACGGCCGCCGCGATCGATTTCTATTCGGCAAAATAGCGGGTCAAAATTCGCATGATTTGACCGCTAATCGGTGATGGTAGAGGCGGACTCCATTCCTCAATCTTGGCAAAACCTAAGATTTGCAGGATGTCTACAATCCAGTTAACGCCTTTGGGCGTGCCGCACAACAGCACGCGGACGGGTTTTCTGTCCTCGGGCGCGTTGGGAATTTCTTCTCGAAGGAGTTCGGGAACGGACTTTGGTGTTGATATCATAGAGAAATCTCCTGAATGTGGATAAATTTCCTGAATGTGGGAGTCCAAACCCCTGCCGTGTCTTGATTGGAGTCAGAAGCGGTGGGGGTTTGCTTTTGGGTGTACTTGGGTGATATGATATTACCCGTTGTGATAAAATGTCAAGAGGTAATGTCCAAAACTACAATGTGTAAAGTAGTGATGGGAAAAACACAAGCGTGCCACCGAAGAACCTCAAACGAGTAACAACTTATGTCAATCCTGAAATAGCCGAGGCATTAGAAGAATGGGCAGAAAAAGATGAGAGGTCCATATCTTGGCTGGCTGGGAAGCTACTTGAAAAAGCTGTTCGGGATTATCAGAAACAACAACCAAAACAAGAAACTGCACCAGAAGGGCAAGAGTGAATCAAAATCCAAGTCAATCTAAACTAAAAAAAATCTCATGGGCGGGAGTAGATCGCGCTTTTTCGATAAAGTGCGATCGCCCTTGCCTGTGATACAATCAATCGATAGACGCTTGCAAGTCAAGGACTAAAATTTATGAACACCATCAATATTTCATTGCCTGATTCGATAAAAGCCTATCTAGAAAAACAGGTAGCTAGGGGCAATTATAATAACATCAGCGATTATATTTGGGAGTTGATTGTTCAGGATCAAAAGCGTAAAACAGCTAAAGAACGTGTCGAAGAACTTTTACTAGAAGCTTTGGATTCTGGTGAAGCGAGTCCGATGACAGACGTAGATTGGGAAAATATTCGGCAAACTGTACGCAACAACGTCGCTCAAAAGTAAAATTATACCAATGCCTGAAATTAACAAACGCTCAATTGTTATTAAAGACTTAATTGAGCACGCTACTTATATTGCACGAGATAATCTGGAGGTGGCAGAACAGTTTTTGGTAGCAGCAGAGGAAACATTTAAACTCTTAGGCAAGATGCCAGGAATTGGAAAAGTGAGTCAGTTTTCTAATCCCAGACTGGCGAATATTCGACAATATCAAATCAAAGGATTTAAACGCTATCTGATATTCTATCGAACAGCGGAAACAGGTATCGAGATTTTGCGAGTGTTGCACGGGGCGCGAGATTTGGAGGCGATTTTAGATGAGTATTTAGAAGATGAGGAATTGTGAAAGTGCGATCGCACTTTTCTCACACAAGATTTCCGAAAACTAATGTCAGGATGCTGATGTTAGATACAGTAGCAATTAATGAACCGTCCGCAATATAAAAAAATCAACCCCTTGCAAAAATCGCCAACCATCTTAAAACTATCTGCGTTCATCTGCGTTTATCTGCCATACATCTGCGGTTGACCTATCGATCGAAGATTCATGCAAAAAATCTAACATATCGGGTGCGATCGCATTTCACATTCCTGCCACCAACCACCTCAAAATCCCACCATGATTGTACCAAATCTCGATCTAATTATCGGCGCAATTACCAGCATCGCCAACCCTATAATTAAAGATAAGTTCCAGCGCAGCGAAACAGTTATTAAAATCCTCAAAAAATTCAATCTCGATCCCGAACATCCGCTGCCGGATTTCAGCAGCGTTTACGCCTACACATTAGTAGAATACGGCATCGGCAAACCACAACCAATTTTAGAACTGTTCCGGCAAGAAGAAATCAAACAAGCTTTTCGCGAAGCATTCGATCGCAATTCTCCCGCTATTTTTCTCAAACAAGGAGAAGATTTTCTCAATGCCTATGCTTTGGGAGATGAAATTAAAGATTTAGGGATTGACATTCGGCGCGAGTTTGCTGCTTTTTCCGCAGTTTTTATCGCCGTCACCAAACGCACCCGCAATCCCAAAGAAGCTTTTACCAACCATCAGATTGATTCAGTAAACAAACAGATTGTAGCACTTCAAGAAAGGCTCGATCGACTGCCAACCCTCGAAGGAATGCGCGCGGAAATTGCGCGGCTGGCTGTAGAAAATCATCCGGCTTTACCAGCAGGAAATGAAATTGCGGCAAAATCCCAAGGCTTTGCTTTAGCGCAACAAATGCGCGGTTGGTTTGAAATATTGGGCTACGATTTTGAGCCATATCGGGTTTGGGAAGATAGCTATTTTGAATGGATTATTCGGATTCCCGTGAGGCGGGGAAGGTTCGATCGAATTTTAATTCGCGGCATGGCGGGAGAAGCGGGAATTCAAGATATAGAAGCATTGCGGCAGTCGGTAGAAAAGCAAAAAACCGATGAAGGTTGGCTGGTGACGGCGCGGCGGATTTCCAAAGCAGCCCGCAGGGAAGTTGACAAAGCAGAAAACCGCCACCTCGATTGTTATACTTTTGATGAATTGATTGATGTTGACGCTGATTTTAGCGGCTATATCGAATGGTTGGAAAACGAAGTGCGGCGCAGGCAAATCGATGGCAAATACGTGCCTCTGGGTTGTACGAAAGCTGAGTTAGATGCAATTAACAAGCGACAAATTGATGCGAGTTATTACGGGGAAGAAGATGGCTGGATTGACGGTTATATCGACCAGTGGATGGACGATCCGGCAAAGGAACACATTTCAGTTTTGGGCGAATTCGGGACTGGAAAAACTTGGTTTGCTTTTCACTACGCTTGGACGGCATTGCAGCGATACAAACAGGCAAAGGAAAGAGGAACTCAACGGCCTCGCTTGCCTTTAATCATCACTTTGCGCGACTATGCAAAAGCTTTGAACGTTGAGAATGTTTTGGCAGGTTTCTTTTTTACCAAGCACAATATCCGACTCAATAGCGAAGTGTTCGACCAACTGAATCGGATGGGTAAGTTGCTGTTGATTTTTGACGGATTTGATGAAATGGCCGCCAAGTGCGATCGACAGCAAACAATCAACAATTTCTGGGAACTAGCAAAAGTAATCGTTCCCGGCGCGAAAGTAATTTTAACCTGTCGGACAGAACACTTTCCCGAAGCCAAGGAAGGACGCGCTTTATTGAATGCGGAATTGCAGGCATCGACTGCGAATCTCACCGGAGAAACGCCACAGTTTGAAGTATTGGAATTGGCGGCGTTTGATGACGATCAAATCCGTCAGGTATTCTCTCATCAAGCCGATGCCGAAACAGTCGATCGAGTGATGAACAACCCGCAGTTAATGGATTTGGCGCGGCGTCCGATTATGACCGAATTAATATTAGAAGCACTGCCGGATATTCAAGCAGGTAAACCCGTAGATATGTCGCGGGTGTATCTGTATGCGGTGCGGCGGAAGATGGAACGGGATATCAAGGCAGAAAGGACGTTTACATCGCTGGCAGATAAGCTATTTTTCCTGTGCGAACTGTCCTGGGAAATGCTATCAACCGACCAGATGAGTTTGAATTATCGGCTGTTTCCCGACAGGATTCGCCGCTTGTTCGGTGCTGCGGTGCAAGCAGAAAAGGATTTGGATCACTGGCATTACGACATGATGGGTCAAACCATGTTAATTCGCAATGCTGAGGGGGATTATTCTCCGGCGCACAGGTCGCTGTTGGAGTTTTTTGTAGCGTATAAATTGGCGGCGGAGTTGGGGGTTTTGCCTGGTGATTTTACGGAGTTATCGCAGGCGCAATTGTATTTGGATAGTTCTATTGAGTCGGTGAGTTATACTTGGTCGGGGTATTTTTGCCGTGAGGCGGATCGTGCAGGCGAGATTGTGCCGATTCCGGGTTTGAAGGGTTTTGTTGGTGAAAGTTTAGAGCGCATTCGCAACAGTTTTGGGCGGGAACCTTTGACGAAAGCGGTGATGGATTTGTTGGTGCCGATGCTTTCAAAAACTGAGTTTGTGGGTGAGGTTAAGTCTCGATTGTTGGAGATTTTGGCAGGGACGAAAGGCCAAACTGAGGCGGAAGTTGGTTATGTGGGGGGGAATGCGGCGACGGTATTAGTGAAGGTTGATAATGCTGCTTTGGAAGGGAGAGATTTATCGGGCGCTGTAATTAAAGGTGCTGATTTTTCTGATGCTAGTTTGCGTTGGGTGAATTTTGCTGGGGCGAATTTGAGTGAGTGTGATTTTATCAAAACTTTCGGTTCAGTCTTTACAGTAGCATTTAGTCCGGATGGAAAACTATTTGCTACAGGTGATGCTAGTTGTGAAATTAGATTGTGGCAAGTTAAAGATGGGAAACAAATTTTGACTTGTAAAGGACATACAGATTGGGTACGGGCAGTAGTTTTCAATTCAGATTGTACAATCTTGGCTAGTGGTAGCTACGATGGAACATTGAAATTATGGAATATCCGCACAGGAGAATGCCTCAAAACTTTACAAGGTCATACCCTGCGAGTATATTCAGTAGCAATCAATTCCGAGGGTACAATATTAGCCAGTGCTAGTGCAGATAAAACGGTCAAGTTATGGGATATTCGTACTGGGAAATGCTTAAAAACTTTACACGGACATACTGACTCGGTACGGTCAGTTGCAATTAGCGCAGATAGTAAAGTCTTACTTAGTTGTAGCTACGATCTAACGGTTAGAATATGGGATATCATCACGGGAGAATGCCTCAAAACTTTGAAAGGGCATACCCGTCAAATACAATCAGTAGCAATCAATCCTAAGAGTACAATCTTAGCTAGTGGTAGTCTCGATCGAACAGTGAAATTATGGGATATCAAAACTGGGCAATGTTTGAAAACATTACAAGGACACACTAAAACTGTAAGATCGATTACCGTTAGTCCTGATAGTAAAATGCTAGTTACAAGTAGTGATGATCTCACAGTTAAAATATGGGATATTAATACTGGGGAGTGCTTAAAAACCTTACATGGACATACTGACTGGGTACGAGCGGTAGCCATTAGTCCTGAAGGTACAACTTTAGTCAGTGCTAGTGATGACAGAACAGCCAGATTATGGAATATTAGCACTGGGGAATGCTTAAGAGTTTTGCAGGGTTATATTAGTTCTGTACGTTCAGTAAAAATTAGTGCTGACGGTGCAATCTTAGCTAGTAGTAATGAAGACCACACAGTAAAATTATGGGATATCCGTACTGGGGAATGTCTAAAAACCTTACGAGAACATACCAGTCGGGTAAATGAAGTAGCGATTAGTGCAGACGGTAAAATTTTAGCTAGTGGCAGCTATGATAAAACAGTCAAATTGTGGGATGTCAACACAGGAAATTGCCTCAAAACTTTACAAGGACATCACAGTTCCGTAAGTTCGGTCGCGATCTCACCTGATGGCAAAACAGTTGCTAGTGGCAGTGCCGATCCAACAATCAAGCTATGGAATATTCACACCGGAGAATGTTTGAAAACTTTCCAAGCACACGCAGACTGGATATGGTCAATAGCAATTAGTCCAGACGGTACAACCCTTGCTAGTGGCAGTGATGACAAAACCGTGAAGTTATGGGATATCAGCACTGGTGAATGCTTCAAAACCTTGGATAATGATGCAAAATTTGTACGTTCAGTTGCTTTTAGTCCTGATGGGAAGATACTTGTCAGTAGTAGTTCTGACTTTATGGTGAAACTTTGGGATATTAACACGGCTGAAGTGTTAAAAGTGTTGCAAGGACATAACTATTTCGTCAATTCAGTGACTTTCAGCCCAGATGGTCAAACGATTGCTAGTGCTAGTTACGACCAAACAGTAAGGTTATGGGATGTCCGCACTGGTGAATGTTTGAAAATCTTGCAAGGTCATACTAATGCGGCACGATATGTTTCCTTCAGCCCAGATAGTAAAATACTTGCTAGTTGCAGCAACGATGAGACTATTAAGCTTTGGGATGTTAAGACTGGTGAGTGCCTCAAAACGCTGATAGCTGAAAGACCTTATGAGGGCATGAATATCGCGGGCGTTATTGGTTTGACGGATGCTGAAAAAGCGACGATCGAATCTTTAGGTGCAGTGTCCGATCGCACTTTTTAGAAACTCGATAATGCGGGCGATCGCACTTATTCGTGGGGTTGGGGCGGGTTTCATAGATTGAGGGTTTTTATCAGATATCTTGGCGAACCCGCCCCTACAGTAATTTTTGATATAACGCACATTTTATGATGTTAAATACGGGCGATAGAACTTAATGTTGCGGGCGATCGAATCTTTAGGTGCAGTGTACGATCGCACTTTTTAGAAACTCGATAATGCGGTCGATCGCACTTATTCGTGGGGTTGGGGCGGGTTTCATAGATTGAGGGTTTTTATCAGATATTTTGGCGAACCCGCCCCTACAGTAATTTTTAATCTAACACACATTTTATGATGTTAAATACGGGCGATCGAACTTAATATTGCGGGCGATCGACCTTATTTGTGATATACTTAACTATAAGTAGTGAATTTTGGGAGTTGCTAAAATGAACACTGTTAAATTATCGATCGAGGGCGATCGCCAAACTTTAGTTTTACCGAAGGAATACCAATTTCAAGACAAAGAAGTCTACATCAAAAAGATCGGTAACGTTGTTGTTCTAATTTCCAAAGACAATCCGTGGCAAATTTTGTTTGATAGCTTAAAACTATTTTCTGAAGATTTTATGGAAACCAGAGAACAGCCTGCTTTAGACCTTAGAGAGGAACTGGAGTGAAATTTTTACTGGATACCAATATCTGTATCTACATTATCAAGCGTCAGCCACCTCAAGTCTTGGATAAATTTCGGACGCTCGATATATCTGAAGTAGGTATTTCATCTATTACTGTTGCAGAACTTGAGTACGGTGCTTACAAAAGCCAGCAAACCGATCGCAATCGGCTGGCATTCAATCAATTTCTCATGCCTTTAGAAATTGTACCTTTTGATGAGCGGGCAACGCAAAATTACGGACAATTGCGATCGCAGTTGGAACGACAAGGTATAGTTATTGGCTCGATGGATATGCTAATTGCATCTCAAGCGCTTAGTCTGGGACTTATTTTGGTTACTAATAACGTGAAGGAATTTTCACGAATTCCCAATTTAGTCATAGAAAATTGGGCTGGGTAATCATTTGAAAATATCAATGGAGATCGAACTGTTTGACTGATGTTGAAAAAGCGTCGATCGCATCTTTAGGTGCAGTGTGCGATCGACCTTTTTAGAAATGCAATAATCTGGGCGATCCGAGAATGATGTTGCGGGGCGATCGAATGCGATCCCCCCTAGCCCCCCTTAAGAAGGGGGGGACTGGAAGTTTTGAAAGTCTCTCCTTTTTAAGAAAAACTTAAAGCACTCAAAGTCCCCCTTCTTAAGGGGGATTTAGGGGGATCGAATTTGGGCGATTTGAGAATGATGTTGCGGGCGAAGCGGAGAGAAGCGGCTGTATTTATTTTAGTTTGACTCTTGACATTGACATTAATGTCAAGGTTTAGAATGCAAAAGCCATCTTACTAATGGCTTAATTTTGCAATCCAAAATCTAAAATCTCAAATCTCAAATCAAATGACTGCCAATTCTCTCTCAATTCCCCGCCTATCCAGGCTAGCAGCAGAACATCCCGATGCTGTGACTGCCGCCCTGTGCGGAATTCTCGTAATTTTCGGTTCCCTAGCCTTGCAACTCGGCTGGCTGGGTTTGGCTTTGTTAATCTTGCCGGCTGCTTACGTTATCGGCGGTTATTCCAGCGCCCGCGAAGGATTGACAGCCCTTTTTCAAGAACATGAATTAGATGTCGATTTGTTGATGATTGTTGCTGCTTTAGGGGCTGCTTTTTTGGGGCTGTGGCGGCGTGAATATTACTTAATTGTTGACGGCGCTGTGCTGATTTTAATCTTTGCAATTAGCGGCGCTTTAGAAGGTTATGCCATGCAGCGTACAGATCGCAGCATTCGCAGTTTGATGAGTTTGACGGCGGATACTGCTAGAGTAATTGCCCGTGAGGGGGAACGAGAAATTGCGATCGACTCTTTACAAATTGGCGATCGCTTGTTAGTCAAACCGGGTGAAATAATTCCCACAGATGCGATAATTGTAGCGGGTTTCAGCACGCTCAATCAAGCTTCGATTACTGGCGAATCGATGCCTGTAGAAAAACAGTCGGTGATGAAGTTTACGGCGGTACGATTAACGGTGCCGGGGCGCTGCAATTGGAGGTTTGTAAAAACCCGGAAAGCAGCTTGATCCAGCGAGTAATTCGCCTGGTGCAGCAAGCACAAACTGAAGCGCCTCCGTCTCAATTGTTTGTGGAAAAGTTCGAGCGCGGTTATGCTAAATTAATCGTACTTTCGGGTTTGTTGCTAGCGATTTTGCCGCCGTTTATTTTGGGCTGGAATTGGGAAGATACAATTTATCGGGCGCTGATTTTCCTAGTAGTTGCATCTCCCTGCGCGCTGATGGCTTCGATTATGCCGGCGCTGCTTTCGGGGATTGCTAACGGTGCGAGGCAAGGTATTTTATTTAAAAGCGGCGCGCAATTGGAGATAATGGGTAAAGTACGGGCGATCGCGTTTGATAAAACTGGAACTCTGACAACTGGAAAACCGCAAGTTATCAAAATTGTACCCGCAGCAGGTTATACTGAAACTGAAGTTTTGAAATTGGCTGCTGCTGTAGAAGTTTATTCGGAACATTCGATCGGACGATCGATCGTGGAATTCGCCCAGCGGCAACAGTTAGAATTGCCCACCGCCACCGACGTACAAGCAAAAATCGGTTGGGGAATTGCCGGCCAAGTTAACGAGATGCTAATTGCAGTTGGTAAAGCCGATTTTGTTGCCGCAACTTCCGAATTAACTCAAGTCAGCCAGCAGTTGGAAGCAGAAGGAAAAACTGTTGTTTGGGTGGCAAAGGACGATCGAGTTTTGGGAATCATTGCTGTAGCAGATACTCTCCGCCCCGAAGCAGCAGCAACGGTAAAACGCTTGCAAAAATTAGGCGTAGAACATATCATAATCCTCACGGGCGATCGCGAACAAACAGCTCAATACATTGCTCGTGAATTGGGCATTAATGAAGTGTATGCCGAACTTTTGCCGGAAGACAAAGTTACCGCCATCAAACAACTGCAAACCAAGTATCAAACAGTAGCAATGGTGGGAGACGGCATCAACGACGCCCCCGCCCTCGCCCAAGCTTCTGCAGGAATTGCGATGGGAATTTCGGGTAGCGATGTGGCTTTGGAAACTGCTGATATAGTATTGATGGCAGATAGGTTAGAACAGTTGGTTCATGCAATTAAATTGGGGCGGCGCGCGCAAAATGTTGTCAAGCAAAATATTGTTTTTGCACTCAGTTGCATTGGGCTGTTGTTGGTGGCTAATTTTGTAGGAAATATTACGATGCCTTTGGGTGTAATCGGCCATGAAGGTTCTACAGTAATAGTAACTTTGAGCGGTTTGCGACTGCTGAGAAATTAGTTAAGGTAGGGTGCGCACTGCGCACCTTAATTATGACTCGGTTTCTCGGTTTAATTCATTGAGGGAGGTCATAATATTTTGAGCAATTTTTAAAGCAATTTTTACATCTCTCGCTAATGTATATACTGTATCTGCATAATCTGCCTTATTCCTAAACTGCCTTAACCTGCTTAAATTTTCGCCTATTTTTATCAGTTTTTTAGCTTTCGATCGATGGTAAATGAATTCGTCAGCAACATATTGATGTTCGTTAAAGTCAGGACTTATATTGCTAGAAAGTCTGGGATCTTGTTCGACATCGCGCAAGTAATTTCTAGCCAGACAGAATACAGCATACTACGCCCTACTGACAGCCGATCGCAATTTTGCCTCACTGTTATCTGAATCGTCAGAAATAGCTGCCAATTCTCTAGCTAAACTCAAATAATCAGACCAATCAAATCTCATCTGATTCCCATGCCAAATTAATATGTAATTTACTTTTGGTAACAGTAGTTATATTATCCAGCCACCAAGTATCATCAAGAATCGTCAATTTTTCCAAAGCTTCATCGACTTCGAGTTTAGTATAGATCGCAATCCAGAGCGATCGCCAGCCGGCAATTTCTGGATCGGTTGTCACTTCTAAAGCTAACTTTTCGCCCGGAAATATTTCTCTAATTTTAGAATGAGCTTCTAAAATCAAACTTACCATTTCTGCTTCCTCGATAATTAACTTAAAAGCTTCTAAAGGGTCGTCTACCGTATAGAGGCTGCGGATTTTATTAAAATCGGCGATTAAATCGTCAAAGGTTGCGGTTTTAGTAGCTGGCTTTTGAACTGGATTTTGGATGGCAGTCATAACGATCGATCGGGAGTGCTTTACTGGTTAATATTTTAGCAAATTCAACAATTTTCGATCGAGCAGCGTTTTTACATATAGCTGGAAAACCACAGAAACTATGTTACGATCGAAACGACGCCTCGCGAGTCTCCTATTTCCAGGCAGAGCTTGGAAACGAGAAAATCGCATCTCTTATCCGTAGGGAAACGGCACTGCCGTATCCTGCAAACATTTGCTGGAAATAAAAAAATTTTAAAATTAGGTCTTGTAATAACTCGAAATTTCCATTTACAAAAATACTTAATAGTTCATAGTAATTAATGATTCAAGAAGTCGATTTGAGTTTAAACTAAGAGAAACCGCAAAGAGAAGTTTGGATTTTCAAACGGAAGGTATCGGAGAGAGCAGCAAAAACAAGTTGTTTTTCTGAGGAATTATGTTCTCCTAACTTCCCTAACTCCTTGCCAATTTTGTAGGAGGCAATATGAGCCAAAAAGTTATTGGGGCCGCGCGGAACGTTGCAATTGTCGGCCCTTATTTAAGCGGTAAAACCGCACTGCTGGAAAGTTTGCTGTCGGTGACAGGAGCAATTACTCGCAAAGGTAATGCGAAAGATGGCAATACAGTAGGTGACGGTTCTCCCGAAGCGCGCGATCGACAAATGAGTGTAGAAGTGAATGCTGCGAACGCTGAATATGAAGGTGTTCGCTTCACTTTTCTGGACTGTCCCGGTTCGATCGAATTCGCTCAAGAAACCATCAACGCACTCATCGGTGTAGATGCGGCGGTAATAGTTTGCGAACCGCTAACCGATCGCGCTTTAACTTTAGCACCTCTGTTCAAATTCCTTGATGATTGGGAAATTCCGCACTTAGTTTTTATCAACAAGATCGATCGGGCTTGTACCGATGAAACAACTTGCGGCAGCAACTTTACTGACATCCTCAACGCGCTAAAATCAGTTTCTAGCAGGCCGATCGTACCCCATCAATACCCGATCGGCAAAGGCCATCAAATCGTCGGTTTTATCGATTTAGTAACCGAACAAGCTTATCACTACCATCCGGGAGCCCCCGCAGATCCCGTTCCCCTACCCGAACACCTCAAAGCAGAAGAAACAGCAGCCCGGCAGCAAATGCTGGAAGAATTAGCAAATTTTGACGACAATTTACTCGAAGAATTACTCGAAGAAATCAATCCTGACGTTGAAGAAATTACCCGCGATTTAAAAATGGAATTGGGGGCTGATTTAATCGTCCCCGTGTTCATCGGCATGGCCGAACAAGACTTCGGCGTCCGCCCCTTGCTGCAAGCTTTGCTGCGGGAAGCCCCGGCCCCAGAAACTACGGCCGATCGGCGCAAAGTTATACAAAGTGACGCCAGCCCCCTCGCTCAAGTTTTGAAAACTTACTATACACCCCAGGGCGGCAAACTATCTTTAGTGAGAATTTGGCGCGGCACTCTGGCAGACGGCGCAACTTTAAACGGAGTGCGGGTTAACGGTTTGTACCGCTTGAACGGGCTGCAAACTCAAAGTTTGACAACCGCAAATGCTGGGGAAATAGTCGCTTTAGGCAGGCTGGAAGGCTTGAAAACAGGCGATACGCTGGCTGCAGGAACATCAGCGGCAATGCCGAAAGCCCCGATTCTCCCGCCCGTATACGCGCTGGCGATCGCTCCCGAAAAGCGCAACGATGAAGTAAAAATGAGCGCTGCTTTGGCAAAATTGCTGGAAGAAGACCCATCTTTAATCTGGGAACAGCACGGCGACACCCACGAAATTATACTTTGGGGTCAGGGCGAAATCCACCTGAAAGTAGCTTTAGACAGGTTGCGCCGCAAGTATAACCTGCCGATGGTAACTCACTTACCGCAAGTGCCGTACAAAGAAACCATCCGCAAACCCGCATCCTCCATCCACGGCCGCTACAAACATCAAAGCGGCGGACACGGACAGTTTGGCGATGTATACCTCGACATCGTGCCGCAGCCGCGCGGAGAAGGCTTCAATTTCAGCGACAAAATCGTCGGCGGAGTGGTGCCGAAACAGTACATTCCCGGCGTGGAAGTCGGCGTGCGGGAATATTTAGATCGCGGGCCTTTGGGTTTCCCCGTAGTAGATGTAGCGGTGACTTTGACCAACGGTTCCTATCATTCCGTTGACAGTTCCGAACAAGCTTTCAAACAAGCGGCGCGCTTGGCAATGCAGCAGGGAATGGCGAAATGCGAACCTGTTTTGTTAGAGCCGATCGCGAAAGTAGAAATTCACGCTCCTAGCGAGTTTACCTCAAAAGTATTGCAATTGGTAAGCGGTCGTCGCGGACAAATTCTCGGCTACGAAGGCAAAGCGGATTGGAAAGGCTGGGATACAGTTTCGGCTTATTTACCGCTGGCAGAAATGCAAGATTCGATCGTCGAATTGCGATCGCAAACAATGGGAGTCGGCTTTTTTAATTGGCAGTTCGATCGTTTGCAGGAAGTACCGGAACCTTTAGCCAAGCGAGTTTTGGTAACTAATGGCAACGGCAACGGCAACGGCAAGCATTAATTAGTTTTCTCATAATTAGAAACCCGGTTTCTTGAATAAATCGGGTTTTTTAACTTTTAAAATAGTCAAAAGTCTCTTTTTGTAAGGTGCAAGATTTCAGTTTTAACTGATGTTTTGCAGCATTTCCAATAACCTTTGAGAACCGGGTGGGTGCGCACTGCGCACCTTACCGCTGTGATATAATATTAAGCTGCGTTGAAAACATCGAGCTTTTTGTATTTTAATAATGACAGCATCCACCGGATTTTATATTGTCAAACGCCCCGCCGGAACTTGCGAAATTATTCCCAGCGAACAATTTCAACCAGCAGATCCGGCGATTGTAGAAAAGTGGGGACCCTACGATTCTGCCGCAGATGCGATCGCCCGTCGTGTCGGCTTAATTCGCGCGGGTAAATGCCGGCCGCAATAAACTCAATCTTCGTAATTTATCGAACATAGATCCCCCCTAGCCCCCCTTAAGAAGGGGGGGACCGGAAGCATAGAACTCTTCCGCAACGATCGACTATTTAATCTATCTTTTGGTAGAAGGAATACTCGCGATCGGGCGTATAGGATATTGCACATCACGATAAATATCTCTTGGCGATCGATCGAGCTGTGTTAGCTGCGATCGAGATCGAGGTTGCGTCGCGAAAAAGGTATTTTGCGGGCGATCGCCAGCCAGAAATACAGACAAGAAATACAGACAAATTTTTGCAAAAATACGAGGAGAAATCAGAGATGAAGCGGGTTTTACAAGCGCTGGGAAAAACATTGAGTCAAAGCATTTTGCTGGTTTGCTTGCTGGCTTTAATTGGCATCGGAAACTTAGTTACATTACCCGCCCAGCCAGTTTATGCAGCAGGTTTATACAGCACTCAAACCCAGCAGGAAGCTAAAATTACCGACCCCGCAGAAAGTTTTGATGCTGTGAACCCCCAGGAAGCTTACGACGAAATGGTCAAAACAGCTCAAAATCCTAATAAGGTAGAGAAAGTTTACGAGGAAAGTTTGGAGGAGTACAGAGAAGAGCATCCGCCTGAAGGCATAATTCAAAAGATTGAAGAGTCGATCGAAAAAGTCACGGATAGCAAGTAGAACGCGCTCGTAAAGTTCCTGTAGGGTGCGCAATGCGCACCTTACGCGCAGTTAAATATAACATCTAAAATCTAAAATCTAAAATCGCCAGCTTCATCCTTGAGACGGATGAGTTAATAACAGTAAAAAAGTAAAGATAGTAACAGTTTCAGTCAAATAAAAGGAAACAATTGTCATGAGCGACGACAAAAAATCCGTGAAGGGAGCTGATGCAAACCTCGACCCGATTTCTGGAGAAACGGGAGCTCATCCGGTAGGAACGGGTATCGGTGCGGCGAGTGCAGGTGCTGCGGGTGCTGCAATTGGCGGTGCTGTAGGCGGCCCAGTCGGTGCTGTGGTGGGCGCTGTTGTAGGCGCGTTTAGCGGCGGTTTGGCCGGTAAAGGTGTGGCTGAGGCGATCGATCCCACGGTAGAGGATGCTTACTGGCGCGACAACTACAATTCTCGCCCCTACGCGGATGCGGGCGTTACCTACGACGACTATCAGCCTGCGTACCGCACGGGCTACGAAGGATACAGCCGCTATCACGGTACTGGTAAGAGTTTCAACGAGATTGAAAGCGATTTGCAGCGCGACTACGAAACCAATCGCGGCAAGTCGAATGTGAAGTGGGAAAAAGCCAAGCACGCCGCGCGGGACGCTTGGGATCGGGTAGAACGGGCTGTTCCTGGTGATATTGACAAAGACGGCCGTTAAGGTCGATCGCGGGAATTCTGTTTTTTGATATCGGACACTGCATTCAGCAAGATTTTTGCGGCAAGATTTTTGCAGTGTTCGCTTTCAGATGGTCTTAAAATCTGTTTGAAAAAGAGAGTTGAAAATTCGGCTCTCTTTTTTCACGATTAGTTTTACAATTGAACAAGACTTACGCAAAAACTCTACTCTTTGGGTGCGCGACTCGCACCTGATGCGATCGAGAGTACATCCAACTATTGTTTGCATGAGTTCTGTGGCAATAAATTTCTTAAAAGTACGATTATTAGGGAAGAAATATTAGTGGAAGATATATTGACGCAAGCTTGGACGCTCAAGCAAAATTTAATCGATTTCGTATTGGATGCTGAGGGAGAGTTGGCGGTAGCTTTAGAAGCTTACGCGGCAGCTCGATCGTCCCGCGAACGCTACGATATTGCCCAGCAAAATCAAGTAATTGACAGTTTTACAGTTGAAGGTAAAATTGGCGAAAAAAGTCCGATCGAACTGTTCGTCGAAAGCCAGCCGGATTTGAGCGATACCGATCGCAAATTGCTAGAACACTGGAGGCTGCGCAGTTTCACCGGCTTATTCGAGATCGTGCAAATTTTCCCCGACAGTTGGGAACTGATGAACTGGCTGACAGCTAAGCATTATACTGTCAAGCCCAACAGCGCTAATTTCCAGCAAGAAATGTCTCGGTTTAAGTTGGGAGAAATTTTGCTAACTCGCATTGCGCCACTTACCGAGGACTCCTGGATGTTGTCAGGCCCTCCAATTCCGATGGGGAAATTGGGCAAACCGAAATTGGCAGTCGCGATCGGCAATTTTAAGCAAAATTACAAAAATTACCTGTACGCTGACGCCCCCGAATTGTTAGAACTGGCTTGGCAGTCTGTAGAAAATTACCACCATGATTTTACCGAATTTTTTGGCAGCGATGAAGTGACTTTGCCGGGATATCAACTGAATAAAAAAATTGCCGAATTTCAAGAGACAATTGCCAAAAAACGCTTGGCTGGTGCGGGTATTGACGAAACCAAATCCCTCGACAAAATAGTTGAAGATGCGGGAGTTGGTGCCGAAGAAATCAAAGCCGCAGCAGTAGCAGCATCGGGTGCAGATCCGGCGGCGGTTGAAGTTTTGTTGGAGGGCAATGCTAATGCCAAAATGGTAATGCCTAAAGTCGAATTGCCCGATCGATTCAAAAAAGCCGAACAAGTAACAGCCCTGTCTCATCCCCGCTGGGGACAAGTTTTTTTACCCGATTACACTCAATTTACCGCAATGCTGGCAGCCGAAGATTGGCAAAGCATTCCCGGCGCGCAGAAACTGGCGCGCAATTATTTAGAAGATCCGGCAATTAATGTCTGGATTTGGCAGCGGTTAGCTAAGATCGATCGGGCAACATTATCGCAAATTTTGCAAGCGGTATTGCAGCGGGCAGATTTTCAGATCGATCGCGATTTAGACTCGCTGCTGCAAGAATTTCACAAGCCTTTAGAACCAGAGTTGCCAGAAATTGCCAGCGTTCCTTTACACTTGCACGATCTCTTTCAAGAAGCTTTGGGCGAAGTGCAAAAGTCTAAGTCCAAACCTCAGGATAAAAATAAAAGCTCTAAGGGTTTTAAATCTCGATGATGCGGGTTTAAGACAATAACCGCTCTCGATCGGGCGTTCGCATTGACGGTCGAGAATGTTAAAGTAAAGCTATAGCGATCGCAAATGATTTGTAAATTTCTTACTCCCTCGCCCTTAGTAAGGGGAGGGTTGGGGTGGGGTAAACACTTTATAAATGATTTAGGACTGCTATATAAAATTTGCGAACCGAGAATTGATTTAAGTAGACGATCTCTGCACTCAAAAGCTAGAATCGGATAAGCTCGGGATATTCTGTTACTACTTTACGCCTGCACCAACTGAGGAAAAACCCATGACGACGCTATTAATTCAAACCGAAAGCGTCCCGCTGACAGTCAATCTCCCCGCGATCGAATCGATGACTGTAGAACAGTTCTACGAATTCTGTCGAGTCAATCGC
>JAAUPF010000062.1 GCA_012034575.1 Richelia sp. CSU_2_1 | reverse complement strand
GGTGTCTTTGACGGTATCGCCGGAGGCGATTTGAGATGAATTGTTTGCCATTTTTATTTGATATTGTAGATACCCGTTCTAACTTTTATAGGATTTACGCATGAGGTTTAAAAATCGGCTTTTTACCAGCATACTTCGTTGCGACCCGCACGCTCGGCAAAAACCCCGCCTTCTTGAGTTAGGGCGCGCAAGTCCTGTTGTATAAAAATACTGTTAGTAGTAAGGATTTCACTCTTTTTAAGGACTTTAATCCTGACTACTAACATTTAAACTATAACAGAATCGGAGACAGTTGGCTACTTAGCAACTTTTCGGGCTTGTTTCACCATCTCAATGAGAGTATGGTGAGCATCTTCAGCGTCTTTCAAAGGTCGATCGAACTTGACTCTGACAGGTAAAGTTTCGCCGTGGATTTGAGCGGTTAAATCCATGCCGTTCGCATCAATAGACAGCATTTGAGCTGATTCTGCATTGGGTTGACCGCCAAATATTTGAGCGTAAAGCACGACAGCATTAGCATGGTCTTCGTTCATGTGAGTGCAGATGCGATCGCTAATTTCAGTGGAAAATTGTTCTGACATGGGAATTTCCTTCTATGCAATACCTATCGATTGTACTGCACTAAGAAGGCAGAAGGAAGAGTTGAGAGTTGTCAACTGTATCCCATGTCGTAATATTCAGGACTGGATGGCTCAATTCATTCGATCGAATGAGGTAAAAGTCAATAAAAATACCTCTGATTCTCGCTCGAAGAGTGCATCAACCAGTTGTGGTGTTCTCAAAATTGGCATCAACGGTATGAATCCGACGCGCGGCACCGATCGAACTTCAAAATCCGGTCATAACTAACTATTAATGGACAGCAGATATCTTCAGCACCTGACGCTCGTACATCAATGCTTTATTTCGATTAGTTGAGAAGTCGTTAACAGGTCAATTGAACCAGCAGGAGTCAGGACTTCAGTGGCAAGTCCTTGACGCTGTTTTTCGGTAAGATCGATAAAGGCAGCGACGGGGACGATCGATAAATCTGCTGCGCTCGATCGCCCTTCACAATACATAATATCTATTCCTAATTCTTAATGACTGCGATCGCGCAAGCAGGTCGATCGCACCTTGACAGAGCTGGCGATCGACAGCTAGCTTGAGCTTGCGAATTTCTAAATTAAGGACAAGCCTATGCTCCGCAACAAGTTTTTGCTGACACTGACGATCGCGATTTCTTGGATGCTCGTCAAAATTAAGTTTATCCAGCGCATCATTCCCCGTAAAGTCTTGAATAAATTACCTCTAGGATGGACGGATGAGATGTACTCGACGGTCTTAAAATCTCGCGGTAAAAAGGTATATGTCGATATTCCTTGCCAACTCCAACAACCGATATCCTACCAACCAAAAACCGCAGTCGATCCAGCCTATCAACTGACTGAAGCAGATATTCAATTTTTCTATCAAAATGGCTATATCGGCCCCTTTACAATTGTCGCACCAGAGGTAGCAGAAGGGATTAAATCTCATCTGGTTGAGATGTTAGAAACAGAATCGACCGTCTACCCTTATTCTCAAAATGCTTACGTTATTGAAGCAAAAGACCGAGCAACGTCTCAAGATCGCATTAGAAGTAATTACGATACCAGTTATTTGGCAATGAATTATCGCGATCGCCATTTAGATGATTCTCAATTGCTTGACTTGTTCAAACATCCTGCCCTCACAGAAAGATGCGCCCAACTTTTAGGACCGGATTTGTTGCTGTGGCGAACTCAGTTTTTCCCCAAAGCACCGAGTGAAGAAGGAACTCCTTTGCATCAAGCCAGTACCTACCTTTTAGATAACTTGAAAGAACCAGTAGTTTATCCCCCCAATCTCAATGAATTATTTCAATTAACTTGCTGGATAGCTTTGACAGATGCGACGAAAGAAAACGGATGTATGGTAGTAGTCAAAGGAACAAACAAGCAAATTGCGCCTCTTAAAATCTCGAAACCTTACGATACTCAAAAATCGGATGATGGTAGCAAGCGTTTTGGTACGGCAAAAATTGAAGTTGACCTTCAAGTTAATTCAGAAGATGTCATGCCTATTGAAATGAAAGCAGGACAATTTTTTATCTTCAGCGAACGATCGCTGCACGGTTCTTTAGGCAATCAAACAGCAGAAGGGCGTTGGGCTGTAAATGGACGAATTGTGCGACCGGATACCCGCCTTTACACTGACAAAATGTTGAAAGAAGGACATATGTATAAAGTGGTTGGAGTGAAAGATATTTGTCTCGATCGCTGGCAAACAGTTCCGATTAGAGGCGAAGATCGCTTTGGCTGCAATCAAAGGTTAAAAGATGTTCCTGCCGGTGAATCGATCGAACCTGTCAAAGTCTAATATTTTCGCACAATGACTGACAATAACGTAGGTTGGGTTGAGGCACGAAACCCAACATTCCTAACAGTGTTAGGCAGAGTGAAACGGAGGGTTCTTACCTCAACCCAACCTACAAAAAACGCTAATATTTTTGGACAATGACTGACACGATCGACACAAAAATAACGTCAAAGCGAAATACTTCTGCTATCTCTAATGCAGGACTTTTTGCCATCGCATTTTTGTATTTTATTACCCGGTGGTTGCTAAGTTGGAAAAAAACAAAATCGATAGATGCGATCGCCAATTATGAAGGTCAGTTAGAGGGTTCTCTAGTACATAGATTTATCGGCATCGAAAAAACTTTGAGCGGTAAAACAACCGATGTCACTTTCCATTACGTTCAATCTTTAAATACAGAGGACGAATGCGTTGTTTTTCTGCATGGGTTTATGGATAGCTGGAAATTGTGGCAGCATACCCTTGAATTTCTTGCCAGTCGCTATCATGTAGTTGCCTTCGATTTAAAAGGATGCGGTCAATCTTCAATGAATTATCCTCAGAACTTATTTCCTGAGATTAACGATCCGGGGGGAGACTATTCGATTGCCCTGCAAGCTGAGGAAATTGCCGCAGCAATAACTGCTTTAGGAATCGAGAAGTTTAATTTAGTAACTCTGGATTTGGGAACTATTATTGGCGACCTTTTGGCAGGACAATATAGCGATTCGATTATCCGGTACATTCGATGTCAGCAACCGTTAATCGGTCACTTTCGATCGTCCATTCCTCAAGGTCAATTTCTGCGCAGAAAACGGGGGGCAAAATTGTTAACCACTCTGCTAGAAAGCGATGCTAGCAGTTTAGTAAGAATTCTTTACGGTAAAACAGGATGGCCTGTGCTCGATCGCCAGATGAAACGCACTAAATATCCGATGTGCGATCGACTTTTAGACTCCGCCGTTAGAGAAGCTTCCCATCCGTTTAAGACTGGCCCCAAACAATGCAAACCGGGTACTTTTACCTGTGCGTGGGCTGGGTTATACCAACACAATCAAGATTACAAGAAGTTTATTTTTAATAATATAGAAGCTTATAAAAGATATACTTTTCCCGTGATTCTATTGCAGGGAATTCACGATATTGCCATGCCGCGCGATCGCTTTGATGGAACGACAGGAATGGCATTTAAATTGGTTCGCAACGTAGGAGGAGAAAAAATGTTTTCGAGGCCATTTTATGCCGACGGTCGGGGTTTAGGAGACGGATACGAAGCCTGGGGGGATTTAATTCCCAACTGCACCAAACCATTACCAGTAGAGGCTTTTTTCCCAAAATCGCCATTTATTCAGCTTAAGTTTATGGATACAGGTCACTTTATCCCGATCGAAGCACCGGAGCAATTTACTGCTGTATTAAATGAAGTTTTGAGCAAGCCATTAATATTATGTTCGCTCGATTAACCATAATAAAAAACTGTTTGTAGTGTGGACTTTAGTCCGCAGATCGGAGCGGACTAAAGTCCACACTCCGAACCAATCTTACTGGATGGAAGAAAGATGATATCCGAAACAAATCAGAAATTGCCGGAAACAAGTGACAATTATGCAGGTTCGTTATCTGTTAGCCTTCCTGCCGATCGAATACGCGATCTGGCACAAATTGATATTGTCAAAACAGTTACCGCGATCGCCTCTGAATGGGTGGCAATTATCGTAGCAATTACACTTTGCCATCAATTCTGGAATCCGTTTTTATATGCGATCGCAGTGATGTTTATTGGTGCCAGACAACACGCCTTAGCCGTCTTGCAACACGACGCTGCCCACTACCGACTTTTCCCCAATAAAAAATGGAATGATGCAGTAGCTGAAGTATTTTTAGCTTGGCCAATTTTGCTTTCCAATCAATACTTTAGAGAATATCATTTCTTACACCATCGCTATATCGGCACTGAAAAAGATGGCAATCGCATCCAATATGGAACTCATACCCCCGCAGGCGAACAAACTCCTGCATGGCAATTTCCCAAGCAGAAAATAGCGCTAGTTATTTGGTTGTTGCTGCGAGTATCGGGAGTCGCTGGTGCAGTCTATTTGGTGCGATCGATCCATCGCATTTTGACTAAAGGTTCGCTCTCTGACAGACTGCTAAATCTCTCTTACTATGCAGCAGTTTTGGGAATTATTTTTCTCATTAATGGGGGTCAACTATTTCTGTTATACTGGATTATTCCTCTCTGCACCTGGTTTGCAATGACCAATTTGCTGCGGATTGCAGGAGAACATAGCGCGATCGATCGCCCGGATAATTTCTATCAGCTTACTCGCACGACTGTTCCATCCTGGTTCGATCGAGTTTTTATCGTACCTCGCAATATTAGCTACCATCTCGAACATCATATATATCCCCAGGTTCCGTTTTACAAATTGCCGGAATTGCACGATTGTTTGATGGCACAAGAAAGCTACGGTCAAAAAGCCCAGATCGCAGAAAGTTATTGGGGAGTTTTGCAGGAATTAGGGAAATGATTTAACCGCAGAGAACGCAGAGGACGCAGAGGGAGAGAAGAGAGAGATGAGTAATTTTGTTGGCAATGGCAATGCTATTATATAGCAGATTGCAAATTGATAAAATACGCTCTCAGAACGATCGATCGGACATAATAGAATAGGGAGAAGTTTTTACAGATTATGCAAAAGAATCCTGAAACTAAAAATTCTAGTTCAAAGATCGAAACCGATCGATCGGATCTAATTTATGCTGATATTATCGTTCTTGGATCGAGCATTTCTGGACTGATGGCGGCAACTTATCTCAAACAAAAATTGCCAGAATTAGAGGTTCTTGTTGTTGGCCCCAAACCTGAAGAGGAAAAGCGGGCTTATGTTGGCGAATCTTTAACTGAAATCAGCACTCATTTCTTTTGGGAAATTGGTCTTAAAGACTACCTCGATCGCACTCACGATCTCAAAAATGGATTGACATTTTACCACAAGCTTCGCATTGACAATCCTGCCGACTATCGCTACTCCGTTCATGCCCCCGGACAACCCCTGCATTACTTCTCCCGCCAACTCAACCGCCCGATTTTCGATCGCGATCTTCGCCAGCACGCCTTTCAATCTGGTGTCAAGTTTGTTACAGGCAAAGCTAAAGATTTTGTAGTAAGAAATAAGGGCGATCGGCATCAATTATCGGTCAAAAATACAGAGGATAAATTAACTCATCTTGCCTCGCGATGGATTGTGGATGCTAGCGGACAGCAGCGATTTATTGGTAAAAAAGTAACTACCTACACCTCGCCAGAAGAAGGACAGCGCAGCGCTTTTTGGTTCCGATTGGCAAACTTCGATCCCTTTCTTCCTCAGTTAGAAATTTTCCAGCGACGCCTTTGTGAATACAATCTCTGGCAATCCACCCATCACTTTATGGGTCACGGCAATTGGATTTGGTGCATTCCTCTCAAAACGATCGATCGTGATAGATTAATTAGTGTGGGGATTAGCTATCGACCGGATATATACTCGCATTCAATGCGGAGTATGGAAGATTTTTTATCCGCCGTAGATTGCGAACATCCAGCAGTGGCAGAGATGGTTCGCAGTGGCGAAGTATTAGATACTCATACCTATCACAATTATCTCTACAGCGCCGATGAAATTTATTCAGAAAACGGCTGGTTTTTAGTCGGAAATAGCGCTCGGATGGTAGACCCATTGTACAGTACGGGGCTTGCAATGACATCAATCCAGATCCAACAAGTGACTGAAATTATTAAGGGAGAAATGGCTGGCAGCATAACTCCTCAAGATATTGCTAATCTCTCATTTGTGTGGCGTCAGATTGCGATGAGACGGCAACTAGACATTACCGATCAGTATGCGACTATGCACGATCCTTTTGTTGCTCACTTGCGGCGCTACTGGAATTTAAATGCTTGGTGGAATGCCATTTTACCGCTATGGTGGAACGGATTTTTGACACATCCGCAGGGGGCTAGTATTCTCTCCAAACTATTGGCAGGAGAGGATCGGGGAAGCGAATCAGCTTCGCAGTTATTCCGGGCAGTTTCTGCTAAATTGGGTAATGTGGAACAATCAGATTTCGATCGCACTATAGATTTCGATCGACTGATAAATCGGCGATTCGATCGACCGATTTCTACAGTTCCATTGCAATTAGCTCGATATTTTCAATGGCGTTTGCGGATGCGTTGGCGTTTGTTGAGTTTGGGTGGATGGCGATTGTTCCCCAGTCAGTTGCGATCGATGCTGCAAGAATTTGTTCGGATGTTGATCGGCAAATATCTGTTTGGCTATCTAAATCGAGATGCTTTTAAAACGATTAAATTATCTCTCGATTTCGATTTTGCAGGTGCAGCCCGACAAGACCATCAAGGCTATAAATAGCAGTTAAAATTTGCAACACAATCGCTAGCAACCGATTCCGGAGCAGACGAACATCCCCTTGCTTGATTTTTCGGAATCCAGCAACGGTTAGTGAAATTCGCGGGTGTGTAACGAAGTTGTTTAACGTTTTACCATTACCCAATCTGTCGTGGTTTGCGCATCCCAACAATAGAAGCTAACAATCCGATCGATCTTGAAGTGGATAATTTAAGCTAGAAAAAGCAAATGCCCAACGCTGTTCTACTCGCTTGCAGTCTTCTACAGCAAGATGAAAGTTGTTCTTTTTGTAGGATTTTTGTGAAGCAATGTAGGCTTTAAAAGCAGGTTCTGCCCGATCGAAACCTTCTAAATCGAGTGTTTTATAAATCCGAGATAACTCTGTTAGCGGGTCTTTTTCTAGGTCTTCAAAGCTAACTTCTACTAAATGCCGATCGTCGATCGATTCTCGGTCTACAAAAAATCTTCCCATCATTTTTTCGTAGAGGGATAGGACAGTTTCATCAGCATTTTCTGAGTCAATAGTCTGTAAAGTCGTAAGTTTTGATAAAGTGTGATGCAGGTGCTGGCAAGATGCAAATATATCGTAAGGAGAACGATAAATATGAATGAATTTTGCCTGGGGAAACATTTCTCGCAATAAGCGGACGCGGGCTGTATTAACGGGATTTTTCAAAATTAGTGGCTTCCCGTTTGCATGAAGAGTGGCAATTTGCAGCAGTTTGTAATACTTCTGTTTAAACTCATCGATCGCCCGTTGAGGAGCCCCCTCCATTAATACATACTTTTTAAACAGATACAAAGTTTTGCGCGGAAACAAAAAATTAATATAGAAGGCATGAGGCATCATTTTTGCCAGGGGAAATTCTTCTTCCTGGGGAGCATCTACAGGCCAAATCATATTGTCCATAGGCCGCTTGAGAGGCACAATTTTTGATAATAATGGCTTTAACCAACTTTGACCGACAAGGGAAAAGTCAGGCACCATTGCTTGATACATTGATAGATAGCCGAAGGTTTTATCCTGTGTCATTAAATTGTGCAGGTAGGTGGTGCCGCTGCGCCAATAACCAATAATAAAGACTGGAGAACGATCGATTTCAATCTTGGCAATTTGGCTACCGCAGGCGATCGTTTCCCACAGACGTAACGGCAGTGTCATTAGGCTGGAGATAATTACAAGTAGCAAACGCAGTCCGTAACGCGGATGTATGCCGATGGAAAAATGGAGCAGTCGCACGATATTTGACAGTCGAGTAAATCCAATTAAACCCAACTGATAGCCAAAGTCTTTAGGGAGATTGAATGATTTTTCTAGCGTCATGTTTTTTGGATCTTAAAGTAGGTCGAGGAAACCATTTTTCAATCGAATAGTTAAAGACATGTTCCTTGATTCGATCGGGCATAATGCCAAGCAGTCGCACAAACTGATATTGCCAAAAAGGAAAGCAATACAGGCGCGGTTTTTGCTCGATCGCTCTAACAATTTCAGCAATCGCCCGATCGAGAGTCATGCACCAATGGCTGGGAATTTGATGCTTGACGGTCATTTCTGTCTCGATAAAACCAGGACAAATGGTAGTAACAGAAATACCGTGAGGTTTCAAAGTCCAATATAAACCTTCTAATAGGTAATTTAAGGCAGCTTTGGAAGCGCAATAAGTGCTCATTCTCGGTATTGAGCCGCTCGCTGCTAGACTAGAAATACCAACGATCTGACCTCGACCTCGTTTTAACATAGTCTCGACGAGGGGAACCAGAGTATATGTACTGCCGATCGCATTAGTTAACATCACTTCCTCAAAGCATTCTAGATCGAGATTTGGCTCCAATTGTTGGTAGGTAGTTCCTGCATTGACAATTGCGAGATCGATCGGCCCTAATTCTTGTTCTACTGCGGCGATCGTTTTAGCTATAGTTTTCTTATCAGTTATATCAGCACAATAAGTTCGCAGCAGTCCGCGAACGCATTCTAAAGATTGATAAAGATCTGCTAAATTTGCTTCTCTACGAGCTACTGTGGCAACAGTGCAACCGCGCCCTAAATAGTGAAGGACTAATCTACGACCAATTCCTGAAGATCCGCCAGTAATAAAAACTACCATATTTTATGTTTCTATATGTTCTATAAGCTATATGTTCTACAAAACATATACTAAATCCGGGTTTCTGACACTTTTTATTTCAGCCCGAGCCTCCCCGCTCGGGATTGCGCGAAGGCGGACTTCGTTTGTATAGTTGGGGGTGAAAATAGTAGGACTTGCCAGCGCGTAGGCGTTAGCCTTGCGTAGCAATAGCGCTTATGACTTTCCGATGTACATTCGATTTTCACCCCCAAAGCGATTTCAATCGCCGAGTGATATAGAGGATGACACTTTATGCACAGTTGTTGTTGTCTGAAAATATTCCAAATAAGGATGAACTACCTGTTGAAAAACAGGCGGTACTAATGAAAGAAAATACATAATCGAGTAATTGTAAGGATAATTTGGGCTGCGATCGTCATATCTCAAAGCATGATAAGGACGGTGAGGATCGAGATGGTGATCGCTATGTCTTAATAGATTCAAGAGTGCTAAGTCATGAATAAATAATCCTGAAGACCAGGCATGATGTGCTTTTACCGACTCGTATTCTCCCGATTCATCAATGTTTCTAGTCAGTCCGTAATGTTGTAAATAGTTAGTCCACTCTAGTTTCATAATCGCAATTAGACAATGCAGAACGAAGAAAATGCCTCCACTCCAGCCGCCCAAAGTAATAGCAAAACAGAGCCAAATTAATGTTATTCCGTACCAGAGAAGAAGTTCGTTATGCCAGAAAGATTGACCGGATTTAGTCAAGCGATCGCGTTCGCAAGCAATGGATTCACTAATATTTCCCCTGAAACTCTGCCACCAATATTGATAGATACTTTGTCCCCGCCTAGCCGTGGCAAAATCGAGAGGTGTTCCGACATAACGGTGATGAATTCGGAGGTGGACAATTTTGAACGTGCCGAAGCCAACGGTTGACAGAAGCAGGCCGCCGATCGCGCGATCGAATTTCTGAGGGCGGTGAATTAATTCGTGACCGATATTGATAGCACACATCCCGCTAAAGATGCCAGTTGATAATAGATAGCCGATGCCTCCCCAGAGATTTAGAACACCCGAACTCCAATAAGTAATCGCTGCATAAAGCATCGTTATTTGTGCTAAGATACTGAGTAATGGAAGGACGCGGTAGTAGGTTTGCCATCCGGCTTTAGAGGAGAATTTTGTCGGTACGGGTGCGATCGCATGGGGAAAAAGTGTTTCGACTGCTGGGACTACAATATAGGCGATCGCCAAAGGCATAAAAGCAACAATATTAGCAATATTGGTATCACCACTTGCTACTCCCAACCATGCTGTCAAAATCGGGATTGCGGGGATACCAAAAGCCATCAGAAAACCAACACTTCCCACTAGCAAATCGATCGATCGATATCGATCGTTAGCTTCATCTTGTTGATTTAAGTAGTTACTTTCGTTCAATTTTCCCCACCTCAATATGTTAACTGTACGACAGAAGCCACAAGACCGGCACTTACAGGAACTAAGCAAATAGAGTCGCCTCTTTTGAGTTTACCTTCTTCTTCTGCCAGTCGCATTCCCAACGGAATACTAGCTGAAACTACATTCCCACAGCGGGGATATACTTCCAGATAAATTTTTTCAACGGGAATACCATGTTTCGGCAAAAACTCTTCATAAACAGTTTTTGAGGGCGCGTGGGGAAAATACCAAACTTTGCTAGCAGGAATATCGATCGACATATCTATAAGTTCGCCCAAGCATTTTTCGCCCTCGCGAAACAGATCTTGACCGTAAGAGACAAATCGATCGATTCCGTTTTTGCCAACACGTTTTGTCGGTGTGACGAAGTTTTCGTAACCATTTAGCGGAATCGTACATAAATCGGCAAATTCTGGTCGAGAATTATAATCAAATTGCCATTCATCATCGCTGGGAAGTAAAATAGTTGCGGTTGCAGCCTCGCCAATGGTGTACATGGGAAAAGTGTATTCTAATGACCTAAAATCTCGAATTTCCCAGTTGTCGTGCAAACCCACATGAAATTCTCCATTGATGATGGCGATCGCTTTAAAACTGCCTGCTTTGAGCATTAAGTCAGCCATTTGTACTGCCCTAGTCCAACTCATGCAGGCATCAGTAATATCAAAACAGTTTGCTGTTTTCATGCCTCTAGATCTGGCGTAAAAATAAGCATTTGCAGGTTCGAGAAATCCTTTACCTACCCCGCAATAAATCAACAGATCGATATCGCTGTGGGATATATTAGATCGCTCGATCGCCTCATCCATCGCCCCTAAAATCAAATCTTCTCCTCTTTCTCCTGCCTCAATATCTCGCCAATAACGGGTTTGCGCGCCGGTTTTAGTTAATAGCTTTTGAACTAACTTCAAGTAAGGAGTTTTTTGGAAGGCTGACTGTTCGGGATTGTGTTTGGAGATGTATTCGATGAGAGCGTCGTTTGTGAGTTTTTTCGATGGGAGGCGGTAGGCGATCGAAGCAATCTTCATTCGATTTGTACCTAATAGTAAACTAAACCTTTAAAAAACATTTTTGAAATTGTCAGATCGAGAAATATTATTTGACTATTTACTTAACTAAATCGCCCAAAACAACTGTTGAACTTAAATAACACTCGCGAGAGGTTTAGTTTAGGAGAACCACGAGTTATTTGGGACTTTGCCAAAACATACTTGTGCCTAGCATAGCATGCTCGATCGAGTACCATAAAATTTGATACAATTAATTATAGTCAATATCTTACTCCCTTCCCACCCGAAGAATTTGTATTGAATGAACCGCTTTCAATGCGGTAGGCGAAGCCTTCTTCCCGAAGGAGTTCGGTGAAGGGTAGGGTAGTCTGACTGATTCTGGTTGTTTGTTCAGGAATTAGATAATTTCTTATCGAAAATAGGGGCGGGTTTTTCAACAAGATCCGCCAATAATTGACAATCTTAAAAACCCGCCCCTGCCGGGGAATCGCGGTCAATTGACCGGACAGGATATCGAAGTCGAAAATAACTCGATGCTGCTTACATCGAAGAACCCAAACCAACGTAAGCACCGTAGAAGAAAAGAGTCAAAATGCTCAAAGCACCCAAGCCCGCTACAGTACCTACGATCCACAAAGGAATTCTGCCATTACTCAACATATCTATCACCTCACTCATCCAAAATTGAACAAAATCGAACTCAAAACTCAATTCAAACACCAGTTAGTTAAAGAAATAACTGGAAAACAAAATACCCAGAACAAAAATCAGCAAAAGACCCAAGTAAAGAGAAGTCCGATTTAACTCTACGGGCTGCTCGTTGGGATTAGGAAGGCGCTGAGGCATTACAAACTCCTATCGTTGAATAAATTGCATTGCTGCGATCGCGCCCAAAAAGAAAATTGTTGGGACGCCTAAAGTGTGGACTGCCAACCAACGCACCGTAAAAATAGGATACGAAATTGGCTCGTTATTTGGGGTTCTGCTGGTCATTTTTTACAGCTCCTTGTTAAATTACTTGGCAATGAATGTTTCGACTTGCTTCTTCGATTCAAAGCGATCGGACACGATCGGTACTTCTTCGCGCTGCTGAGTGAAATACTCGTTAGGGCGGGGAGTGCCGAAGGCATCATAGGCCAAACCAGTCTGTACAAACAGCCATCCAGCGATAAACAAAGCCGGAATAGTGATGCTGTGAATTACCCAATAACGGATACTTGTTACAATGTCCCCAAACGGACGTTCTCCAGTTGAACCGCCAGCCATGTAGAATTCTCCTTTCAACAACTTATCGACAGACATCTTTACTACTATTCTACTATCAAGCAGCTTCCACTGAACCTTGATATTTAAGTAGAGTACCGCTCGCACCGATAATAAATCCGCGTTCGGGAGTCATAAAGACAATCTTGTAAAAATTAGCGGGAACATCTTCAACTTCGCGGTCTTTTTGCCAAGTTTTCCCGCCGTCAAAACTGCACAGCAAATTGCCACCGCCACCGGCTACCCAAACTTCATTATCAGTCCGGTAAGCCATGTCTAGCAAACCCCAACTCGCCTTGCGATCGGGAAAAAACGGTTTTCCCCAACCTTCAGGACTTTCCGGGTCGCTCAACTGAATCTGACCGCCGCGAGCGAGCATCCACAAACGCCCGTCCTTGGTAAAGCCCATATTTTGCAAGCGGCGGGAACTATTGCGGTTGTGAGGTTCCCAAGCATCTTGTCCCGGTTTCCAAATCGAATAGAAATTTCCCTTCGAGGAAACGGCAACATATTTCCCGTCCTCAGAACGGTTGATATTGCGGACGACACCGAAGGAATCCTGAACGACAGCTTTCCAATTTTTGCCGCCGTCAGCAGTGCGGTAAATCGCCCCCACATCTGTCGTCATCTCAGCGGAATTCGGGCCCAAAGCCGCGATCGTACTTGGAGATCCCGGTAACTGAGAGCTCAAAGCAATCCGCGTCCAAGACTTGCCCTCATCCTCCGTGCGCAACAAAACCGAAGGCTGGCCGACAATCCAGCCCTCCGAACCCGAAAAGCTCACTGACGAAAACCGCGATTTCGGATCGTCGATATCCAGAGTTACAGGCTTCCAGGTAGCACCGCTGTCGGAAGTTTCTAGCAGCGTCGCCTCTGAACCCACAATCCAGCCGTGTTCGGGATTTCCCGTAAAGGCAATGTCCTGCAAGTTAGCTTCCGTCGGCAAAGAAATTACTTGCCAGGGGTTGTAACTCACAGAACCAATAGTGCTGCAACTGGCGCACATGAGCGCCGCCGCGAATAAAATTACAATTCGTTTCCAAATTCTCACAATTGTCTCACTGCAAACCATAAAAACTCAGCAAAAACAAAATGCCAACGACCAAACCGCCAAAAATGAGCAAACTTTTCTGACCTTCTGTCATGCCGTTAACGCCGAGGCCGTAGCGCTGATTTTCTTTAAATCCCGACGCCCCCTCCAACTCGCCGACATTTTGAAACACCGACTTGCGCGCCCCGCAAACCGGACAAGTCCAGCTTTGGGGCAAATCTGCAAAAGCCGTGCCGGGGGCAATTTCGCTTCTAGAATCGCCTTTTTGAGGATTGTAGACGTAACCGCAAGCGCGGCACTCGTGCCGATCGAGGGTTTTAGTCTCGGTAGCTGGATCGCTCATAGCTCCAAAAGGGTAGGTCAGCTAATCTTAAAATATACATTAAAAATTATTGCAGAAGATGTCGAGTTATTCTCGATCGACCTGTAATTTCAGCTACACAAAGTCTATATAATAATGTAAAGACAAGTTACGAAACCCTTTCACAGAGGCAGTAATTATTCACCGTGTTTGCACTCAGCGGCTACGAGTATTTCTTAGGCTTCTTGCTAATTTCCAGCCTAGTGCCTATCCTCGCCCTCACGGCAGCTAAGGTACTGCGGCCCAAAAGTCGTCCCTACGACCGGCGCACTACCTACGAATCCGGCGTCGAGCCGATCGGCGGAGCCTGGATTCAATTCAACATCCGGTATTATATGTTTGCCCTGGTCTTCGTCATCTTCGACGTAGAGACCGTGTTTCTCTATCCTTGGGCGGTCGCTTTCAGCCAATTAGGGCTGTTGGCATTTATCGAAGCCCTGATTTTTATCGCGATCCTCGTTATTGCTCTTGTCTACGCATGGCGCAAAGGAGCCTTGGAATGGTCTTAAGTTCTGACAAATCACAAAAACCCTTAATTGTCAACCCGGTCGATCGGCCTGAAGTCACCTCCGAACTCTCGGAAAACGTCATCCTGACGACGGTTGATGACCTCTACAATTGGGCGAGACTTTCCAGTCTGTGGCCGCTGCTTTACGGTACTGCTTGCTGCTTCATCGAATTTGCAGCTTTGATCGGATCGCGCTTTGACTTCGACAGATTCGGCTTAGTACCGCGTTCCAGTCCCAGACAAGCCGACCTGCTGATCACTGCGGGTACGATTACCATGAAGTACGCCCCGATATTAGTGCGGCTGTACGAACAAATGCCCGAACCCAAATACGTCATCGCGATGGGCGCTTGCACCATCACCGGCGGAATGTTCAGCATGGACTCCCCTACAGCAGTCCGCGGCGTGGACAAACTGATTCCGGTAGATGTGTACATCCCCGGCTGCCCTCCCCGTCCCGAAGCGATTATTGATGCCATCATCAAACTGCGCAAAAAAATCGCCAACGACTCGATGCAGGAACGCGGCAATTTGCAGCCCACCCACCGCTACTACACAAGAAGCCACAAATTGAAAGTAGTAGACGACATCCTGGACGGCAAATACTTGTCTGTTCCCGGCCGAATTGCGCCGCCGAAGGAACTGACAGAAGCAATGGGAATGCCCGTACCGCCCGCATTGATGGCCGCACAGAAACAGGAGGTAGAACGTGGCTGAACAAGAATCTGCGATTGTTGAAGCCGGGAAGGTTTCTCAATGGTTGACTCAAAACGGCTTCGAGCACGAAGCTTTAGCGCCCGACAATTTGGGTGTGGAGATATTAAAGGTCGATCGAGAATTTCTGATTCCGATGTCAACTGCACTGTACGCCTACGGGTTTAATTATATGCAGTGCCAGTGCGCTTACGACCAAGGGCCGGGAGAAGATTTAGTCAGCGTTTACCATTTGGCAAAGCTGACAGATAATGCTGTCAAACCGGAAGAAGTTCGCGTCAAAGTATTCGTTCCTCGCGACGATCCGAGAGTACCTTCAGTCTATTGGATTTGGAAAGCAGCGGATTTTCAAGAACGGGAATCCTACGATATGTACGGCATCGTCTACGAAGGACATCCGAATCTGAAACGGATTTTGATGAACGAAGATTGGGTAGGCTGGCCGTTGCGGAAGGATTACATTTCCCCTGATTTTTACGAATTGCAAGACGCTTATTAAGTGATTTTTGCGAGAGCGGGTTTAGAGCATAAAATTTGACTTTTTCGGTTAAGTTTTATGTGAAACCCGCCCTCTGTTTTTTTAATTAACTGGTTCCTAGGCTCTGCCTGGGAACAGATGTCCAGAGGCTCTGCCTCGCTGGTAAAAATTGGAAGATCGCGACACGGATTTTGACACGGATACACGGATGATATGAGCGATCGCACTGATGATAGTCGATCGCACGGATTTAGCAATATACATGAATTACAACGGGAGTGAGTAATGATAGAACACCTCATCTTTGACATACCCACGAGATTCGTAAAGTGATTGCGCGCTTTGATTGGTCATCTGCGTAGATAATGCAATTCTCACGGCACCCGTTTGACGTGCAAAGCTTTCCGCCGCTTGCATTAATTGTGCCCCAACACCTTGCCGGCGAGCCGTTTCTTCAACAAACAAATCATTCAAAATCCAAACTCGTTTCATTGAAACTGACGAAAAACTCGAATAAAGCTGAGTAAAACCCACACCCCGAAGTTCATCCAACGCAATGAATATTGTTGAGTCACCCTGCTGAAAACGCATTTGGATAAACTGACGGGCTGCATCAAGATCCGAAACCTGACCGTAAAAGATGCGATAGCTATCAAACAACCGCGTCACCTCATCCAAATTATCCATGTGCGCCAACCGAAATTCCATCCCAAACCTCAATCACAATTCACCCGAGTATAACAGATGTTTTATTACTAGAATACGGGGATTTTCAGACACCGAAAGTTCAATCTCCAGAAAGTCAGCCTGCATCACAAATTCCGAGATAAACTGAAGGCTGCTTATTCGTATCAGCTTTTCTATGCTCATTCCAAATGCAAAGAATGCAGTTGTTGATGTTCGTAAACAGCGATCGCAGGCACTATTGTTGTTGGGCCCAGCGTTGCGGAGGGTTCGTGCCTCAACCCAACCTACAAGATATGCGATCGCAGATTGAAAACTTGGAATATTGAAAGCAATTGAAGAAGAGGAATCTGAATCATGAAATTACCTTATATAATTGTTATTCAATGGTCGGATGAAGATAACTGCTACCTAGTACACTTACCTGATTTTCCATCTCAGCAGTTCCACACTCACGGAGATACTTACGAACAAGCTTTGCAGAATGCAGTGGAGGTATTAGAGCTTTTAGTTGAAGAATATCAGGTAGATGGTAAATCTCTCCCAGAACCTAAAACTCTAGTAGAAAACTTGCTGTTTGCTTGAATGTAGATTTGAAGTCATTGAGCATGATTCGGAAATTAGGTTGTAAAATATCAGAGTTTGGCTATCAAAAAAACCTATGACACTCATCCTCAGCCTGACACCAGAAATAGAGCAATACTTAACACAAAGAGCTCGACAGCAAGGGCTTTCGACAGAGGCATATACTCTGCAACTGCTGAGAGAACATATTCGGCTCAACGAAAAGCAGGCAAAATCGATCGATCTGCTTCAGTCTTGGATGGATGAAGAAGATGCCGCAGAGCAGCAAGAAACAGGTGAGTATTTGATTCAAGCTCTTGACAAAAATCGTTCGATCGATCGCCAGCTATTTCCGATTGAATTAAAAGGTGTAAGTTGGTGAGCAGATCCCGCTTAAATAAACAAGCTAATATCTACTCGGAAAAAATCGGCGAGTTTTCGGGCTTCATCTATTTCGAGATCCCTTTCACCGGCAATAATTTTATCAACCTCTATTTCCGTTCCCAAAACAGGAATCAAATCGGATTTTCCCAAATTTCTCGCCTCCATTAAATGTCGCAACATTGAGGCCGAGTCGCCTTTGGGAATTGGATAATTTTCCGCTTCAAATTTTTCAATCAGCGTTATCAAAAGCTCCAGAAATAGCTCTTCCTCCAGCGATCGCATGGGGCGGTGTTCCAGCTCGGAAGCAAGGGCGATCGCGGCTTCGTTTTCAGTTTCAGTTTCGATCGGTTTTGGTTGATACCGAACCAGTAAATCTGTATAAGATTTTGTATCAAAAGTACGGATCGTGTTTCCATTCATCTTTATCATACTCCGCGTGAGTTAGAACATATTTGATGTAGATTCTTTGAGAAACGTAAACCAGATCGACAACCAGACGATATCGATTGCCCTTAATATTAAATACGGTAAAATTTCCGACTGCCTCAGCTTTTGGATAAATCTGCTGAACATCAATTAGGTTTTGCCATTGGGCTTTAGTTGACACTCTATACCAGTCATAAAGTGCATCACAGGAATCCGCATGGCTTTCACAGAAATCTCGCAGGATTTTTCGGCTGATAACACGCATTACACCCTTGTTTTCCAAACTACACCAGATTTTGTTCTGGACTTACGTACTTATCGTATTATAAACATCTGTAACTGTGATGACAACATCATATACAATTAAATAATCTTGTGGTTCATCAAAATGACAACTTTGACCGTAGAAATCCTTTGTTCTGAGGCAGCAATATTCTCCGCCGCCGAGTCTCAACACCCAGAACCTTTGCTTTACGGCATCACAGACGGAAAGGCTGTTGGAACATATTTAGAACAAAAGTTCAGACTATATCTCAAACAGCGTTATGAATTTATAGATGGCAATAAGGCGTTATCGCAGTTTATAAATCTAACCGATGAGTTACAACGATCGCAAAACAAAACTAGAATACGGCGATTTTCAGACACCGTCGGCATTAGCAGAGATGGTATGTCGAAAATTAGTAGAACTTAATGTCAATCCGACCACCATAATTGAGCCAACGTGCGGTGTCGGTAATTTTATTCAAGCTGCTACACCTTCGTTTCCATCCGCAGCCAAAATTATCGGAGTTGATATCAATCAAAATTACTTAACACAAATCAGACTAAATAAACACTTATTTCAGGATGAAAGATGCGAAATTTGGCACGGAGATTTCTTTCAATTTGATTGGGAATCATTAATCAATCCATCCACCGATCGACTGCTGGTACTCGGCAACTTTCCTTGGGTGACAAACTCGAAACAAGGAACTGTTGGCAGCGAAAATTTACCTAAAAAAAACAACTTTCAAAATCACAAAGGCTTAGATGCTATCACAGGTAAGAGTAACTTCGATATCTCTGAATGGATGCTGATTCAGGCGGTGCAATGGCTGCAAAAGCGCGATGCTTATCTAGCGATGCTTTGCAAGACTTCTACTGCTAGAAAGTTATTGAATTACCTTCATTCTCAAAAACTCAATCTTGCTGAATGTGCAACTTACACAATAGATGCTAAAAAATATTTTGATGCAAATGTTGATGCTTGTTTGTTATTCTGCAAATTTGATGGTAATTCGCAAAACTATTTTTGTGATGTATTTAGCAGTTTAGAAAGTTCAGAATTTCACCGAATAGGATATCACAACAATCTTCTAGTTAAGGATATAGATGTTTTTAGTAAGTTGAGCCATCTATATGCGGTCAATTCAGAAACAAAATGGCGATCGGGCGTAAAACATGACTGCTCGAATGTGATGGAATTTCGGAAAATTGGTAATTTGTTTGTCAACGGATTCGGGGAATCTGTCGAGCTTGAGGAAACTTATCTGTTTCCGCTCCTTAAAGGTTCTGATGTAGCTCAAAATCGAATTAATGCTAGCGATCGCTACATCCTAATTACTCAAAAATTTATCGGTGAATCAACTGAAAATATCAAAAATCTAGCTCCTAAAACTTGGAAATATCTGGAGCAACGCCAGCAATATCTAGACGATCGCAAAAGTAAAATTTATCAAAACAGTCCTCGATTTGCGATTTTTGGAGTCGGCGATTATACCTTTAAGCCTTGGAAAATTGCGATCGGGGGACTTTATAAAAAATTGGAGTTCAGGTCGATCGGTGAAATAGCTGATAAACCTGTGGTTTTTGATGATACTGTTTACTTCTTAAGTTTTGACGATGAGGAAGTTGCGCGTCAAACTTTTGAGCTTTTGAATTCACCGCCAGCAATTAAGTTTTATTCATCGATCGTATTTTGGGATGAAAAGCGTCCGCTCAAATCCAGTGTTTTAAATTGTCTGAATCTAGAGCTGCTCAATAGCAGGTTTAATGTAGTGCCTGGAAGTAATAAAAGTGGTAAAGAATACAATTAAATTACTCGATGTTGTTGCCTTGACAGTTGACATTCCTGAATGCAACCTCTGGCGCGGACAAGTTGGGACAGTAGTTGAACAGTTGGCCGATCGTGCAGCGTTTGAGGTGGAATTTAGCGATCGCACCGGACGCACTTACGAATCTGTCGGGCTGCATCCAGAGCAAATTATGGTGTCGTATTTTGAGCCAGCATCGCCCGATCGCCAACTCGAAATGGTTGCAGTATAAGTGGGAGAAGAACTTGCAGGCTTGATAAAAAATAGAAATTTGTAACAGGGGTGCATCTGTAAAATTTTATAATTAAATTTCGCATTTATCCCCAGATTGGGTAAAATCATTTGGGTGTCTGAGGATTAACTGTATGCGCTTGGTTAAATATATCGCGATCGCCATTGTCAATGCTTTCGGTACTGTCATCGGTATTATTTGGGTTGCTGTCCCCGCTACGCACGCTCAACCGGGCCTCAACTCTCCACTCGAAATCTCGGGGCGACAGTCAGACGCCGCATCCCCGCAATCGCTGCCGGAACTCTACAAAGTGCGCGATCGACTGAAACTAGAATTGGATAATCTGGCCAAAACTCGCAACAGCAACCCGTTTTCGATCGAAGTTTGGCAGCAAGAAATTCAACAGCGGCAATCCAAAAATTTGACGCAACAATTTCAAGACGTTCAAAGTCGCATTCAAATAGAAGAAACAGCAAAAATTTATTGGGATGAATCTGCTAAAATAGCCGATCGAGCTGCCGCGATCGGGCGCAATCCGAATCGCAATTCTGCTACTTGGCAAGAGTCACAACAACTTTGGCAATCCGCTGTCAATACGCTGCGGCAAATTCCGCACGACTCTTTTTTAAATGAGGGCGCGATCGACAAGACGATCGAATATCAAGGATACCTCACGATGGCTACTTACGAGATGCAAGTGGCGCGTTCGATCGAGAAAATTAAAGCTGAGGAAGAAGAAATTAGAGAGCGTGCCAGATTAGAACAAGAAAAAATAGAACGTGCCAGACAAGAATTAGCCAGAAAAGAGCAAGAAAAACAAGAACGTGCGAGAAAAGAATTAGAACGGCAAGAATTAGCCAGACAAGAATTAGCTAGAAGAGAATTAGAGAAACAAGAAGCAGCGAGAAGGGAACAAGAACGGCAAGAATTAGAAAAACAAGAGGCAGCGAGAAGGGAACAAGAGCGGCAAGAATTAGCTCGCAAAGAACTCGAACAACTCGAATTAGAGCGGCAAGAATTAGCTCGCAAAGAACTCGAACGTTTGGAACAAGAAAAAAATCAGCAACAAAGCCCTCAACCAACTCCTGAATTAACTCCTCAACCAACCCCTGAATTAACACCAACTCCCGAATTAACTCCTCAACCAACTCCTGAATTAACACCAACTCCTGAATTAAGTCCGCAACCAACTGCAACAGAAACCCCGTCCCCAGAAACACCTGCTGCTTCACCGAACAGCTTTTTCTTTGCGGGAGATACTAACAGAGATGGCAAAATTAATGAACTAGATGAAGCGGGAAAAGAACAGTGGTCTTTATCTAAAGGCGCGCTGATTTTGTTTGACGATCGCAACCAGGGCGATCGACCCAAAATCCCCACTTGGAAAGCAGCAAAAATTACCACTCCCCGCCGTCCGGCAATGCTGTCTCAAGTGCATTTAAAACTGTCAGAAAATTTCAACAAAGACTCTCAATTATTTATCATGACAGATCCCGATGCCAGACCTCACATTAACGTTTTTCAGAAGGTTGGTGGCGGCTGGCAAGCTGTAGATATATCCGGTGCCAAACCTCTGGTTTTTAGCAGCGAGATTGTGTTAGGATTGGAAGCAAAACAATTTGCCGATCGCAATTGGAGCGGCTTGGTTAATCTAACAGCAACTGCTGTGGATAACGGTCAACAAATCGCCACAAATTCTATCCAAATGGGCGTTGCTCCTTGGATAATGCCAGCCAATAACTCGCCAGTTACCGAAATTAAAGTGAGCGATCGAGGTGCGGCAAACAGCGAATTTATCGCCCAATTAAAACAAGCAGTCGAACCTACGGGCGCGCAAGTAAAAATTATCCAGGGCGATCGCGCTTGGTTGCAAGATATCCAGAAAAACGGCTACGTTCAATTGCCCGACGGATCGGGAACTCGCAACTTTAATGTAGCTTTAAAAAGCGAGAGTGAAAGGGCGATCGACCGACCAGTGCGATCGAGAAAAGATCCAGATTTGAGCGTCTTTAAAATCGGCAGTCCCCGCGATGAAAACCCTCTAAATCAGTGGTCAAACGGCTACGGCAATTTGCAAGCAACCCCGCCCATTCCCGGACATCCAATGGGTCGAATTTATTACGGCAATTCCGGCAATAATAGTTTCAATCCCGAGGTAATTGATTTTATTCAAGCTCAAAGAATTCAAGGGCCGCCGTTAGATATCGATACTTCTTGGTTGTTGACTCGCCAAGTCGATGAAATTATCAACTTTATTCCCACTCAAACTCAGGGAAGATTTATCATGGCGATCGCGAGTCCTGAAGCTGGAGTTAGACTGTTAGAAGAGTTAGCAGGGAAAGGTTATGGCGATGCGACTATCAATCGCGGTTTGAGCAATGAAACCACAGTCAATGCTGCATTGAGAAATCAAGCTTTAATCCAACACAATCTCAATTTACAACAGCAAAGACTTACTCCAATTTTAGAGAAATTGAAACGAGAGTTTGCCCTCACAGACGACCAAATCGTGCAAGTTCCGGTAATGTTCGGTTACAGCGGTTATGCTTGGTGGCCGAATGCGATTAATTCAGTACCTGTCAATGGCAATTTGTTAGTTTCCAATCCTCGCGGCGCGCTAATTGACGGTAAAGATTACACTCAGGAAAGATTGCGCGAATTGCTGCAACCTTTTGGAGTAAATATTAGTTTTCTTGACGACAGGTACTATCAAGAATTGAAGGGCAACGTGCAGTCGGCAACGAATACTGTCAGGAAAGGAGAAGAGAAGCCTTTTTGGGAATCTTTGCCGAATAATTGACAGCAGATCGAGTATAATACTTGATATCATCATCCAAAAATTAGCGGTAAGGTGCGCGCTGCGCCCCTTTATTCGCATATTAGTGCTAGCGATTTGCAAAATGCTTGGGCTTATGCTGAAGCATTTCCTGATGAGATTGAAGCAGCAATTAAGTTGAATGATTATGATGGATATATCTAAGAGAAAACGCTTAGAATCTAAAGGCTGGAAGGTTGGGAGTGTTTCAGAATTTTTGGAGTTAACACCCGAAGAAGCTATTGTTGTGGAAATTAAATTAGCTCTCAGCCAAAGCTTGAAGGAACGCCGTCAAAAACTGATGGCTCAAAGCGATTTTGCCTCTAAGATTAGCTCCAGCCAATCGGGGATTACTAAAGATGAAAATGATGATGCTTCAGTTTCAATTGAATTATTGATCCGGGCAATATTAGCAACAGGTGCAACCCCTAAAGAGATTGGAGAGATTATTGCTAGTGTGGGGTGAGGGCAGTTTACATCAGCTTTAGTCGATCGATATCGTACTCTTGAAATTCTGTAAAGCTACCCTTCCTCTCCCAATGTTTAACAATAAATGTTCTCTAGCTCGATGGCATTTTTAACCCGATCGTTTAAAATCTCTGAATAACCGAAGACTTCATTATTTAAGTATAGTCGATCGCCCGAATAAAGTAAAATACCCCTAAACCAACCTTTAATACTAAACTTTTATCGCCATGACAGACGAACCAGAAAAAAATCATCAAATCTTGACTCAGCCGCCGGAAACAATTTATCCTGCTAGCGATGAGTTCGATCGATCGATTGAAGAGCAGCTAACAAGTGCTGTCGCAGAAACTCCAACAGAAATTCCAACTCGGGAAAATGATTTCACCCCAACACCAGCAGAAAACACCCCAGAAACTACTCCCGTGGAATCTGAATTAACAGCCATACAATCCCCAGCAACAACCATTCAGGAAACAGGTATCATTGTAGTAGAAACATCGCCAGAAATTCCTCCGGCAGATATGCGGAAATTTCTCCCTGAATCTGCAACAGAAACCGATCGGCTTGCCGCCAACCAAAATGTAAATCCCGCATCTCAACCAGCAAAAATCTGGCAATTATTGTTAGTCTTTTTTAGCGGAATGTTAGTCGGTTCCGTAATAAGTCTCGGTACTTTACTAGCGTGGAGAATGTATCAAGAAAGAGCCAACATTCAAATCAAATTGCCCGCCGACGTACCCCTGCCCCCAAGCCCTTCGCCCGCTGCCACAACACCTGCGAGGCAACAGCCCGGAATTCCTGCTGCACCAATTGCGGCATCGCCACTTCCAACTAACAATCCGTCGCCCAATCCCACTCAAATACCTTCCCTATCCGGCGTGCCGCAACTTGCTGCGACACCGCTTCCCTCTCCTCCGGCGGCGGGTTTTCCTCCCTCTCCTTCTCCTTCTCCTGCTGCTGAAACCGCTGTCACCGATCGAATTAACTTTGAAGCAGGCGCTACCGGAACCACTCTCAGCAATACTTTACCAGATAACAAATCCAAACGCTATTTAATCGATTGCAAGGGCGGCCAAACCATGACTTTGAACGTTCCCGAAGGTACAGTTAGCGCTACAATTATCGCTCCTAACGGCGAAACAGTTGGCACTGCAAACAGCACAACTCCGTGGGAAGGTCAACTACCGGCTAGCGGCGATTATACTATTGAAATTTCGGGAGAGAGTCAAGCAAACTACGGTGTTAAAATAGAAGTGAAATAGTCAGAGGAACAAAAGTATTCACATTCCAGTCGCGATCGAAGTATTCATCCCAAATCCGAATTTTCGACCCTCTTTATTCTTTAGTCGGCTGAGGACACTTTGTTTGACAATAAACGGTTTCAACCGTCGAATAATGAAGGAGATAAGCAACCCGGATTTGGGATCGGATTGCATTCGATCGAGCTTCAGTCTGCAATGTCGGAGAGGACTGAAGTCCTCACTACAAACCTTTTTTGTTTATGGTAATTGACAGAGTGCTAGATCGCATTCAACTCCCGATCGAGGTCGATCGCATTTTTCCAAAATGTAGTAGTCTCAATGCCTAACCTAAATTATAGGTCAACTGTCAACTATTACCAATTACCAATTACCAATTCCCTCCGCTACGCTGCGCCCATTACCCATTACCCATTACCAACTATCAACTACCAATGATCGCACAAGTATCTGAAAGCATCTACGAAGCCAAAACTCAAGAAATTGCCAAAGAAATTCTCAAGGCAACTCAAGAGAAAAAGCGCTCTTTTTTCGGTCAACTGCAAGACCAAATGCGCTGGGATGATAAACTCATGGATTGGGCGATGGCCAGTCCCGGATTGCGCGTGCAGTTGTTTCGATTTATCGATTGTTTGCCCGCCCTCCGCAGCAGGCCGGAAATTGCCCGCCACTTGCAAGAATACCTGACTGCTGAAGAGGTAGAATTGCCGGAAGCATTGAAAAAATTGCTCAATTTTGCTAACCCCGATTCGATGCCCGGCCAATTAGCGGCCACCACGGTTGCACCTGCTGTAGAAACTTTAGCACACAAGTATATTTCTGGCGAAAAGATCGAGCAGGTAATTAAAACTTTAGAGCGATTGCGCAAAGATAAAATGGCTTTTACAGTTGACTTGTTGGGAGAAGCTGTAATTACTGAAGCTGAAGCGCAAAAATATCTCGATCGCTATTTGGAATTGATGGCAAAATTGAGTATTGCTGCTAAAAATTGGCCGCTGGTTGAAGCAATTGATAAAGCTGACGGCGAAACTCTGCCGCGAGTGCAAGTATCCGTAAAATTAACAGCTTTTTACTCTCAATTCGATCCCCTGGATGCTAAAGGTAGCGAAGCCAAAGTAAGCGATCGCATTCGCATTTTATTGCGCAAAGCGAAAGAGTTGGGCGCGGCAGTTCACTTCGACATGGAACAGTACGTTTATAAGAGTTTGACCCTCAGCATTCTCAAAGATTTGCTGTTAGAAGATGAGTTTAAAACTCGCACCGATATCGGCATCACATTGCAAGCCTATTTGCGCGACAGCAAACAAGATTTGCAAGACTTAATTGCCTGGGCGAAACAGCGGGGAAATCCCGTAACCGTGCGTTTGGTCAAAGGCGCTTACTGGGATCAGGAAACTATCAAAGCCATGCAGAAAGATTGGCCGCAACCAGTTTACAACGACAAAGCAGCTACCGATGCTAATTTTGAAGAAATGACGCAGTTGCTGTTAGAAAATCACGAATATTTGTATGCAGCAATCGGCAGCCATAACGTGCGATCGCAAGCCAGGGCGATCGCGATCGTCGAAACTCTCAAAATCCCGCGCCGCCGCTTTGAAATGCAGGTATTGTACGGCATGGGCGACAAATTAGCTAAGCTGTTGGTCGATCGAGGTTATCGCGTTCGAGTCTACTGTCCCTACGGCGATTTGTTGCCGGGAATGGCTTATTTAATCCGCCGTTTGTTGGAGAATACAGCTAACAGTTCCTTCGTGCGTCAAAGTTCCGAAGAAATCCCGATCGAACAATTATTAGCCGCCCCAGTTGTTAGCACTAATGACAAACTGAATTACCAGCGAGTATTTCCCAATGTCGCCGACACCGACTATGCAGATACCGACTTGCGCGATCGAGCAGAAACAGCGATAAAATTCGTGCGTTCTTCATTAGGAAAAACCTATTTTCCCCTAATTAACGGCGAATACCAAAACACCGAAACAACAGTTAATTCCCTGAATCCTTCCAAGCCAGAAGAAGTAGTCGGCAAAATCGGATTGCTGTCAGAAGCGCAAGCCAAAAGCGCGATCGAAGCAGCTAAAGCAGCCTTTACCGACTGGCGGAAAACCCCCGCCCGCCAGCGCGCCGGCGTCCTCCGCAAAGCAGCGGAATTGATGGAACAAAGGCGGCACGAACTGTCAGCCTGGATGGTATTTGAAGTCGGAAAAGCCCTCAGAGAAGGCGATGCGGAAGTTTCCGAAGCAATTGATTTTTGCCGCTACTACGCCGACGAAATGGAACGCTTGGAACAAGGCAAAAATTACGATATTGCTGGAGAAACCAACCGCTACAGCTATCAGCCGCGCGGCATTTCTTTAATTATTTCCCCTTGGAATTTCCCTCTCGCAATTCCGGTGGGTATGACAGTAGCTTCCCTAGTTGCAGGTAACTGCACTTTACTCAAACCCGCCGAAGTTTCTTCAGTAATTGCAGCAAAGATTGCCGAAATTTTGCTCGAAGCTGGGATTCCCAAAGGCGTATTTCAATACGTACCTTGCAAAGGTTCCACAGTCGGGGCTTACATGGTGAAACATCCCGACGTTCAGATGATTACTTTCACCGGTTCCCAAGAAGTTGGATGCAGAATTTATGCCGATGCTGCAATTTTGCAGCCGGGACAAAAACACTTGAAACGAGTGATTGCAGAAATGGGCGGCAAGAATGCAATTATTGTCGATGAAAGTGCAGATTTAGACCAAGCCGTAGCCGGAGTTGTTTATTCGGCTTTCGGATATAGCGGTCAAAAATGTTCCGCTTGTTCGCGCGCGATCGTAGTAGAATCGGTGTACGATAATTTTGTCGAAAGATTGGTAGAAGCAGCTCGATCGCTCAATATCGGTCCTGCTGAAAATCCCGGCACTCAAGTCGGCCCTGTCATCGATGCAAACGCACAATCTCGGATTCGCGAATACATTGAAAAAGGTCGCGCTGAAGGTAAAATAGCCTTAGAAATGCCGGCCCCGGAAACAGGGTATTTTGTCGGGCCAGTCATTGTTACCGAAGTATCACCGACAGCAACTCTCGCCCAAGAAGAAATTTTTGGTCCGGTGTTATCGGTAATTCGGGCGAAGAATTTTAGCGAAGCTTTAGCGATTGCTAACAATACAAACTTTGCATTAACCGGCGGATTGTATTCTCGCACGCCTTCGCATATCGATCGCGCCCAATCAGATTTTGAAGTCGGAAATCTGTATATCAATCGCGGAACCACAGGCGCAGTTGTATCGCGCCAACCTTTCGGAGGATTCAAACTTTCTGGAGTTGGTTCAAAAGCTGGTGGCCCCGATTATTTGCTGCAATTCCTCGAACCGAGAACCATCACTGAAAACATTCAGCGGCAGGGTTTTGCGCCGATCGAAGGAATAGACGATTAAGAAGAAGGAAGAAGGATGAAGGATGAAGGATGAAGGAAGAATGCTCATACATCAAGCTGTTTAGCAATCTGAAACTTTCTTTTAATTAGGTTGACTTAATTAATCCTTCTTTTCTTAGCAGTTACTTACGCCCTTTATGATGCGATCTGGTGCGTCCCTCGATAATATTCGCCAGTAGGGGCCCCGCGTTGCGGAGGGGGTGCCAAGAGTGCCCGCAAGCGAGATTTGTTTGTGGCAACGCACCCTACGCATTCATGGACGATCGAGCTTTTGTAGATACGACGAACTTTACTTAATTGCGGTCGATCGAACTCGCTTTTACTACTTTTCTGATTTTTTACTGAATAATGAATTGCTAAAAGAAGTAACAGAAGTTCGTCAAGAGTATACAGAGGGCAATGTTAAATTTGGGTCTGTAGCTGATTTTATGGCGGAGTTGGACGATTGATGAAAATTGGTTGGACTCCGAAATCTATTCGTAATTTCAACAAGATATAATTCTGAGTAAATTGCGAACCAAGTGAATTTTAGCTGAAAAAATGCGTTTGAACTTTCCTCGAAATTGGTTGGGTATTCTAATAATCGCCGTATTAGCGATCGGGATTTTATTTCGCTTTGTCAATCTCGATCGCAAGTTTTACTGGATCGACGAAACATACACTTCTCTGAGAGTTTCTGGCTACACCGAAGCCGAAATGCTGAAAGAAATTTCGTACCAACAAATCATCTCGCCCCCAGATTTACAAAAATACAAGCAGGTAAATTCCTCAAAAACTCTAACTGACACCCTAAATTCCCTAGCAACAGAAGACCCCCAACACCCGCCGCTGTATTACGTAATGGCAAGATTTTGGGCGCAGCAATTCGGTAGTTCCGTTACTGCGATGAGAAGTTTGGCCGCCGTCATTAGCTTGTTAGTATTTCCCGCTATTTATTGGCTGGCTTGGGAGTTATTTGCATCTTCAACAGCAGCATGGATTGCAGTGGCAATTTTCGCAATTTCTCCCTACCACATCCTGTTTGCCCAAGAAGCGAGACAGTACAGTTTGTGGGCGGTAACTACTATTTTATCAAGTGCTGCGCTGCTGCGGGCTATGCGAGAAAATCAAAAATTAGTTGTCTTCGTTTCTTCCTGGACTCTTTACGCGATCGCATTAACAGCGGGACTCTACACTCATTTGTTATTTGTCTGCGTCGCAGCAGCCCACGCAATCTACGTGGGAGTAATTGCCAACTGGCGCGATCTTAAATCATTTATTGCCTATTATCTAGCAGGTTTAGCTGCTTTAATTGCTTTCATTCCCACCCTAGTAAATTCTGTGGAAAACTTCAATCAAATTAGAAGTACCACAATTTGGATCGAACAATCAAATTTATTGAGATTAGTTACCCGTTGGGCGGGTTCTATCTGCATCGGTTTTTTTGATTTTGGCATTGATGGCACGGCAAATGCGGCGCAATTAGCTTTACTATTGCCCCTGACTTTAGCGATACTAGCTTTAGTGGGATACGCGATTTATTTTCTCTGCCGCCACACTCCAAAGCGGGTGTGGGTAATGCTGCTATTATTAATTGCTACAACGGCGCTATTTTTAGCAGTACCGGATCTAATTAGAGGTGGCAGGCGATCGGCAAATCCGCGATATTTAGTTCCTTGCTATGTAGGAATGCAGCTAGCAGTTGCTTACTTGCTGTCCGTAAAACTCGGTTTAAATTCAGATAATTTCAAACAGCAAAGATTTTGGAAAATAGTTATAGTTGCTCTGTTTGCGATCGGCACAATCTCCGCAGGAATTAGTTCTCAAGCTGAAACTTGGTGGAATAAAGGCAGCGGTTGGCTGCGGGCAGATTTAGAAGTAGCTAGAACGGTGAATTTAGCCAGCAATCCCCTGATTGTCAGCGATGCTAATATCGCCTATATGATGCCTTTAAGCTATCGGCTGGAACCAAAAGTCAAACTATTAATCCAGCCCCAATGCTACACTTCTTGCTACAGAACTTACAGAAAACGTCGGGAATTAGCTGTTAAAAAAACTAACATTCCTACAATTCCCGGCGGTTTCAGCGATGTATTTTTATACAAGCCGTCAGATATGTTGCGATCGGGAATTGAGGAAACACAAAAATACAAAATAGAGCCAGTTGCGGGTAATTCAGGACTCGATATCTGGAAAATTACCAAAAAATAAGCGCTTATAGCCGAAGGCAGAAGGAAGAGGGACTTGATGTACGCGCGCGCGTTTTGCATTGCCACCTTATATAAAGTTTTGTAAAAAAAATTGCCGATTTGCATAAAAACAGCAAAATTCTCCTGATAGGTTAATAGAGGGAAGCAAACACTGCCGGCGACAGTCGGTCAACTTGTATCGCAACTAATACAGTATGTCAATCGAACCAGAAAACACCGAGACCTCGGTGAGTCGTATTTTCGCCAAAATCGAGAGCTTGTTGACTCAGGCTTGGCAAGAAACAGGCTACGGTAGCCTGACTGTAGACAGCGAAAGAATCAGCCCGACCAGAATTAAAGTAATTATCCGAGGTTCTACTCACTATCGATATATAATTTCTGTGAAAGATATAAATGGATAAGTTTCCCACTCTGTAGCAGAGAATTACCGGAAAACTTATTCAATCTTTAATTGTCAAATCAAATTTATTGAAATCAAGGGTGCGATGCTCGCGCGGGCGGGAAATAAAGGATAAATGCACAACTGCGATCGCGTTTGACTTGGGAAAATTTCCCAAAGCTCGGGCATTTTCGTTCAATTGCTAAATCAACCTCAGTACCAAGAAAACATGAAATCTATACCAAAAAATCCGGCATCTAGTCGGCCAGCAAACGTATTGCTAGAATGCGCGCCGCGGGCAGAACGAGGAATAGAGTCGATCGAACTTTTTCCCGTTTCCAGAGCCACAAACAGACCGAAATTGCCGACAAAACAGGGAAAACACATCGCCTTCATCGACTCGCGAGTTGAGAACTGGCAACAATTAGCCAGCGGAATCAAACCCGGAACCGAAGCATTTCTCCTCAATCCGACAACTGACGGCATAGCACAAATCACCAAAACTTTAGCTTTGCGTGGCGGGTTTGACAGCATTCAAATCGTCGCTCACGGCGAACCAGGCAGCCTGCAACTCGGCGCTGTTAAATTAAACAGCAACAGCATCGAAAACTGCAGCAGCCAGTTGCAACAGTGGCAAAAATCTTTAATTAAAAACGGAGACATTTTGCTGGTAGCTTGCAGCGTCGCAGCAGGAGAAACCGGCAGGAATTTCCTACAGCAACTGCGGAAAATAACGGGTGCAAATATTGCAGCTTCTGCTAATTTAACCGGAAGTGCAGCCAAAGGCGGCGACTGGGAATTAGAAGTAGTTGCAGGAGAAGTGACAGCTTGTTTGGCATTTCAAACACAAGTGCTGGAAGCTTACAGCTTTGTCCTCGGCACCTTAGTCAACGAAACATTTACCAACGCCACAGTCACCGGACCTTGGATTTACCGGGGACAAGCTGGCAGAGTCTACGACCCCAATCCAGTCTTTCCCGCCAACACCCAAGGAATTCCCGGTATCACTGCCGGAACATTATCTGGGGTGCTTCCCGGCTTAGGGGGCGATGCAGGGGGCCAAGGGGCTTTGAGATTGACTAACAACGGTTCAGCATCTCAAGGCTTTATCCTCTACGACAACCCCATTTCCTCGGCAGATGGTCTGAGAATGACCTTCGATTTCTTTGCTTACGGTGGCTCTACTTTTCAAGGCTCGAACAATTTTATTACCCCACAGCCGGGAGATGGTATTAGCTTCTTCCTGATTGACGGAACAGCCAGCCCGACGGCAGCAGGAGGTTTTGGCGGTTCTCTGGGCTACGCCAACTTCAACACCCCTGCATTCCCCAGCACTCCTGGATTGGTGGGAGGTTATTTGGGCATTGGGTTGGACGAGTTTGGGAGTTTTTCTGACAATACCGAAGGGCGTTCAGGACCTGCACCACAACCAATCCCCCCCCTACCTGGCGATCCGCCAGTCTCTCTGTCAGGCTACAGACCGGACTCAATCACGCTTAGAGGCAATCAAGCAGGCGGTTATGCGTTTTTAACAAATGCCATTTCTCCGATAGGCATCGACAACACTCCCGCAACCATTGACTTTAGAGATCCCGCTTTTAACTTCGACAACCCTCCAACTACCAATCGAGAAGCAGCGAAAAGAAGCATTCAAATTACCCTAGCTCCGCCGACTTCAGCAACACCAAACCGCCTCACTGTTGCTTTGGATTTGAATAATAACGGCTCCTTTACAGAGCCGGGGGAAAATTTAATAGATATTCCCAACCTAGCAACTGCAAACGGAGCGATACCTGCTAATTTCAAATTTGGTTTTGCCAGTTCGACGGGTGTTGCTACTAACTTTCACGAAATTCGCAACCTCAAAGTCGAAACAGTCGATGCCTTTCCTGCAAATCAAGCTGATGTTGTTACTATCAAAAGCGGGCCGCAATTCATCAAGAATGCGGGCAGCATTACTTACACGATTACTACTACAAACCGGGGGTTGCAACCAGCTCAACAAGTTTTAGTTCAAGATGAAATACCCAGTGAATTGCTGCCAGCTTTCCCAGCCGTTCCTGTTGTTATAGCTTCTAATGGCGGCACCTACTCAAACTCGACGCGGAACGTTACTTGGTCGAGAATTCCCGTTCTCAATCCCGGTGAAAGCGTCACCTATACCATGACAGTGGGCTTACCGCCCGGTTTAATTAGCGGCCGCACGTTCACTAGCGCAGCATCAAGCTACGCGGCGACTTTCGACCCCGACCTTGCGAATAACAGTGGTTCAAATGCAATAAATTCGGTCACTACCACGGTTACTGATGCTGTGGCTGACCTGATTACTATCAAAAATGGTCCAGCTACTGCGGCGGCTGGGTCATCTCTTACCTACAGCCTGGTGGCGACAAACAACGGGCCGGACCCCGCAGCGAATGTTGTCATTACTGACAGTCTCGTTCCGGGTTTAATTGGAGTTAGCGTATCGGATGGTGGCGTTTACGATGCGGCTACGGGTTTGGTGACCTTCCCAGCGATCGCATCTTTACCTGTCAGCACAGTTCTCCGCACCATCAGTTTTGCTGCGCCAGCGAACTTTAACATCATCACCAGCACGGCTCGGAGTTCCTCAACTACTCCCGACCCGATTCTCACAAACAACGACGGTAGCAGCACCAATAAAGACGGCACTGCCACCAATTCATCTGTCAGTACAACGATCGCCCCCAGTGCAGATATTGTCACGACTAAAACCGGACCGACGGCTGCAAGTCCCGGTGCAGCATTAAGTTACACGATTACTACCACTAACAACGGTCCGAGTGCTGCTGGAAATGTGGTGGTTACTGACAGCATCATTCCAGGTTTGACGGGAGTTACGGCATCAGATGGCGGAATTTACGATCCGGTGACGGGGGTGGTGACTTTTGGACCGATCGTCAATTTGGCAAATGGTGCTAGCGTGACTCGGACGATCGGGCTGACAGCACCTCAAAGCGGCGCGATCGGCAGTACGGCAAGCAGCACTGCGGCGACTCCCGATCCCAATCCTGCTAATAATAGCGGTGCAACTGTGACAACTTCGATCGCCTCTGGTGCGGATGTTGTTACTCAAAAAACCGCCCCGCCCACTCTCAACTCCGGCGAACAGCTTACCTACAGAATCACCACCACTAACCTCGGCACTGTACCGGCCGCCAATGTAGTTGTCACTGATAGCTTGATTCCGGGTTTAACGGGAGTCAATATCTCTAATGGAGGTACTTACGACGCGGCAACTGGTGTTGTCACCTTCCCAGTCGTTCCCAGCCTTGCTGTTGGTGCAACCGAGATCCGGACGATCGCCTTTGTGCCGCCACCCAATCTCACTAGCATTACCAATATCGTCCGCAGTAGTTCAGACACTCCAGATCCCAACATAACTAACAATGACGGTTCGACTGTTGCCAGCCCCAACCAGCCAGGAGGGCGAGTAACCACAGTCATCGGTGCTGCTGCGGATGTTTCGACTACCAAGAGCGGCCCGACCTCAGCTACGACAGGTGAGACTGTTACTTATACAATTACTACTGCCAACATCGGGCCGAGTCCGGCTGGCAATGTGGTGGTTACTGACAGCATTGTCCCCGGTTTGACGGGAGTTGCGGCTTCTGATGGCGGTACTTACGATCCGGTAACGGGGTTAGTAACTTTTGGACCGATCGCTAGTTTGCCTAACGGTGCTAGCGTTACACGTACTGTAAGTTTAATTGCACCGGCGATCGGTAGTCTTAGCAATACTTCTCGCAGTACCTCGACAACGGGCGATCCGAATCCCAGCAATAATGACGGTTCTGCTGCAAGCGCGACAGTAATTACTGCGATCGCACCAATACCAACTCCCACGCCGACGCCGACACCGACGCCGACGCCCGGAATTCCGACGCCAACTCCGACGCCAACGCCCGGAACTCCGACTCCAACTCCGACTCCGAC
>JAAUPF010000061.1 GCA_012034575.1 Richelia sp. CSU_2_1 | reverse complement strand
GACATCCGGAATCTCAGTTTCAGTTACTGTTTCCTTCGCCTGCAACTCTTCACCTTTGTTAACAGACACTGCTGGCATACTTGTCTCTTGCACCGACAAATCCGGCTTAACTTCCGCAGTTTCTTGACGTTCGATCGAACCTCCAGTCAGACTGTCCTTCACCGCAGAATCGACTGTATTTCCAACTACACTCTCTTTCGGAGTTTCAGATTTCGCTATCTCAGTTGTTGCAGTCTTGATAACTTCAGTTTCCTGCTTGCTTTCCGCTGGCAAAACTTCCGGTTTTGTCTCTACTTTCTCAGTTGGCGTCGTTGCTGCAACTTCTGTTTCAGCAGGAGATTTTACTGGCGGATTTGCTGGGTCTTTTACCTCGGTTGCCGCAGGCGTAACAGGCGTTTTTTCAACTGGTGATTTTTCTGCTGCATCCGCCGGAGTATCTGCTTCGGCAGTTGGTGCAGTTGTCGTACCTGTCGGCATTGTATCTAACTCACCCGCTGTTTCCACTGCCGGAGAATCGCCAGACTGATTCGCACTATCTTTGACTTTTTCCTCTGTTTTATCCGCTGGAGTAACAGGCTTTTCCTCTACCGGATCTGTTCCTATAGGTTCGATCGCGCCTGCAATATCTTTGTCATTATTCGCTTTAGTTTCAGAATCTTTCGGAGCCTCTTTCTCTGAATTTGATGGATTTAGAATCTCTTTTTCTAAATCATCAATTATGCCGCTTACTTCCCCTTCTGACTTCGGTTTGGTTTCCGATTCCGGTGTAATGTAAGGCTTGGCATAGGCAATTACTGCTTTGCCCAGATCGGTTTGACGCCAATCTTTATCGGGGTTGACAACAGTATCCATTAACGGCGCTTTACCAGTCGCGCCCCGTATTTGGAAAGTAAAATCGTTGTAATCCTTATCAGTCCCTAAATCGAACCGCAAATCCTCCATCGCAAAGGTATTGCCTTCTCCGGTAACATCGGCAATTTGACCTAAATGAAATGCTTCGTTGGGATTCGCCGTTACCATCGAGAATAAAGGACGTTTATCGAGGCCGAAACTTGGATAATCGTAGGCGAATTTGACTGTACCGTTCGGTACTATCATAATCCCAAACTCATCTCCGGGTGTCATCGAAAAAGTCTTGACTCCTAAATACGCTCCTTCGTTAAAATTTCCTTCGGGCAAATTACCGGAAAATCTCGCACCTTCGCTCAAATCGTCAATAACTATATAACCTTTTTCAGAATTGCTCATCGCCCGCGCAGCAGCTTCTTTGATAAACTCTTCCGAACCGGGTACAAATTTCTCCATGCCTTTGAGGCTGATAATCGCTAATTGACCGCGATACAAGCCGCCATCTAATAGATAATCGATGCCGACTTGACCTGTAGAGCCAACAAGAAATGTCCCCTGTGTAAACGGGTTTGATGCCGTTATTGATTTGTCAGTCGGTGGCTCTAATTCTTTTGTTGTTTCAACAGTCGGAATTGAACTATCCGAATTCTCTGTTTTCTTATCTTCCCCGCTATTGGTAGCGGTATTCGGTTTGTCTGCTGGCTTGCTGGCATCCGGGGCTGTAGCTACAGTCTCGCCTGATTTATTTGCAACATCTGTTGTGACGGTCGTGCTATTTGGAGTGTTTGCGGTAGCAGTTTCGTCGGTTTTTTCAGCGTTTGAAATTGCAGAATTGCTGTCGGTACCAACTTGTGTTTCGCTATCTCCAGATCCGGCAACTGCCGATGCTGTTGCGGATTTTTCCGGTTCTGATTTTGTACTTGTTTCGGAACCTGCACTAACTTGTGTTTCGCGATTTTCTGAGGTGGCAACTGCTGGTGCTGTTGCTGTTACGGTTTTTTCCGTTTCGGATTTTGTACTTGTTTCAGAACTTGCATCAACTTCGGGAGTTGGTGGTTTTGCTTCTGATGTAACTGTCTTGTCATCAACAGCATCTCCTGTAATTAAATCTTTGTTCGCTGTCGGTTGTTCTGAATTTGTGCTACTGTTCGCGACAAGCGGTTCTTCTGATTTAGCACCAGTGAGGGTGTCTGCTGCTGCTTGTTGAGTGTTAGTTTCTGCTAAATTTAAGGTGTATGCGATGTCGCCGGTAATTTGCAAAACTTTGAGTGTATAGTCTCCGGCAATTAAGCTGTCAGCGTTAATTGTTTCTGCCGCATTTCCGGCGTTGGTGGAACTGTAAAGTGGTGCGCCGCTGTTGTTCAACAAAAATATGTCGGCGTTGCCGCTCAAATTGTCGATCGAAAATTTGAAACTTCCCGGACTGCTAAGGTTAAATTGGTAAAGGTCAAAGATATTTGTAGTGCCAACACTACCCGTATAGCTTTTACTGTCAGTCAACGCCCCGATATTAAGTTCAGTCATACTACCCCTGGAAAATAGTTGCTGGAAAGTGTTCTTGATTATCTATCTGGGCGGACTTGAGCTTTTTATGCGTATTCCGGAAAATTGTTACATAAGTTTACATAAGGGGGTTCGATCGCCCCCTGTAGGTTGGGTTGAACTGACATCTTGCAGCATTCTCAGCAATCCTGTAGGGGCGGGTTCGCCAAGGGTCAAAAACGAAGCAGACAAGTTAAATAAACCCGCCCCCACCCCACGAAAAATTCCCAATTGACTGCAGGTGTAAGATCTTTGGTTTTTTTCTAGCCATCGGACTGCTTTTGGTGTACGAGCCCCTTCTCAACATCATCTGCGATCGAAGGTTTCGGCGGGCCAAAGTCGTCGGGCAGTTGCTCCACTGAAACGCCTAGAGCTTTGCAAAGTGCCTCGATCTGAGGAACAGTCAGCTCTGGCTCATCTTTGCCAGTTTCCCAGTTGCTAATGGCTTTTTGGCTTAAAGTCTTAGTTCTGCTTTTGTCGGGGATTTGCTTTGCTAAAGCTGTTTGGGACAAACCAGCAGATTCCCGCAAAATTTGCAGTGCTGGTATGTTTTTCGGGTCTTGAGCTTGTTTCTTTCTAGCCATCCGATTGCTTTTGGTGCACGTGTCCCTTCTCAACATCATCTGCGATCGAAGGTTTCGGCGGGCCAAAGTCGTCGGGCAGTTGATCTATTGAAACGCCTAGAGCTTTGCAAAGTGCCTTGATCTGAGGAACAGTCAGTTCTGGCTCATCTTTGCCAGTTTCCCAGTTGCTAATGGCTTTTTGGCTTAAAGTCTTAGTTCTGCTTTTGTCAGGTATTTGCCTTGCTAGCGCAGATTGAGTTAGCCCAGCAGCCTCCCTGAGTATTTGCAGCGCTGGTATCTTTTCTGGATCTTGAGTTTGCTTCTTTTTGGACATACGATCGCACAAGTTAGAAGCATACTTCTTGACAGCTCGATATTTAAGAAGTATGCTTCTAAGTGGGCACAACAAAAGGCGGTCGGGCGGGCTGGAGATTGGATTATGAGCTTGCTAAAACCGCCTTAACAATAGTGTCCCATTAGTGCAAGTGTTTTCCCAAACACCTGCATACCCCTTAACCTGCTGGGGGGTTTGGACTTGTAGAACCAAACCCCTTTCCTTCAAGAGAAGCCCGATCCGCAAGTGCGACAAGCCGTTTTAAGGGCGATCGGTCTCAGTATTCGTCACAAAAGTTAAAGATATCGCGACAATCGATCGCCAGCACTTCTTAAAACTTAAAAAAGTGTGCAAAAAAACCGACTTGTACCCCAAGACAGACGAAAATATCGCTACCCGAAAATAGAGGCTTTGTCTATGCAGCCGATTCGCACATTTAACGTTTCCCCCTCGCTACCCCCAACTCTCGAACCCCTGCGCAAGCTTGCCTACAACTTGCACTGGGACTGGAACGTCGAAACAAAAGACCTGTTCCGCCGCCTAGATAGAGACCTCTGGGATTCCAGCAACCAAAATCCGGTGCTGATGCTGGGAACCATCTCTCAAGAGCGACTGCACGAAATGTCCGAAGATGAAGGCTTCATCGCTCAAATGAACCGAGCGGCGCAGCAGTTAGATGATTATCTTAAAAATCGGGCTTGGTATCGCAAGCAGCGCGGCACCGGACAGCAGGAATGCTATGCTTACTTTTCGATGGAATTCGGTTTGGTCAAAGCGCTGCCTATCTATTCCGGCGGTTTGGGCGTGCTCGCTGGCGACCACCTCAAGTCTGCTAGCGATTTGGGCTTGCCCTTAGTCGGCGTCGGTTTGCTATACCAAGAAGGTTATTTTTCTCAGTATCTCAACGCCGATGGGTGGCAGCAAGAACGCTATCCGATTAACGATTTCTACAATATGCCGCTCCACCCAGAACGCAATCCCGACGGTTCGGAATTGCGGATTGAGGTAGATTATCCGGGCCGCAAGGTGTACGCGCGGATTTGGCGGGTGCAAGTGGGTACGGTTCCCCTGTATTTGATGGATACCAATATTGAACCGAACAGCCGCTACGACCAAGATATTACCGACCAACTTTACGGCGGCGATAAAACTTTGCGGATGCACCAGGAAATCATGCTGGGTATCGGTGGGGTGAAAATGCTCAAAGCCCTGGGGCTGAACGTGACGGCCTATCACATGAATGAAGGCCACGCAGCTTTCATGGCTTTGGAACGGATTCGGATGCTGATGGAGCAATATCACCTGAGTTTCTTGGAAGCGGAACAGGTGGTGGTTTCCAGCAGTATGTTTACGACTCACACGCCCGTACCTGCTGGCTTTGACTTGTTCGAGCCGGATATGGTGATGCACTATTTGGGTCAGTATGCCAAGATTTTTGGCTTGTCGCAAAATGAGTTTCTGGGACTGGGCCGCGAGGATACTGGCGATTTGTCGTCTCCCCTGAATATGGCTATTCTGGCGATTAAAATGTCGAGTTTTGTCAACGGGGTGGCGGCTTTGCACGGTGTGGTGTCGCGCCCGATGTTTAGCGGGCTGTGGCCGGGCTTGCCGACCGATGAGGTGCCGATTACTTCGATTACGAATGGCGTGCACGCTCGCAGTTGCGTGGCTAAGTCTACTCAGGAATTGTACGATCGCTACTTAGGTCCTGAATGGGAAATGACTCGCAAGGACGATCGGCTCTGGGATAGAATGCAGTCGATTCCTGATGAGGAATTGTGGCGCAATCACGAACGCTGCCGGTCGGAGTTGGTGGTGTTCGCCAGGGAATGGCTGGAAAAAACTCTGCGCGAACGCGGCGCTGCGAAGGCGGAAATCGAACACGCGCGGGAAGCTCTCGATCCGAAGGTGCTGACGATCGGGTTTGCGCGCCGTTTTGCTACTTACAAGCGGGCGACGCTGTTTTTGCGCGATGTCGATCGCATTATGCGGATCATGCGGGACAAAAACCGCCCGGTGCAGTTCGTGATTGCCGGTAAGGCTCACCCGATGGATATTCCGGGTAAAGAATTGATTCGGGATATCGTTCATTTCATCCGCGAACACGAAACTATCAGTTCGATGGTGTTTCTGCCGAATTACGACATTCACGTTTCTCGGATGATGGTGGCGGGCTGCGATGTGTGGCTGAATACGCCCCGCCGCCCCCGCGAGGCTTCCGGTACTTCGGGGATGAAAGCTTCGATGAACGGTTTGCCGAATTTGAGCATCCTCGATGGTTGGTGGGATGAGGCGGATTACGTTCGCACCGGTTGGCCGATCGGACATGGGGAGTTTTACGAGGATACTAAGTATCAGGATGAAGTTGAGGCGAATGCTTTGTACGACTTGATGGAAAAAGAAGTTGTACCGCTGTTTTACAACCGGGATGCTGATGGTATTCCTCGCGGTTGGACGGCGAAAATGAAGGATTCGATTCGCTTGAATTGTCCGTTTTTCAATACGGCTCGGATGGTGAAAGATTACGCGCGGCGGGCTTATTTCCCGGTGAGCGATCGCTTTTTCACGATGACTGCGGATAATTGCACTGCTGCTAAAGATCTGTCTCACTGGAAGCATAATTTGCTCGAAAAGTGGCACGAAATTAAGATTGAGGCTGTTGATATTTCGCAGGATAAAGAGGTTAAGGTCAATCAGTCGATCGATGTGAAAGCTCGCATTAATTTGATGGGGTTGACGCCTGCTGACGTGCAAGTCGAACTTTTTCAAGGTTCGATCGATGCGTCAGGCGAGATTGTCGGCGGCGTGCCGGTGGTAATGGAGTATTTGGGTGAAGATTCTCACAAGTCGAGTCTTTACACGGCTGATATTACTTACACTTCGAGCGGCTTGCAGGGTTTATCGCTGCGGGTTTTGCCGAAGCACAAAAATCTCAGCACTGCTTACGAACCGGGCGTGATTCTTTGGGCGCATTAAGGAAGAGAGTTGACAGTTGACAGTTGACAGTTGACAGTTGGGAATTGGGAATTGGTAATTCTCCCCCTCTTCCCCTCTCCCCCTCTCCTTAGATGAAATTTCTGGAAGTTTTGAACCGCAGAGGCGCAGAGAACGCAGAGAGGTTTTCTGGTTGTTTTTTAGAGGTTCTTGAAGGAGATTTAGATAGGTTTCGCGTCGGTAAAATATTGAGAAATAACTGGCAAAGTTCGATCGATTCTAGTTGTCGTTTTGCCAGTTTTCTTTTTTGATATTTTTCAGGTCGATCGACTTTTTGGCAGCATTGCATCTCTTGGGCTGAAACTTTTGCCTCACTTATAATAAATTTGCTGCCAAGTATGATACATTTCTCCCATTTAAAACCCAAAATCTAAAATCCAAAATCTAAAATCCTTCGATCGATCTGTAAATCATAACCTTTATACTTTTTTAATAATTAATTTATCATGATATCATCCCTCTTTTGTCACTCTCGATAGATAAAATTATTTGACCGTTAATCTGTAACGATCGAGCCGGGGAACCCCAAAATTAGCGAACAGGTTCAAAACCCAGACAGCGCAGGACTAATAATTTTTATCTACGCCCAATGACAAAAGAAAGATCGGTCATTCCTCACTTCAAATACCATGAACATTCAAAAACAGGCTGCTAAACCCAGAATTAATTCTGCTTTCAAACAACTGATGTCCGTGCATTGGATTGCGTCAGCTTGCTATTTAGTGCTGTTTGTTGTCGGTACGTTTATGGCTCAATTACCGAGAGAATTCCCGATTCGAGGTCCCCTTTACGACTTCCACAAATCTGTGGGTGTGCTGGCGATGGCTTTGCTAACTTGGCGAATTTTGGTTTTGCTGCGCGTGTGGTGGAAAAAGTATACAAAACGCTGGCCTAAGTTTACGAAAGAATGGTATCAAACTTTTGCCTTGCACGCGAGTTTGTACTTTTTTATGTGGGCGGTTCCGGTGACTGGTTTCTTGTTATCCAACTCTTTCAAAAGTAACAACGTGAAATTTTTCGGGATTGTTTTGCCCGATATGTTTCCGCAAAATTCAGCAATGGTTGAGGTAGGAAGAAGCTTGCATTTTTGGCTGTCCTACACATTTTTAGCCTTTGTAATTTTGCATATCATAGCTCAGAAGAAAGTTGTCAGAGCTAATTGGCGCAGGTTGACCAATTTTGTGCAAACTCGGATGCCAAAGTCTCAAAAAGTTGAATAAATTTGCGATCGAGCGTACTATTCGCAGTGCGGGCTTTAGCCTGCACTGCGAACTAATCTTATTGCGGTCGATCGACTGGATGATATATTGTCACGCAGTAGAACATTCACCGCTCAACCGCCGGCGGCAAAAGCACCCATAATTGCGATCGACAAAGCCAAACCGGGCAACAGCAGCAATCCCAACATTAAAGCATCGTGCGCGCTCATTAATTTACTCCTTTTACTGGCGATCGACACTCTATTGTAGCAACAGCAATCTATCGCATACCTAAATTTAATACTTAAGGCATAGGGAGTTTTGAGTTTTGAGTTTTGAGTTTTGAGTTAATAGTTGAGAGTTGAGAATTGAGATTCAATAGTTACCTGTTTAAAATTTACATACCGACTCGGGATTTACCGGGCAAATTTTATTAGCAATCGGATTCCCGCGCAAGTCGAGATATGTTAGCTTTTGGAGCGATCGCAGCGAACTGACATCAGTAATTTGATTGTTGTACAAATCTAGTAAATTTAAGTTAGTTAGAGATTGCAGGGGGCTGCTATCTGCGATCGGATTGTTGAACAGATAAAGTTGAGTTAATTTAGTTAGCGAACCCAGCGGGCTGATGTCTGATATTTGATTGTTTCCGAGGTTGAGTTCGACTAGCTCTGTCAGCGATTTCAAAGCACTAACATCCGAAATTTTATTTTGAAATAAAACCAATTTAGTCAGCTCGGTCAAAGGTTCGATCGGGCTGATATCTGCTATCTGATTTCCAAATAAAAACAGCGTTTGGAGATTTTTTAAGTTGGCTAACGGACTGATGTCTGATATTTTATTATTGTAAAGGTAGAGAGTAGTTAAATTTGTCAAACTTGCCAAAACCTCGATATTTGAAATCTGATTTTTATACAAAATTAAAGTCTTTAATTTAGTAAGATCTTTCAGAGGTCTGATGTCGGATATTTTGTTGTCAAACAACACGAGTACCTCAAGCTCGCTCAGGTTGCTGAGGGAGCTGATGTCTGAGATTTGATTGGTATCGAGGACGAGTTGAGTTAGGTTTTTGAGAGCTGACAGAGGGGCGATATCTGAGATTTGATTGACATCCAAAACCAGAGTATTCAGGTTAGTTAAAGATTGCAGGGGAGCCAGATCGGATATTTGATTGCTGTCGAGGATCAGAGAAGTGAGTTGAGTAAAAGATGAGAGGGGACTGAGATCGGTAATTTCAGAACGTTTGAGGTTGAGTTCTGGAATGCTAGAAAGCAATTTATTAGCTCGATCGCACTCAGGAGTCTCCGATATTTGCAGCAAAATTTCTACAGTATGTTTGGCACCAGCAGAAATATTTGCTTGGCGATCGCACCAATCGATAAAATTATTGTAAACGGTCGAGAATTCATCCTGCATTTAGGGAAATCCACAAACAGGCGAAGTGCTAAATTTTTATACTCGGCATCAGCTTGCGAGAGGAGCGTAATTGCTGAAACCCTTGGTTTTATAACTTATGTTTGCTGGTTGGCATCTGTTGCATCCGTTGCATCTGCCTAACTTTCTTGTTGCTGTTGCCATCATAATTGCGAGTGACGCCCCATCACCCCCAACTCCTTTCCACCTGAGGGAAGAGAGTAAGAGACGGAGGTCGCCGACTGCGACGCTAGGTTACTCGACACCCGGATTGGGTTCTAAGCCCCAGTGGTGTTTGAGAAAATGGCGGTACATGGTTTCCCGCAGCATCATTTGCTCGTAAAGCTTGACTAAAAACTCTTGAGCTTGCTCGCGGCTCATGCCATTTACCTGCGTTTTAAAGGAACACAGGCTAAATTGTTGCTCCAAAGACAGTTCTGCAGGTTCGTTCATGACTCAGACTCCTTGACAAGTAAGGGTGACTTGAAACTCAAAACCCGGATCGTCGATCGGGTTTATAAGTTGCTTCAGAGAGGGTCAGTCAGTTTCAGGAGAGTCCGGAAAAAGATCTGACTCTAGATCTATATTACAGAAGGTAACAATTATTTGACAAATTTACCATCATTCCCAAGAAATAACCTGGACTTAGAGATAGCAGTAGCCGCATCAAAGTTCCTTCTGCTGGTATATATAAGTTCTATCAACTTGCCAAAAGAAAAAAGGCTCAGTACGAACCAAATCAGGGGCGAGAGGGGGAAGGGGTACAGGGAGGGACTTACTGGGGAGTTGCTGCTGGCGGCTGAGGATTTGGAGCCGCAGGTGCGGGCGAACTGAGAGGATTCCCTAAATTGCTGCCCGAGTTATTCGACCCTCCGGGAGCTGGCAGGGGAGATTGAAACTGATTCGGATCGAACTGTTGCTGACCTCCGGGAGCGGGTAGAGGAGATGGAAACTGATTCGGATTGAGCTGCGGCTGGTTCGGTACGGCTGGAAACGGAGACCCGTTGGGATTGAGCGGAGTTGCTCCAGGAGACGGTAGGGGTTGGCCGAGATTGCCCGCCGGAGGTACAGCAGGAAAACTGGGATTCTGAAGCGAAGGATTCGGTGCAGGGGAAGCCGAACTGGGCAGAGTTGCCAGGGCCACGCGATCGCCCCCGACTTCTCGCAATTTGTCCAAAACCTGGACAACTTTGGCGTATCTAGCATTTTGAGGAGCGTAAAGCACCATCAATCCTGCAGGGTTTTTGGCCCGGTAATCTTTGATTACTCGATCGAGCTGGGACTCGTTAACTGGCAATTGGTCGATATAAGTTTGCCCGACATCATCAAGACTGACGATCAGCATCTCCCGCATCTGCGTTTGTCCCGTCTTCGCTTTGGGCAAATCGACATTAATTGCTTGTTGGCGAGTTAACTGCAAAGCCGCCAGCAAAAAAAACGTCAAAATGCAAAAAATTACGTCAATTAAAGGCACCAGTTCGATGCGAGTTTCTTCAGCAGGAGTATCTAGATTAATTTTCATCGCAAAATAGGGCGTAGTGTCACGGAGAAAGGTATCGATCGAGATTCTAACCGAATATCCCAACTAAATGTCGGCTCTTGCAGCTCGTTAATCCTGCGCGATCGAACTGAGCGAAGCGAATCCTTAAAAATATTAGATCGCCAATAATTACTCATACTCCTGACTTTTGACAATTGCTCTCGACCACATTTTAGCCAGCAATAACTTGAAGAATGCTGGTGCTGCTGAATTTGATGTCGTTCATGTTAATTCGGAATTTTTCGACCAAGTTAGCGACCACGATCCTTTAGTTTCAAGATTCACGATCGCCAAACCAACGGTGTCGATCGCCCCTGGAATTACGCCTAATGAAACAGGTCCGGTTTCTGGTACTTTCAACTTAACCCGTACTGGCAATTTAACTAAATCCCTCACTGTAAATTACACGCTGGCGGGAACAGCAACCGTAAATACCGATTACACTGACTCTAGTAGCGGTACTGTTACTTTTGCAGCTAATTCGGCAACAGCTACTGTCACTTTGCCCGTTACTGACGATAGCGCGATCGACCCGAATGAAACAATTATTGCCGCAATTACTCCCTCTGCTAACTATGATATTATTACCGGTTCGGGAACCGGGCAGTTAACGATCGCGGATAATGATTCGGCTGGCGTTACTGTTCTAATTACAATGGCGTAATCGATGAGCCAGCCGTAGGGGTGAAGCATTTGGGCGACTATTCCTGTTTCCCAGCTTATAATTTAATGTCCAAATGCTTCACCCAGTCCCAACAAGAGGCAAACAACAGTTCGATCCAGTTCGATAGCCAAAACCAACGGTTTCTAACCGAATACCTGTCAAAAACCGTCATTTTTTTAATTATTAGAAGTCGAATCTTCAGCAGGATCGGACCCTTTCAATTTCGGTTCTCGATTTCGCTCCGCAGATTCTTGAGAATTGAGAGAACGCCTGTTCAAACCATCCGAACTAAAAGCAGAATTGCTGTACTCTGCATTCGACGTTTTGCCCTTAATATTAGCAGTCGGCCAGTATTGTCTGTAGAGCAATTCCAGTTCGTTTCCCGCCCTGCGAAATATTTTGGCTTGATTGAACAAAAAAGCTTGAAATATCCGATAAAATGCCAGTGTAAAAATTGCTACTACCATCCCCGAAGCAGTAGTAATCAGTGCTTCGCTAATCCCCAAAGTCACCCCGCTCGTTGCGGCAGTACCGATGTCGCCCAGACGGATCGAACTGAGCGAGTTAATCAAGCCTAAAACAGTTCCCAGCAGCCCCAACAATGGAGCCAGAGCAATCACGGATTCTAATATTTTGTCGCCGCGGCGCATCGATGCCAACTCTTCATCAGCCGCAGCTTCTAGAGCCAGCCGAAACAGTTCCGGTTCGGGATTGTACAGCTTCAGGGGTGCAGAAAGAAATCTGCCGATCGGCTGTCGGTTGGCTTGTCTGGCAATTTCGCTCGCTGCACCCCAATCGCTGCGGGCTGTATCGAGAACCCGACTGACTATCTGCTTTTCTTTGGTGAGCAGGCTCGACCAAAACCACAAGCGCTCGATAATCGTACTTACAGATAAAATCGATAACATCAGCAGGGGCCACATAGCGGGGCCACCTTTTTCAAACAGTTCTTGAATATTCACGGTAATTTACTCCTGCATGACCCTACTAATCTTCGGTTTAATCGTATTTTTACGAACAAATTTCAGGCCATTTAATTTTAGCGACTAACGTACAGCGATCGACTGCTTGCTCACAACTCGTCTAAATTTTGACACATATCTTGCAGTGTCTGATGTTCGACTCGGCGGGAAGGGCGGCGGTATTTTTTAGTTTGCAGTTTCGGTTCGTACTGCTGCGTACCGTCGGATTTGGTTTTTTGCTTCAAAGTCGCTTCGGCTGCGGTAGAGTTTTGTAGAGCTTGCTGGCGGGCTATCGCCTCTTCGAGCAAGTTCAAGTAATGCTCGTAGCGCTCCCAATCGCCCCGCACGACACAGTTTGGCTCGTCTCGGTGCGAGCAGTCGCTAAACTGGCAGCTACCAGCAGCCAGCCGTTGGCGGGCTTCTGGGAAATATTGAGCTAGCTCTTCCGGTTCGCATTCGAGGCTGGGTCGATCGAACCCTGGAGTATCGGCCAAGAGTCCGCCACCTGGAAGTTCAAACAGTTCGACGTGGCGGGTGGTGTGCCGCCCGCGGCCGAGTTTCCCGGAAACTTTACCCACTCTCAGTTTTAGCCCCGGAATCAGTTGGTCGATCGTGCTGGACTTGCCAACTCCAGAAGGGCCGCAAACTACGGTGATTTTTCCTTGAAGCTGGGTGTAGAGAGCGGTGGCGGAAGGTATGACAGAGCGATCGATGTTGTTTGATAAATTCGGATTTGCGGCGAAATCATCACAAACTGGCTGCTGGCTGTCGGCTGCGGTTCGATCGATGTCAAAACCGTTGAGGACGCTGATAAAAACTGGTTCGTAGCCCCAGCCGCCAAGCCTCGCGCGCCATTTTTCCAAGTCTTCGGGTGCTACTAAATCGCACTTGTTGAGGCACAAACTTACCTCTAAACCTGTAGATTCTGCTTTGACTAAAAACCGACTTAATGCTATGGGGTCTAAATCCGGTTCGGCGACGGCAAAAATGAGGAGAAAGCGATCGACATTAGCAATCGGCGGGCGATCGAGTTCGGTGCGCCGGGGCAATACTCGGGCGATCGCGCCCCGACCTCCCGCCCAGTCCGGTTCTTCGACGATCGCGCGATCGCCCACCATCACCTGTTGGCCGATTTTTTTCAAGCGAGTGCGGCGCGTGCACAGGAGAGTAGCGGGATGCTGCGCGGGAAGATTTTCCCCGCCAATGCTGGCGGGCGCATCCAACCTCACTTGGTAGAAGTTAGCTTGAACGGCAACTACAGTACCGACGATTTCAGAAGCATTCATTCCTGACTTTCGGGCCGCTGAACTTTCAGAGCAAAAAAGCCAGCATCATCTTTAGCTGAGAGTAATTGAGTTTCCAGAATCTCGTATCCTTCCATTTTCAGACTGTCAGGCACTTGTTCGATCGGTTCTCCAGCATCCAGCCACACCTCTAAAATCGCTCCCGGCTGCATTTGCTGCAAGCGCAGTTTAGTGCGGATAAAATTTAGCGGACAGGGAGTTCCCCGCAGATCGAGTTGCGCATCTGGGGTTTGGGAAGTTTCAATTTTGGACGTTGAATTCACCATAGTTTAGTCAACCGACATTTATGTTAAATCGCCAATCTCAAATCTTAACTGAGTTCTTTGTTAAACCAATTGCCCGAACCATCTTAATTCAGAAATTTTGTGTCCAGTGACAACTCCCACCGCCAACCGCTTAGGCGGTCTGGCGGGGGCTTCTTAAGCTCACGAATAAGAGTTCCTGCTTCACGGGCTGTGCATCCACTAAGCCTCGACAGGCAGCAAACGGCTGTCCCACCGTCCGTTTAAGTATGTTCAAACTTGCGTTTAAGTCCCTGTCCAGACTAACCCCGCAATTTGGGCAATTATGAATTCTAACCGACAAATCTTTAACCACTCTTTCGCCACAATTGCAACACTCGATACTTGTGCCTCTGGCATCTACTTCTTGAGTGTGCTTGCCGCGTCTTACCGCTACTGCTTGCAATATATTCAAGAATGCGCCCCAAGCCACATCTAGTATCGATTTAGCCAATCTAGTTCTAGCCAGACCTTTGATATTTAATTTCTCGAACCCAATTAAATCGTAAGAAGCACATAACCAATGAGCCACCAAATAATGAAAATCTTTCCTTTGTCTAGCTATACGCAGATGCAATTTAGCTATTTTATTAACCTGTTTTTGATAGTTTTTAGACCTGGGTTCTTTCCGAGCTAACTTCCGTTGTTGACGAGCTAAAACTGCTTGAGCCTTGCGATAAAACTGTGGGACAGCAACCGCTTCAGACGAGCTAGTAGTTAAGAATTTCTCCAAACCGACATCGATTCCGCAAGCAGATTGAATTTCCTCAACAGGCACAGAAGAAGGAACGGTGCTATCTTCCAGAGAAAAACTAACATACCAGCCATCAGCTTTGCTAACGATCGTCGCTTGTTTGACTTCAAAACCCTCTGGAATTCGACGGTGCAGAATAACTGGAATCTCACCAATTTTTGACAATTTTAATGTGGTGTCGATTAAGTGCGCTCCAGCTTTAGGACTGTTAACTCTAGGAAAGGTAAAAGAGCAGATGTCGCCCTGTTTTTTAAATCTTGGTTTACCTCCTCGTTTACCCGTCTTGTCAGGAATCAACCAGCGCTTCCAAGCCCGATCCAACCGCATTAAATTCTGCTGTTGGCAGTCAGCATAAATGTCTTTGTATTCAGGAAATAACCGCTTAGTTTCCTTGAGGTCAGCTGCTTGTGAATAGTAATCTACTCGTTCGGGAATCTCCCCAATTGGCTCGCTCATCAAACTGCAACAGTCAATTTGAGTTCGGGTGTGACGCAACCAATCCAGCCTTTGACCTAGAGCATAGTTCCAGTGACGGCGCAACAACTCACCCCAGTGGCTCAAGATCGCCATCTGGTCAGGAGTTGGTTGCAATCGGTACTGGTAAGTTAGTAGCATACTCCAGACGTGGAAATTAGCAAGTTGGTCAATAATCTGAAAACTGTTTCTAGTCGGTTGATTCGCAAGGAATTCGCCTTGGCCATCAACCAAGTCTATCGCAAGCCAGTATTTTGGACGCTCGGCTTATTTTGTCGCTAGTTGTGGTCCAGTTACTGTTGACCAGGTTAAAAAGTATGTGGAAAACCAAGCTGGGATCGCAGATTAATTGTTCGCTCGTCACCCACCCCACTTCCTGTTTGAGTGGTAGTCAAAATTGGTCGGGGGTGGGATTCCTCGTTCACCTGCTATCCCCCTCGCCGCCAACCGCTATCGCGGTCTGGCGGGAGTACCCCGCAGTTTAGATGGGAAACTTTTTCCGCAAACCCAAAATTTTTGAGACCAATTGGTCTCATTTTGCTACCAAAGAAATTTCTGTCGCGCTCTGCAACTGGAAAATTTGAGACCAATTGGTCTCAAATTTTCGGTTATTTCTGAAACAAGCTGCCCAGAAAGCCTTCGATACCGCCTTTTCCCGTGCGATCGCCCTTGATTTTAGCAAGTTGCAGCAGCAATTCCCTCTCCTCGGCAGTTACCTTAGTTGGAATATCGATCGACACAGTAATCAAATGGTCGCCCCGACTCACGGGATTGCCCAACCGAGGCACGCCTTTTTTCTCCAACGTCAGCACCGTATTCGGCTGAGTTCCCGTCGGAATCGTCAATTCCGTCGGCCCGTCTACCGTTTCCACCTCCAAGCGACAACCCAAAATTGCTTGCAAGTAACTAATTTTCACTTCCGAACTGACGTTAATCCCATCCCGCTTGAATACCGGGTCTTCATTCACCGCCAAAAACACGTACAAATCTCCCGGCGGCCCGCCCAGTTTGCCCGCATCTCCTTCATTCGACACGCGCAAGCGAGTACCGTTGTCAACCCCTGCCGGAATAGTAATTTTCAGCTTTTTCATCACTTCTTTCTGCCCCCGGCCGCCGCAAGTTTCGCACTTATCCTCAATTACTTGCCCGGTGCCGTTGCAGGTGGGACAAACCGAGACTTGAGTAAAACTGCCGAAGGGAGTGCGGGTCGCGCGCCTCACTTGCCCGGAACCGCTGCAAGTCGAGCAGGTTTGGGGTCGGGTTCCTGGTTTAGCACCCGTACCGCTGCAAGTTTCGCAGGTTTCCAGGTGCTTGATCCGGAGTTCTTTTTCCCCGCCAAACACTGCTTCGCGAAAATCGAGGCGCAAATCCAGTCGCAGGTCATCTCCCCGCACTGGTCCCGAGCGCCTGCGGCCGCCGCCTTGCTGAGTGCCCATCCCGCCTGCAAACCCGCTGAAGAAACTTTCAAAGATATCGGCAAAACTGTCGCCGAAGTCTTGGAATCCTGGCCCTCCCGCGCCGCTTACCCCTGCTTCGCCGAAGCGATCGTAACGGGCGCGAGTTTCCGGTTCAGAAAGTACCTCGTAGGCGCGGTTGATTTCTTTAAACCGATCCTCAGCACCGGGTTCTTTGTTCACATCGGGGTGATACTTGCGAGCTAGGCGGCGGTAGGCACGCTTAATTTCTTCTTTGTCACAACTGCGAGAAACGCCTAATATTTCATAGTAATCGCCTGCCATAAAGCTGCTTGCCTGGAGGTAAATAACAAAAAGTGTACGGAAAAGAAACTATCGAGCTTTGGGGAAATTAAAAATTCAAGATGAAAAATTTCGAGGTCGATCGACTGTCAGTGACTTTTAATCTCTCATTTTTAATTCTTAGAGCAAAGGATTAGTACAGTCAACTTCCGCCTCCTTTAATTCTGGCACGCTCTGGCTTTCTACTGCGACTTTTGCCGCGATCGCCCCACTAGGGGCTTGTTTGTAGATCTCCGTACCGAGCGAGTAGAGCATTTGCTGGAAATCTTAGGTAGTTCAAAGGAAAGGATTCATCTCGTCATAGTCAGGATCGGGCTCGGAAACCTTGGGCTGTGGTTTTGGCTGCGGTTTTGGCTGCGGTTTTGACTGTTGACTTGGCTGTGGGTTTGGCTGCGATTTTGACTGTTGACTTGGCTGTCGATCGGGTGTAGGTTTCGGCTTAGGTGCCGGAGGCGGTGCTGGTGCCGGTGCCGGCGTTTGGAAAAGTTCGTCTGCAGGCGACATGAGGCTATCTTCACCAGTTGCGACCTCCTCTACGTCTGGCACCTCCATTTCTGGCACGAGTTCGCTTTCAACTGCTGCAGTCGCCTCCGCAGCACCGGTGCGAGCGTGTTCGTAGACAGCAGAACCGAGAGAGTAGAGCATTTGTTTGAAAGATTCGATTTGCTGGGCGAGTTCATCGCTGGGGATGTCGGGGTTGGCCATCGCGGCTTGCAAGGCTGCTGCTTCTTTCTCAGCTTCGGCTTTGATCTCGTCGCCCAGCAATTGCGCGTTAGTTGTTAAAGTGACACCGTAGTTATAGATCAGGGTGTCGGCTTGATTCTTGAGTTCGACGAGTCGGACGCGGTTGAGGTCTTCGTCGGCGTAGAGTTCTGCCTCTTGGCGCATCCGTTCGACTTCGGTGTCGCTCAATCCTCCTGTATTGGAAATTTGGATGCTTTGTTCTTTGCCGGTGCCTTGGTCTTGAGCGGCAACTTTGAGAATGCCGTTAGCATCGATTTCAAAAGTAACTTCAATTTGCGGGACGCCGCGGGGGGCTGGGGGAATGCCTTTGAGCAAGAACTTGCCCAGACTTTTGTTATCTTTGACCAAGGCGCGCTCGCCTTGGAGGACGTGAATTTCCACTCCTGTTTGCCCGTCGGCCGCCGTGCTGTACATTTGCGATCGACTGGTAGGGATAGTAGTGTTGCGCTCGATGACTTTGGTGAATACTCCGCCCAGGGTTTCGAGTCCCAGGGACAGGGGAGTCACGTCCAGCAGCAGCAAATCTTTGACCTCGCCGCCCAAAACTCCAGCTTGAATTGCCGCCCCCACAGCTACAGCTTCGTCGGGGTTGACGGATTTATCGGGGGCTGCACCGCCAAAATATTTGCCGATGGCTTCTTGAACTGCCGGAATCCGGGTCGAGCCGCCTACTAAAATAATTCGATCGATCTCTTTGGGTGTCAAACCAGCATCTTTCAGGGCTTGAGTCACCGGATCGATCGTCGCTTGCACCAAATGAGCCACAAGTTTTTCAAACTGAGCTTTAGACAAATCGAGCTCCAAATGTTTGGGCCCTTTGGCGTCGGAAGAAATAAACGGCAAATTGATCGATGTCGATTCGCGGTTGGACAATTCGATTTTGGCTTTTTCGGCAGCTTCTCGCAGGCGCTGCAAAGCCATTTTATCTTGAGCCAGATCTGTCCCTTCTTGGGTGCGGAAAGTTTCAACCAGCCACTGCACGATGCAGTTGTCGAAGTCATCTCCGCCGAGATGGTTGTTACCTGCTGTAGCGTTAACTTCAAAAATCCCGTCTCCCAGTTGCAGGATCGAAACGTCAAAAGTACCGCCTCCCAAGTCAAAGACCAAGATTTTCTGCTCGATGTTTTGCTTGTCCAACCCGTAAGACAGGGCTGCAGCCGTGGGTTCGTTGACGATCCGGAGAACTTCTAAACCCGCGATCGTGCCAGCATCTTTAGTAGCTTGCCGTTGGGCGTCTGTAAAGTATGCCGGCACAGTAATTACGGCTTGGGTGACGGTTTCTCCCAGATAAGCTTCAGCATCCTGCTTGAGCTTTTGGAGAACCATTGCGGAGATTTCTTGGGGAGTGTAAACCTTATTCCGAATTTGGACGTTAACGGTGTCGTCTTTGCCTTTGATGCAATTGTAGGGAGTGCGGGATCTTTCTTCTTCCGTATCGTCCCAGCGCCGCCCGATAAATCTTTTGATGCTGTATACCGTATTGACAGCATTTGTGACAGCTTGGCGCTTGGCCAATTGACCTACCAAGCGATCGCCCCCTTTGCCAAATCCTACAATGCTCGGGGTAGTGCGGCCGCCTTCGGAGTTGGCGATCACGATTGGTTTGCCGCCTTCTAAAACAGCTACGCAACTGTTGGTAGTGCCCAAGTCAATGCCAATGACTTTTCCCATAGAACCTCATCAGAAATTTGGGTAGAAACCCCGTCCTTCGAGGACGGCTTGACAAATTAGCTGGCTGCGCGCCGCGAGTTGTAACGCAAGAATTGACAATCTGGGTGCATGGCGCTTTGGGTCAACCGCTTACCTGTTTTCAGTGAATGCAAGCTAATTATTTTCCTGTCCGGGTTCTTTTTCGTTGGCGACTCTTGCCAACCACCCATTACAGAAGCCTCAGAGTTTTAGGTGAACTACCCTACCCTGCCACCTCTCGGAATCGCCCGATCGGGAAATGAGTAATTAATCTTATTATCATCTCTGAGTTGCCCCGCTCCCAGACTAGCTAGGCATCTCAAGGTAGAAATTTTAAGGCTTGCTGCTAACAGCAGCTATTTGATACTCGCTCCCGATCTAGCGCCGATCGTCAGCATTTACATTGCCATACCTCGCAATTCCCCTTAGGGCGAGCGGTGGGTTGTTGACCTTGAGAAATGCCCTAGCTTTCAACCCGATTAACTTTCCGAACTGTCGGAATTTTCATCCGAGGCTACCACAGATAGTCCTGCTGCTGCAACTTTAACTTTGGCGTGTCGCAAAACGCGATCGCCCAGAGTGTAGCCGCGTTCTAGTTCTTGAATGACCGTACCTTCCTCGTGTTCGTCAGTAGGTTCGCTGAGCAAAGCTTCGTGGAGGTTGGGGTCGAACTGTTCGCCCTCAGGACGCATGGGGGAGACCCCGATTTGCTTGAGGCACTCTACCATTGCTTGTAAACGCTCTGGTAGCTTTTGTGGATGTTCATTTCGCCGTCGTTTTGCGGCTTAATGTGCGATCGGGCGCGCTCGAAATTGTCGATGACCGGCAACAGCGCTTTAATAGTGATGCACCTTGCCTGCAAATCTAACTCTTCTTTTTCCTTTTGCGTCCGCCTGCGGAAGTTTTCAAAATCTGCTGCTAGGCGCAAATTTTGATTTTTCAAATCTTCTAGCTGAGCAGTCGCGGCTTGCAACTGAGTTTTTAGGGCTTCTTTTCACCGGAGGCTGCCGCCAGTTCTCTCTTGAGTTGTTCTTGGGCATCAGCCACCGGGCTGTTGCTGGAACTGCTACTGACTGCTGTTTCTCCCGATGCGGGAGCAGACCCTCGATCGTTTTGAGCGCTTTGATAAGCTTTAGCAAGTTCCAGTTCCCAATCGCCTGCGTCGTTGGGATCTGCTGGTATTACCGGAATTTCGCTGGGCAGGGGAGAACTCTCCTGGGTTGCCCCTGTTGAGTTAGGATTTTGATATTGCTGGTTTTCCTCGTCAATCATAAGTAGCTGCGCGACAGAACCCTATCAATTCTAGCAGATACATTAAACCCGAAAAAATCTAGCATTAGCTAGAAGTTTCTGAGTATGGCACAATCTGAAATGAGGCGATCGCACCCGATGTGGAGGTATGCCTCAAACAAATAGTTTATTTGACCTAAAAAAGATGGAATGAGTTAGGGGATAAAATAGTTTTTGTTAATCCAATATACACGATTGCCTGCGCGTTTGATGACCGTTCTAAAGTTACTAAAAACAAGATTAATTACTGACTAGCTGTATTTAAAACTGGCAAACAATACAATGCCGATCGTTCGGTTTTATACAAGATCGGTGCGAGATATTGGTATGCAGTAATTGCGGGAGATCAGTATTTTTCGCTTAGTGAAAGCCCGTCAAAAGTTCCAACAGCACCAAATCGATCGCCAGGATCTCAGGAAACATTAAGAAATATTACGCGAGTTTCTTAAATCGCGAATCCCCAACTATAAAGAAGTTTTAGTTAGGGTGCGCTCAAGTCGGATTGACTTGACACGCTCTCCGATTCAAAACAACGTTTTGAATGCGGACACATCGTTGACCAACTGCCGTTGAATATTAGGGAGTGGGATTGCCCCAAATGCGGGGCGCATCACGATCGAGATTTAAATGCGGCAAAAAACATTTTGGCGGCAGGGCTTGCCGTATCAGTCTGTGGAGCGACTGTAAGCCCTCCGCTTCGCTCCGCCCGAACAGAGTAAATCTGTGAAGGCTGGTGCGAAAACCCGTAAGGGACAGAAGCAGAAACCTAAGTAGCGATGCTTGGGAATCCTCGCTGTTCTACGGCGGGGAGGATGTCAACACAGAACGCAGATAAGATATTTAACCGCAGTACATCCAACTGCGTCCCTGGTGCCGTTACAGCACAAAACAATTTGAGAACATAGAATTATTTAGGAAAGCGACATACCCCGCCCCGCTTTCCTCTCCCGGTACGGGCAATCTCCTTGCGGTTGTCCCAAGCGGCATAATGGGAGTCTCGCGCGGGTCAATAAATAATAATGACTAATACATCCCAGAGGCGTTCTACCTCGATAGTTGCTCAGAGCAATTTTTCTCCGGCTCTCAATAAGATGATTCAGTCGGGTTACGTTAACGGCGACCAACTGAAGCAAGCTCAAATCGAAAGCCGGAAGTCGGGCAAGCGGTTGACGGAGGTACTGGAAGCCATGACCGGGCAACCCTTGCCTCCTGAATTGCTGCGGCTTTACAAGAAGCAGCAGATGTTTGAACTGAAGATAGTTTACGGAGTTGAAGCCTTTGACCCGGAACTGAGCGAAATGTCCAACGAGCAACTCGGAGAAATGCTCGACGGGCTAAAAATTTCGATCGACATCTGTCACCAAGGCCGGTTTTTACCCGTAGCGAGGACAGAAACCGAGCCTCCAGCGATTATGGTGGCAATGGTCGATCCTGACAACCTCAACGCTCGGGAAGATTTGCGCCGGATTTTGCAGCCTCACGGGCTGGGTTTCGTGCCTCGGGTGATTACTCCCGACGACTATCAGGACATTACTGCAACCTATCAAAACGAACAAGTTAAGCGGGAAGCCAAAAGAGCCGAGGCAGAAAAGCAGAAGAAACTAGAACTAGGAGAGGGAGAGTTTGGCGAACTCTCGCTAGAAGAGGAGAGTGCAGACCAAGAAGACTTGGCCAACACTTTAGACGATGCTGAGGCCGCTCCGGTAATTAAGGCCGTCAACGTGATTTTGGCGAAAGCTTTGTCGGAAAAGGTGTCTGACATCCACGTCGAACCTCAAGAAGAGTTCATGCGGATTCGGATGCGGAAGGATGGGGTGCTGCAAGAATATTTCCGGTTCCCCAAACAAGTCGTCGCAGCCATTACTTCTCGTTTCAAAATTATTGCCAACCTGGATATTGCCGAACGCCGGCAAGCTCAGGACGGGCGCATACGCCGGGTGTTTGAGGGACGCACGGTGGATTTCCGGGTGAACAGCTTGCCTTCCCGCTACGGCGAAAAAATCGTGTTGCGGATTTTGGACAGTTCCAGCACTCAGTTGGGTTTGGGTTTGTTAATTTCCGATCCGGAAACTTTAGCTTTAGTTCGAGAAACAGCCAGCCGTCCCTTCGGATTGATTTTGGTAACTGGACCGACGGGTTCGGGTAAATCAACTTCGCTGTACTCGATTCTCGCAGAACGAAACGATCCGGGGATTAATATCAGTACGGCAGAAGATCCGATCGAATATGCTCTGCCCGGTATTACTCAGTGTCAAGTAATTCGCGAAAAAGACTTGACTTTTGCTAACATCCTGCGGGCATTTTTGCGGCAAGACCCTGACGTGCTGCTGGTAGGAGAAACGCGGGACAAGGAAACGGCGAAAACGGCTCTGGAAGCTGCTTTGACCGGACACTTAGTGCTGACGACCCTGCACACGAACGACGCGGCCGGAGCAATTGCCCGTTTGGACGAAATGGGTGTGGAACCGTTCATGGTTTCGGCAGCTTTGTTGGGTGTGTTGGCCCAGCGTTTGATGCGCCGGGTGTGCGACAAATGCTGCATTCCTTACCAGCCCACTGCTGAGGAACTCGGCCGCTACGGCCTATCAGCTTCTCAAGAAGTGGATCTGACTGTCTACAGAGCTAATGTTGTTCCAGTGGAGCAAAGGAAGGAACTAGCAGAACGCGAGCAGCTTTGCCAGAAATGCGGTGGCATCGGCTACAAAGGACGGGTAGGGGTTTATGAATTCCTGAAAAATACCGAGCGACTGCAAACTCTGATCACTCAAGGCGCTCCCACAGAGCAAATTAAAGAAGCAGCGGTAGAAGAAGGAATGAAAACCTTGCTGGCTTACAGCTTGCAGTTAGTGCGAGAAGGTGCGACTACTTTTGAAGAAGTCGAACGGGTGACGTTTACAGACTCGGGTTTGGAGGCGGAACTCAAAGCCAAGCGCAAGCAGGGACTTACTTGTAAGACTTGTCACGCGGAATTGAAGCCGGAGATGCTGGATTGTCCGTACTGTTTGACTCCGCGCTTTTTGGATTGATTTGGGAGTCATGAGGCAGGAGGCAGAAGGAAGAGGGGGAGAGGGGGAGAGGGAGAGATGAGGAGAGGAAGAGAGGGGGAGAATTAACAATCCCCCATCCCTCCGCTACGCTCCGCCCAACTGTCAACTGTCAACCCAACCACCGGCGAGCGGGCAAGCTCTCAACTGTCAACTGTCAACTGCCAACTGTCAACTGTTAACTGTCAACTGTTAACTGAGCTAAATTGGTCATTAACTATCTACTCGATCGAAGGAGCAGTATCTATGGGTCTGATGATTGAAGATGTTCTGGAGTCCTTGGTAGAGCAAGGAGGTTCGGACATACACATCCAAGCCGGCGCGCCTATTTTCTTCCGCGTTAGCGGGAAATTGTCCCCTCAGGTGCAGTACGGCGAAGTCATGTCTGCTGAGGAAGTGCAAATCCTGATCTTCCAGATGCTCAACAATATGCAGCGCAAGCAGCTAGAAATGGAGTGGGAACTCGACTGCGCTTACGGGGTTAAGGGATTGGCTCGCTTCCGGGTGAACGTGTACCGGGAACGGGGGTCTTGGGCTGCTTGCTTGCGGGCCCTGCAATCTAAAATTCCGAATGCGGATGCGCTGGGCGTACCGCAAGTGTTGCGGGATATGACGGAAAGACCTAGAGGTATGTTGTTGGTAACGGGACAAACCGGTTCCGGGAAAACTACTACGATGGCGGCTTTGTTGGATTTGGTCAACCGGACGCGGGCGGAACATATTCTCACAGTTGAAGATCCGATCGAATACGTGTTTCCTAATGTTAAGAGTTTGTTTCACCAACGTCAAAAAGGCGAAGATACCAAGAGCTTTGCTAATGCCCTGAGAGCTGCTTTGCGGGAAGATCCCGACGTGATTCTGGTGGGAGAAATGCGGGACTTGGAAACGATCGGTCTGGCAATTTCGGCTGCAGAAACGGGTCACTTAGTGATGGGAACTCTGCACACAAATTCGGCGGCGGCAACGATCGATCGGATTTTGGACGTATTCCCGCCGATCCAGCAGCCTCAAATTCGCGCTCAGGTTTCTAACTCTTTGATCGGCATTTGCAGCCAAAACTTGGTGGTGAAAATTGGGGGCGGCCGCTGCTGCGCTCAGGAAATCATGGTTAACACTCCAGCTATGGCTAACTTGATTCGGGAGGGCAAAACTCCTCAAATTTACTCCCAAATTCAAATGGGGGCAAAATTGGGCATGAGGACTATGGAAATGGCTCTTGCTGAACTTTACAAAACAAATAAAGTGTCTTGGGAAGCTGCAATGTCCAAGGCTTCTAAGGCTGACGAACTCGAACGCTTAATCGGTCCGGCACCAGTGGGTGCGCCACCAGCTAAAGCAGGGTCTCGTTAATTTGTTAGCAGTCATTAGTCAGCAGTCATTAGTCAGCCGTTAGAATCGACCGATTTTCTCCAGCAAAAGAAGCTAAAATCCTTACGCTGGATCGGAAACAGCCTAGTTTATGGAGATGTCGATTAGTTATTAACTGTTATTTGTTAACTAATGACCAATAACTAATAACTAACAACTAAAACTCATAACTAATGACTAATGACTGATGACTAATAACTAAGAATTTTTCATAATTTATTAGAGGTGAGCTGTGGCTACCAACGTTGTCAATCCCAAACCCAAAACAGGTTTGGATATAACTAGGATTCAGGAGCAAATTGAAGTAGCTCTTAGCAGTATTACTGTTAAGGACATGGCTATTTTTGCCCGTCAGTTTGCGGCGATGTTTAACGCTGGCGTGGCAATTGTAAGATGCCTTTCGGTGCTGCACGAACAGTGTTCTAATGCTAGGTTGAAAAGAGCTCTCAAAAGCATGAATGCTGACGTGCAGGAAGGTATCAACTTGGCAGAGGCGATGGCGAAGTTTCCTGATGTGTTCGACCAACTGTTTATCAGTATGGTGGCGGCGGGAGAAGTCGGGGGCGTACTCGATGAAGTGCTGGACCGTCTGGCGCTAATGATGGAAAAAAATCACAAGACGGAAGCAGAAATTAAGTCGGCGATGTCTTATCCCAAGACAGTTTTGTTTATCGCGATCGTGATTTTTTTCGCAATGACCATTTTTCTGCTGCCGACTTTCGCAAAAATCTTTTCGGATATCGGTGCGGAGTTGCCTGCTTTTACACTTTTTATGCTGGGAATTAGCGCGTTTTGTACGGCTTGGCCTCCGATCCAGCAGATGACGGTAATTGGGGTGCTTGTGGCGCTGTACATTGCCTTCCAGATGTACTATAAAACTCCCATAGGTCGCTTGCAAATTGATAAGATTGCGATGAAATTACCAATTTTTGGAGATTTGATCGAAAAGTCGGCGGTGGCGCGATTTTGTATCATATTTGGGTCGCTGACACGATCGGGCGTTCCGATTCTTAATTCTTTGGAAATCGTGCGGGATGTCGCCGGAAATCAGGCAATCGCCAATGCTATTGAATATGCCAGAACTGAAATTCAAAGCGGTGGCATGATCAGTATTGCTTTGCAAGAACAGCAAGTTTTTCCATCTTTGGCGATTCAAATGATGGCAATTGGCGAAGAAACTGGGGAACTTGACAAGATGCTGATGAAAGTTGGCGCTTTCTACGAAACGGAAGTGGAAGAAGCGGTAAAAGGACTTACGAGTATGTTGGAACCTCTGATGATTGTGGTCATCGGGGCAATTGTAGGTTCGATTTTGCTGTCGATGTATTTGCCGATGTTCGCTGTGTTCCAAAATCTGTAAAAAGCCAGTTGACAGTTGACAGTTGACAGTTGACAGTTTTCAGCAGTCAAAATTCCTAAGCCGTAAGGCTTGTATTGCGAACCTACATATTATTGGTAGCGGTAGTTGTCAATTGTCAGCCGTCAAAAATCCTAAGCTGTAAGGTGCGCAGTGCGCACCCTACTAAATAACGATCGGGGCTAATGACTCATAACTAATTGATTATCGATCGGTTGATTTTAAAATGTCTATCAAACAATCGAATTACGAAATTTTACTCGCAGAATATAGTGAATCGACCGCCGCGATCGCGCTGTTGAAAAAGTATCGACTTTACATGGAAATGATTCCAAGTATCCGTCGCGCTAACGAAAGTTTAATTAGCATTCCTTTGCCCGTTGCGCGGCTGCGAGAAGGAGTTTCCTACGCTAGCAAAAGCGGCACTAGCATCGCACCGGGACAAGCTGTTTGTTTGCCTTGCGATTTGGCGATTTTGATGTGCGATCCGGAGTGGAAAGTTAAAGTTGGAGTGGAGATTTTGGTGTTCATTCACCGCCCGGATGAGGATTTTTCCGATTTGTTGGGCCGCTGGCGGCAGTGTCAGGTGTGGCTGGATAAAAGTTACGAGTGGGTGATGCCCTATCGCTACAAGCATATTTACAGCGATGAAGCTGAAGCCGTTCATCCTTTATTTGTGTTGTTTGATGAAACGAGCGATCGCATTCAGCGCGGTTTGATGGCGGCTGGTTTGCCGTTTGTTGTGGAAAGTTTTAGTGCGGGTAATGAGGATGAATTGGCAGAAACAGCAATTTTAGAACTTCAAGAACATGGAAGTATGGGTGAAGAAAGTTGCGAATTTTAGGGGCATAAATGAACCTGCAAATTCATGAATCTTATTTCCCGATCGACCTTACCAAGTTACATTTCTAGAAGAGCGATCGGGGATGTGATTTCCCTAATGTTGATTATTTAATGAACCGCAGAGAACGCAGAGGACACAGAGAGAAGAGGGAGAAAAGTTTACCGTATCTGCCTTCTGCCCTCTATTTACTTGTTTTTCGAGTCACCACAACCCAATCATCAGCAGTTTTGATAACTTCAGCATTCTCCAATCCTAGATGTTTTAAAACGGGTTTTTCTAACAAAAAATAAGGTTGAGATAGAGTTTGCCATTTTTGTTTCAGTGTCGGCGCATCGGCTACAATAACTTGACGATCGCTGTAAAAATTTAAAGACGGACGCGGGAAACGGTGGGAAGTAAAAACCTCTTGGCCTGCTGGTGTTGCTGCGCGGACAATTTCAGCTACGGGTTTGACAGCATAATCTTCAGCGAGTTCCCAAATCCAGTTGTCAGAAGCGACAAATACTAACAGCGAAACGTAAGTTCCCCAAAATAAAATTAGCAGAAACTGCCTGTCTCTGCGGTGCAGCAGCACGGCTGCAAAGGTCATTGTCAAAGCTGTAAATGCTAGCATTAACTGCAAGTCTTGCTCTGGCTTGACAACTTTCACTCCCAAAGAAAGCCAGCCGCTGAAGTACAAACAACCCGCAGCAGCTACAGAGGCAAGGATGACAAAAATTGCGGGATGGGGCAAACAAGATAGAACATCAAAAGGTCGCGAAGTGAAGCTATCTTTCTCTAGATGCTGCTCAAAATGTAGTTCGTCTTCCTCAAGTTTTATACCAGATTCTTGCTCTGGCATTTGCTCCCAAACGGCTGCCAGGTAACTGCCAACTGCTAAGGAAAAAGCTGGATAAAGCGGTAAAATATACCAAGGCAATTTGGTATTCATTACCGAAATTGCTAGCAAATAAATTCCGCTCCAAACTAACACTAATTTCGGGCCGGCAAAATTGCGATTTTCCCAACTAAAACGCAATCCTTGCAGCCAAAATAACTGCCACGGCCAAGCTGATTCTAAAATTTCTAATAGATAATACCAAGGGCCGCCCGTGTTATTGCCTACCGGTTCCAAAATGCGCCGGAAAGATTGATCGACTAAATTTGCGGTGATAAAATCTTGTCCGTAGTGCAGCCATTGGGCGTAATACCAAGCAGTTACCGGCAAAGCCCCTAAAATTAATCCGCCCCAAAGATAGCCGGAAGAAATGAGGCGCGGGGTATCCCAAATTAGGAAGCAAAAACCGATCGCGCCTAACAGCATCCCCAACATCACGCCTTTTGTCAAGCAAATCAGTCCGAAACCGATGCCCGCAGCCAAAGCGTAGCGCAAATCCCGGCGCGATCGCAGCAAACACCAAATTCCTGCCAGCAAAAAACACAACACTGCCCCGTCTAACATCGCCAAACGCCCGTGGCGCAGTACCGGCAGCAGCGTCAGGTAAACAAGGGCTGAAAAAATAGCGACAATCCGCTGCTGGGGAAATAATTCCCTACCGACGGCGTAAAGCAGGGGTACGGAAGTCGCGCACAGCATCGCCGGCACGAATCTCGCCGTCAATTCGCTGATACCTCCGGCTGCAAAACACGCCGCCATCAGCCAGTGTACTAAAGGCGGCTTGTTGAAATAAGCCGTGCCGCTGAGGGTGGGATACAGCCAAGCCGAACCGCCGCGCCCGATTTCCCGCGCTACTTGGGCTGCAATGCCTTCATCCCAATCCCGCAAAGCTAGGCCGCCTAGATTTAGTTGGAAAATTACGATCGCAGCCAATAGAAATGCTAGAACCCAAAGCGTGTCTGCATACTTGCTATTGAAGGGATTTTGATATTTGCGATCGCCCCAATAAAAATTTTCTGGCATAAATTAAGAGACTTTAATGACTTAAGATTACTAAATATCTTGTTTGCGCGCAATTGGTGGCAAACTCAGATAGCAGCTAACGCGCTTAAAAGCGGGCTTTTTCTCTTTTCCTTCTTTTTTCTCTGCGGTCATGAACTTACCTGTAGTTATAGATATTATCATCGGCTTAGTTTTTATTTACCTGACTTTAAGCTTGCTGGCTTCAGAAATTCAGGAATTGATTGCTACTGTTTTGCAGTGGCGGGCCCAACATTTAAAAAGGTCGATCGAAACTTTGATTTCTGGCGGTAGCGAAGCGGTGAAAGATGAGCTGCAACTTGGGAAAATCGGTCATTTTGCGAATTCAATTTATGACAATCCGATCGTTAACGATTTGAATCAGGAAGCTAAAGGGCCGTTCTTAGAAATGTGCCGCAATTTTACGCACGGTATGGGAGCATTTTATCGCCGCATGACCGGGAGGCGCAATGTTTTTGGGAATAAGTCTTCGGGACCTTCTTACATTGCATCGGAAAATTTTTCGGAGTGTCTTTTGGATACTTTAAAGATTGCTCCTTTGCTGCGATCGATCGCTGAATCTCGGTTGGAAAAATTTAAAGATTTGCAGTTGGCGCAAATTAAAACGATCGCCAACAGTCTGAAGTTGCCGGAATCCGTCGGACCGATTATCGAAGAAGAATTTACGTGGCTGGCTGTGGAGTTCGATCGAGTTGTGGAAGATTATAAAAACAATTGCAGCAGTTTGAATGCTGCTTTGGATCGAATGTCAGAAAAACTGGGTTTTTATATTAACGATTCTCAGATTTACCTGCCGGAAACTGAGGTTGCTGGTAGGGATTTTCACAGACAGATGGCATTTGTCAAAACTTCTTTGGATAGCGAAGTCGAGCGGGAGGCGCTGCGATCGCAATTGCAGCCGAGTTTGAGCAATGTTTTAAATGCGATGCGAAAAGTTAGGGCAACTCAGGATACGGTAACGGAAATTTTGGAAGAAAAAGTAGGCAGTCCGATTTACCAACAAATTGTAGAAATAGTTGAAAGTATGCCGGAATCGCTGCAAAACAGCCTTGAGTTTTTAGCGCAGCGCGCGGAAAGTAACAGTGCAAATACTCAGGAACAGTTGCAGAAATTTCAGCAAGAAATTCAAGTTTGGTTCGATCGATCGATGCAGCGGGCAGCAGGTGTTTACAAGCGGAATGCGAGGGGAGTTGCTATTTTAATCGGCACGTCGATCGCGATTTTTTCTAATGCCGACAGTCTCAATATTATTAATCGATTGTCGAAGGATTCGCAGTTGCGATCGACCGTGAATGTTTACGCGCAGCAGATAGTTGCAAATAATGCCCAAAACCGACAGGGGAATTTAACAAATTTAACAAAAGTGAAATCTGAGGTCGATCGGGCTTTGGATAATTTAGCTTTGCCTTTGGGATGGAGCGAAGCTAATAAATTGGCAAAATATAGTAATAGTAATGTGTGGTGGCAGGCTTTTTTGTTAAAAATTTTGGGTTGGATTATTAGCGGTGTGGCTATTTCGATGGGAGCAGTTTTTTGGTTTGACGTACTCAGCAAGGTAATTAATATCCGCAACTCTGGGAAAAAACCGCCGTCTTCTGCTGATTGATATTAAATATAACCGCAGATTGAATGCAGATAAACGGAGATAAACGCAGATAAGTTCTATCGGAGTTGCGCGGGTGTTTGGAAACCGGGTTTTTACGACAATCTTTGGTTTTCGCCCGCAAATTGGGGAAAAACCCGGTTTCTTTGGTTTGTGGGTAATTTCTGTTTAAATATTACATCCGCAGTCCGCCAGGGGTTTAAACCCCTGGCGGTATTTTGGGGTGAGCGATATTTCTGATAATAACATCCTTAGTTTCCGTCCCCTTGCGGGGAGATAATTTAGGAAAGTTTAACCAGGTGGTAAGTCAGTTAGAGCATAAACCGAAAGGTTTCCGTCCCCTTGCGGGGAGAGGGGGAGAGTGGGAGAGTGGGAGAATTGCGTCATTACCAATTACCAATTACCAATTACCAATTACCAATTACCAATTACCAATTACCACTAAGTAAAATCACGCAATTTGTAAATTTCCGTGCGATCGCGGATGCGATCGCGACAAAAATGGGTGAAAGTGATAGGTGGGTTGAATAACATTTGATGAAGCAACCGCGTCCCACGATCGGTATCTTCAATACTTACCTGACCTGACAGTCTGACTCCAGAGGTGTATCTACCAAATAGCACTATCTTGGAGCCAGGAGTATGTCACTTTCTCACGAAACAAGTTCCGCATTCACAGACGAATCTCTTGCTTCCAAAAGCATTGCTTCGATCGACTCCAGTTTTCACGGTGATTGGTTTGTTGTCTCTACAATTTTGCTCCGAAAACTGGCGATCGCACTTAATTCTCGATCGGATGGAGTCGAGTTAAATAATCCACATCTGTCGCAAACTGCCTCTACCTTTGGAAAGATTGACACTCTAAAAATACTTTGCCAGGATAGTCCCGATAAGTCGCATTTAGGCTTTACTATCCACTGCTTGCATCAACTCAAATTGCAAATCAGCCAATTCTCAAAATGGTACAGTTCCCCAACTCAAAAAGATGTTGCACTTGACTGCCGCGATCGCGCCGATCGCCCTTGTTATAATGTTTCAGGGTTAATCATAAGTCATCTCTGGCAAAGCTTTTGGCGCTTTCGGGAACAATCTGGCAACCCAAACTTGCTAACCCAGGCCGATCGAAACAGTGACACATTATTTGAGGCTAAAACGCGCGATCGGTTGTCTGATAATAATACAGCAATTCTTAATTGCTTGCGATCGGGTACGGACAAAACACTGCTGTCTCTCTACTGCGTACCTGCATTGCAATCAACTCTAGAAGTGCTGCTAGCATGATGTTTTTCAGGGATAAGCTAAATGCTCGATTTTAACAGAATTTTCAACAGAAATAGCACTGACGCGCGCGAAGTGAAAAACGCGGTTTCTGCTTCAATATCTCGATCGTCATTCAACCATCAAGTCGCAAGTTTGCTCGCAAACCGAGCTATTTTGTGCCAGCTTTCACAAATTTAATTGAGGTGGCTAACTAAAAATTGTGGGTTGTGCGCCAGTTAGCCCCATTGAAATCAGAAATTTTCCGATCGCAAATCGGTATCGATCGAGCAGTTTCAATCTTTAAATTGATGCCAGAAAACTCTGTTGGCATTTGTATTGAATTGTCTGGAATTTCGATCGCCCGCATTTATAGTACGTTCGATCGCTCTTAAATTTTGCACCCGATCCAACCCTCGATCGAGCTAATTTGGGCTGCACGGATGCGATCGTATTGCGTCTAAATCCTGTTGTTTGTATTTAGGTCGCATACTATTTACTAAAATTAAACAGTAGTGATGCCCCACTATCTGTTGGAAACGATCGTGCAAAAAATTGCGTTTTTTGGGGCATATACCTCTCCCAAAAATTAACTATCTACAAAACCTAAAAGCAAATTCCGGACAAAATAACAACAAATAAAATATTTTCATCTCTTGAATTTGTCCGAAAATATGTGTTAGGTTAAAACAGAATGATTCTGATGAGATTACTCCCAGGCTGTATCTACCAATAATGCCATTAACGGAGAATCTAAAATGACAGCTACGTTCGCTCAATTCACTCCACAAACTTCCCTGAAAGATTTGCCACCGCGTGCCATAGTCTTTATTGATGCTGGGGTAGAAGACTACCAATCAATAGCGGCGGGCGTGCTGCCGGGACAGCAGGTAATCCTGCTCGATCGGGACAAAAACGGCATCGAACAAATTACCTCAGAACTAGAAAAGTATGCCTCTACTAACGGGGCGATCGACTCAGTTCACATTATTTCTCACGGTAGTGAAGGCAGCCTGCAACTGGGCAACACTACTCTGGGTTCGGATAACATCGAACAATACAAAAGCCAGTTGGAAAAATGGCAAACTTCTCTGGCCCCGCAAGCTGATGTTATGGTCTACGGATGCGATGTAGCGTCGGGTGCGGGCGCTAATTTTGTTAGCAAACTTGCTGAATTAACAGGAGCAGATGTTGCAGCGTCCACCAACATCACTGGTAGGGGCGGCGACTGGAACTTAGAATTTGCTAAAGGTGAAATTGAAACGCCACTGGCTTTATCGCCGGAAGCAATGGCAAACTATCAAGGATCTTTAGCAACGATCGAAGTCACCACTAATGCTGATAGCGGCCCCGGATCTTTAAGAGCGGCGATCGCCTCCGCAGTTGCTGGCGATACAATTACCTTCGCACCCGGTTTAGCCAACCAAACCATCACCCTTACCAGCGGTCAGCTCGAAATTCCAGTTGGCAAAAACCTCACGATCGACGGTGCCGCAGCAGCAGGTTTAACCATCAGCGGCAACAACGCATCCCGAGCCTTCTTTGTCAATGCCAACGTTGTTACCGCCACCAGTTTTACGCTAAAAAATCTCAACATCACCAACGGTAAAACTACCGAGAACGGCGGCGCGATCGGCACCACAGACGAAGTGGCGATGACCGTAGAAAACGTGCAGTTTACTAACAACACTGCCGACAAAGGCGGCGGTGCCATTTTCAGCGGCTGGAATAATACCCTGACCGTTACCAACAGCAAATTTACCGGCAATACCGCCACCGCAACTAACGACGAACGCGGTGCCGGAGGTATTGCTTTTGTAAGTAACAAAAACCTGATCGTTCGCAACAGCGAATTCACCAACAACAAAGGTATCAATGGTGGGGCTATCAACAGCCTTAACGCCAAACTAACCGTTGACAACTCGACATTCACCGGCAACGACACCACCGCAGCCGTATTTGCCCCAAACGATCCGAACGGCAATTCTTTTTTAAGGGGCTTCGGCGGCGCAATTTATACCGATCGCGCCAGTTCTACTAACGAAGCTTCGGGTACGATTAACATCACCAAAAGCGTTTTTCGCAATAACAAAGGCCGGGGCGAAGGCGGCGCGGCTTACCTGTTCACGGGCACCCAAGACAGCGTAACAGTTGCCGACAGCACCTTCGAGAACAACGAAATTCTGCCACTGCCCAATGGTGGCAGTGGTGGAATCGGTGGCGGGCTGGTGCAAATGAACAACGGTGCCAACCGGGGATTCACTATCTCGAATACCACCTTTGCCGGTAATAAAGCCCCCGGTCAAGGTGGCGGTATTTGGGTCAAAGACGCGCCGACGACGATTACTAACAGCACCTTTTCTGGCAACGAAGTTACTACTATTGCCCTTGATGGGTTTGGCAATGTCGGTGGTGGTATGCTGCTTGACAACGCACCAACCACAATTGTCAACACCACGATTGCTGATAATAAAGCCGGTTGGGTAGGTGGAGGCATTTCAGCTAACAACGCGACTGTCAGTGTCAAAAACACGATTTTTTCTAACAATACATCCTCCAACGGTGGGAACCCTTGGGGAATTCAACAACACACCAACCAAGAATTAACCGACCAAGGAGGAAATTTTCAGTGGCCGGTCAAACAAACCAATAACTTCAACGATTACAATGCGACTGCCAGCATTACGATCGCCGACCCCCTGCTAGGCCCCCTGCAAACGATTAACGGCGCTTTAGTTAGGGCTTTGCTGACAGGAAGTCCGGCAATTGACAAAGGTGTGGCAGCAGGTGCCCCCACTACGGATCAGCGCGGCGCGACTCGTCCGATCGACGGTGATACAATTCCAGGGGCGATCGTAGATAGCGGTTCTTTTGAATTTGGCGGTACCGTCGTCCCAACACCGACGCCGACGCCACTCCCGCGCCGACACCCACACCCGCGCCGACACCGACGCCACTCCACTCCCGCGCCACCACTACC